>NZ_JBVJHH010000004.1:0-308000 GCF_055586905.1 Streptosporangium sp. NPDC048886
CCGCGCTCGCCCAAGGGCAGATGAGGATCGATCAAGGACCATTCGTCATCGGTGAGCTCTCCGCGCGCCATGACCCCGGCCTACCAGGACGGCAAGCACCGCGCAGGCAAATCCCGCTGATCTCAACCTCGTACAGGCCCTAGTCCGGTGGAACGCCGCGAGCCAGACCGCCGATGGCCGGTCTGAGCTCGCGGCATATTTCGGCTGTCCACCAGAAGACGAGCGTAGGCGTCCACTGGGGGTGAACGCCTATCTCGCTGAGGCAGCCTGAAAATCAGTTGAGCCTGTCCGCCGCGACTGGGTCGGAGATGCCCTCCCGGATCCAGGCGATCAGACCGGGCATGGCGGCCTCGATCATGTGAAGAGTGGATTCGAAGTCCGACGCCTCCCCTTCGTAAGGATCCGGCACGTCCAGGCTCGCCACACTCGGTGAGGTGAACTCCCGCAGCAGCCGTACCCGCGACGGATCGACCTCTCTGAGAAGCGCCTCCCTGTGGCTTTCGTCCATGGCCACCAAAAGGTCGGCACCCAGATGAGTCGGATTGACCTGCGACGCGGAATGCTCAGTCTGGTAACCATGCCGGGAGAGCGCAGCGATCGCCCGCTGGTCGGCGGGCTTTCCAGCATTCCAGCCTTCTATGCCCCCGCTGCTGACCATCACCCGGTCGTCCAGCCCCGCCTGCCTGAGGTACGTCCGCGCGACGCTGGCGGCCATCGGTGACCGGCAGATGTTCCCCTTACAGATGAACGAAATATGCATATGTCGCTTGGACCCCTATCTGAGGAACAGGGACTGGACGTCTTCCGGCCAGCTCTGAAGGATTTGCTGGGACACCTCAAGCGACTTGTCATGGCGAAACCCGAACCACTTGCGCTTGTATACCAGCGAGATCATCGACCTGGACTCGAGTGACTCGTTCGGGGTACCCCGATGCCAAAGTCTGGCGTCACGGACGATGACAGAGCCGGCGGGAGCGTTGAGCCTGCGCGAGGCCACTGAGGCCGAGCGGGCGACGAGGTCCTCTCCTTTGCCTCGATCGGGGAGCACATGGGTTCCCGGCCAGATCTCAGTACTGCCATTGGCTTCGGTGAAGTCGCACAGGAGGATGTTCACCACGAGCATGAACGACGGGGTCGGTAGGGAGATCTCCGACCCGAACAGCAACCGCACATCGCGATGGATGTCCTGGAAGCCAGAACCGGGCTCGCTGATGTTCGAGTTGTAGTAGGCCAATCGTGCCTCGGCCCCCAGGATCGACCGCACGCAGTCGATGACGAAGGGGTTGGCAAAGACTTCCGGATCAGCGAACACGCCGTTCAGGGGCGGTTGTATCTGGAAGTGCCCCTTCCCGCTGTGACTGGTTTCGAAAGGCTTGCCGTCGTGCGCTTCCCGCATCCGGCGATAGAGCTCCGCGTATTCAAACTGGACCCGGCCGAGCAGCTCAGGTGTCAGAAACGCAGGCAGGACGGCGTAGCCCACGTCGGCGATCTGACCGCATACCTCGTCGAGTGAAGCGTGTGTCATCATGCGCCTGTCTTTCCGGGAGTGGCCCGGTGGAAGTCCTCCGCCGACAACAGCTGAGGGAGCCTGTCGACCGCCTTGACCCAGTAGTGGCGGTCGCGAATCGGGTTGACCGACGGCTTCAGCGGCTTGTCGAGTTCGTTGAGCGCGAGCCGGCAGTACAGATCGGGGAAGTTCACGCCAACCCGCGCGAGGAAGAAGATCGACGAATAGAAACGCGCCGGCTGCACCTCTGTAGGCAGCGGGTTTCCTTCGCGGTCGAAGGTGAAATCGACGCCGATGATGCCGTGCGGTCTCACACACGTCGCGCGGACGCACCTGATCGCCAGATCATGCAGGTATTCGTCCCACAACGTGTGCTGAGCGCCGGTGACGCCGGTGACGCCGGATGCTGTGGCTGAGGGGTACTTCCAGGACAACCTCTCCCGGAGTTGGGAGCAGACGAGGTCGCCCTCGTACCAGAGCCCGCTGAAAGTGGCGGTTCTCGTGGTGAGTCTCTCCGCCACCGTGAACTCATGCCAGCCCCTGTGCTCATCCAGCCACGCCTGCGCCAGTGGGAGCGAGGCTGTCGCCAACGCGCCTGATCCCCCGCTGCCGCGCCGGCGCCGGAGCCAGATGTCAGCGTGCTCACGCATGAACCTGGCGACGGATTCTCTGTCCGTGGCAAGGATGGTGGCAGGAACAGGCAGGCCTGCACCTTCCAAGGCCACCCAGGTCGCCCACTTGTCTTCCATGAGCCAGTGGTCACTCTTGTCCGGCAGGAGCGTAGGGCGGATGAGATCCTCCCTGCGCTCGCAGATGGCCATGAGCTGTGGGCTGGTGTCCGCCGCGTAGATGAGGTCTGCGCCCTCCTTGTCCGCGATGGTGTTGACCGCCTCGACAAGCTCGGCCGGATCCTCCCACACGAGGAAGTGCTTGCTGTGAGCCTCGCTCGTGTGGAAGTCCTCCACCGTGGTGTCGATACCCACAGTCCGGTACCCGCCGGCCAACTCAAGGGATCGGGTGAAGTTGAGGCCGGTCCCGTCACCGGAGTTGATGACGAGAATCGTCTTTTCAGAGGACCGGGACATCGGGCAACCCGAACATAGACGGCTTGTTCCTCACCTGGTCGCGAAGGTCGCTGTCGCGGTCGCCGTTCCACGCATGGAGCGGCTCTGCGAGTTCCGGGTTCACGAAATACATGATTGAAATACGGTGGGCCAGGTTGTGATTTCGGACCTGGTGGTCAAGCGGAGCGACCTTCCCGCCCGTGAGCGCAGTGAGGACCGACCCTGCCATGACAATCACCTCATCGGAGCCCGTCGCGATGGGCCTCGGCCCATCGTCGCCATCCCAGATCTCCAGCCCACGGTCGGTCGTGTGGATGACGGTCAGCAGATGGCCGTCCTCGTGCCGGTCCTGAAGGAGGTCACGGCTCGTGGAGGAGGACTCCGGGTAGAAGTTCACCTGCAGGTAGGACGCCTTGGCGAAGGCAGGGGGCGGCATCTCACCGAATGCGCCGGCGAGGTGCTCGATGACGTCGCTCACGAAGGGGACGAGAAAGTCGCGCCAGCCGAGCAGAGCATCTGTCAGCGGCGCCAACTCACCCGCTTCGGGGATGAGATCAAGGCGATCGGCCCAGAGCGTGAAGCACTCATTGAGATCGGGCCGATCGGGAGAGATCGAGTATTCGACACCCATGGGGCGGTAGCCGAAGTTACGGTCATTGCTCGTGTGCCTTCTCTTGGCCTCGTCCTGAAGGCCGAAGAATTCACGGCTGCGCTCGACGGAGCGCTGGAGCAGGGCACTTGCCTCCGTAGGAAGCTTGACTTCGGCGAAACCGCCGGCAAGCAGCCCGCGGCTGACACTGGTGGCCAGTAAATCAGTCATCAAGATCTCCATTACTCGCTTTTGCTGAACTAGGAATGACGCTCGCTGATCAGCCGGCGGTACAACCGTTCGTAGGAATCGATCATCTGGGCTGCCGAGAAACGCTTCTCAGCGGCCAGTCGGCATTCTCGGGGGCTGAGCTCAGTAGCCACTCGATCGATGTAGCCAGCCAGCTCGCCGGGCTGGTCGGCGACAAAACCGGTAACCCCGTGTTCGACGATCTCAGGCGTCGCACCCCTGCCCAGAGCGACGACCGGGGTGCCACAGGCCAGCGACTCGGCGGCGGTGAGCCCAAACGGCTCATCCCACAATGTGGGGAGGACCGTGCAACGGGCGCCCTTGTAAAGCTCCACCTTCTCGGCGAAACCGACCTCGCCCAGAATCTGCACCTGATCGTCGAGAAGGGGCTGGATCTCTGTCCTGAAATATGCCTCCTCTTTTGGAAACTCGATGGGCTTCGTCGCGACAAGCAGCGGCAGGCCTGCTTCTTTCGCGGCACGGATCGCCAGATGAAGCCCCTTGCCATACTTCATCCGCCCGATGAAGAAGAGATAGTCGCCCTTGGCTTCCGAGTACTCGAACTTGTCGATGGGCAGCCCGTGATGAATGACGTTACGTACCCGGAGGTCCGCGATCGTGGCGCGCTGGGCCTGGCTGACCGCGACCAGGTCGACCCGGTCGTGGATCAGTTCGTAGATGGCGCGGTTCTCATCGTCTCCGGGTGTGGTGTGAATCGTGTGCGCCACTGGCACGGTTGCCGCCGCGACAGCGCCCAGAGCCGGACCTATCGGATCCGTGTGATCGTGGACGATGTCGTACTGCTCGATGTCCCGATAGGCCGCGAGGACGTGGTTGAGCTCATAGAACGGTGATTGAACGGAGCTGCCCCAGCCTGGCGCCTCGTGGTAGTAGCTGCGCAGCTCGGCGGAGGTGACGGAGTCGCCCGCTGCGTAGAGCGTCACCCGATGACCTCGTTCTACGAGGCCGTCGGCCAAGATGCTCGCTATCTGCTCGATGGCCCCGTACATGGGCGGGGGTGTCGGGAGCCAGACGGGAGAGATGATTGCGATTCGCAAGGGGGTTTCGGAGCCCGGCATGATGCCTTCCGGTTAGTGAGGTGAAACGAAGGCCGACAGCTCGGTGTCGCTGCCTGCTTCACGCTTGGGCAGCTGCACCAGGAGAGGAGGAACGAACGCCAGGGCGCTGATCTGCTTCGGATAGCGCTTTCTCACGTCGGGCCGAGGGTGGTCGAGGTACATGGCGGGGAGGAATTCATCGGCCGGGATGATGTCCCGATGCGGATCGGTGGCGAGGAACGCCTGGACGCCTGCCCGGTTCACCATGTAACCGTAGGTGCCGTAGCTGAATCCAGGTGACACGATCCCGTCTCGCCACTCGGTGTCCGGCTCCTGCGGATCCCGGCCGAGATAAATGAGCGCCGGCCCGTCACTCCCCCTGATCGCCCTGATCCCAGGGAGGAGTTGTTCGCGGAAATCAGGGACGAGGTCGACGTCGTCCTCAAGGATCAGGAAAACGGAGGCGGTGCTCGTCAGGGCATCCCGCCAGCAGTGGATATGGCTGACCATGCAGCCGACCTCACCGAACCGCAGGGGGCGGCCCCACCAGCGGTGATCGATGTCCATCTCCCAGGGGAAAAGACCATAGCCATGGCGGTTCAGCTCAGCCAGGTCGAGCTTGGTCCCGTCGAACGGCCCGTCCCAGTCCGAGGTATAGCTGGCTTTCAGCTCATCGGGCAGGATCTGCTGCATATGTCGTCGCCGGTCAGGACGGCGGCGCAAATTGATGACATATGTTCGAATTTCATCAACAGAGGACATCGCCGCATCTCCCAGCGTTCTCATATTGCGTGTTCCGGCCGTTCAGTAACGCATTCACGAACAACGTTCTTCGCTTCGGACAATGAGAGGTCCGTACGGCCGGCCTCCAAGATCAGGCAGTCGATCGCCGCCAGGCAGCCGGCAGCCTCTCGGCGGGAGAGCATGCTCGTGTCGAATTCCAGGCCAAGCCGCAATCCCCCGCCGTCGGCCCGGTGGTAACCCAGATAGAAGGCGTAGCCTCCCGTCCCCATGTCGCCGTCGCCGAACTCGCCGAAGGTCGGCCGCACAAGGTCGGGGCGATCCAATGGAATATTCAACTCCGCCGCCGACAGGCGCCAGCCCACGAGGTCGTTGACGACGAACGAGATGGCGGGAAGCTGCGAGTACGGGCCCGCTCCACCAGACAAGCGCCGCCTGAGGTCGTCTAGAACGGCGTCGTCATATTGACTATGGGCATATGCCGACAACGCCGTCGCCGCCGAGTTCTTCAGCACTTCGGCGAAGTCGACGCCCATGGCCGAGAATTCCGCGATCCCGAACTGGAACAAGGTGCCCTGGGTCTCGGCCCAGGTCCTCGTCCGATTCGAGCATGCGATCTCCATGATGAGACCGGGCCGCTCCGAGATGGTCGCGTAAGCGAATGCCGCAGCGGAGACGAACACCATCGAGGGCGTCGTGTTGTACCGCCGTGCCGTCGTCGCCGCGGAGGACGCCAGCCTGTGCGAGGTCATCGATATGGTCTGCACCCGCCGGACCGATCCCGCATGCCGCGGACGCTCCTGCCCGGAACGGTAGTACCGCGACAGCACACGTTCCCAGTGCCTTATCGAGCGCTCGCCCCTGGACACTCCCTCGGCCGACTGCTGATAGGCAGCTACCTCCAGTTGCTGGGCCACCGGGCTGCCGCTGTCGATCTCGGCCTCGGACCTGCACTTCAGCAGGAGACTCGTGAACTCCCGTTGCAGCAGCGCACTGGCGGCGGCGTCCGAGGTGAGATGAGAGAAGACGATCACCAGGAACACGGGAACCCCGGACCGGCAGATCAGAGTCGGCCGATACGGCCACGCCTTCCCCAGGTCGAACTCCTCGGATTGCAGCCCGCGAAACAGCTCGCCGGCTTCGCTCGAATCAGGAGCGAACGGCTCCGACCGGTGGATGATGTCGATCTCGATCGTCCCGTCGCCGAGAACACGCTGCTCGAATGCGCCGCCGACGGCCCGATAAACGGTCCTGAAGCTCTGGTGCCGTTCGGCCAGCGCACGGAAAGCCCTGACGACATGCTGGAACGTCACACCCTTGGGAATTCTGATGTATGACGCCACGTTGAACTGACCTCGCGTCCCCGGGGAGGCCAGGTAAATCATCTTCAACATGTAGCTCTGCGCCCAGGTGAGCGGGCCGGAAGCCTCGTCAAGTCCTGCGAACTCCACGGTCAGCGCCCTCATACGCCGCCCTCGGACATCACTCTGATTCTCCGGACACGCTCGGCGAGAGCCTCGATCGTTGGCGTGTCGTAGAACTCGGCCAGCGGGAACTCCATCGCCAGCTCGGCTTCGAGCATTCGCAGCATGACGAGCGCGTCGACCGACGACCCGCCGAGATCGAAGAAGTCATCGGTGCTGTCCAGACAATTCACGCCGAGCACCTGATTCCAAATGCGATTGATTGCCGTCACCGCTTCACCGGGCCCCGGAACTGCCTGGCTCACAACGCCTCCATGAGTCGAGAAAACGAGATGTGCTCCAATTTGCCTGCCGGCGTTCGTGGCAGCGCGTCGACAAAGCGAAACTCCGACGGGACTTTGTAGGGCTCCAGCCGGGACAGGCAGTGTCCGAGCAGGTCGGCTACGGTCAACGGAGCGGACGGCCGGCGCACCACCAAAGCGCACAGCCTGGATCCGAGCTGATGGTCCGGAAGCTCGCCGACGGCCGCATCGGCGACGCCCACGCAGGAAAGAATCGCCGATGTCACTTCCGAGACATAAACATTCTCGCCGCCGACGATTATCAGGTCTTCACGACGCCCCGAGAGAAACAGATATCCATTCTCGTCGAGGTGCCCCCGGTCCCCCACTGACTGATAGCCGCCCATGGTGCCGGCGGGCTGATTCCTCAGCACACTTCTCATGTGGACGGTGCCCGTGCCACCGGGCGGCAGGGGAAGCCCCTGATCGTCGAAGATCCTGACCCTGGTGAAGAAACCGCGCCCCACCGTGCCGGGGCGGGCGAGCCACTCATGGCCGTCGCACAACGTCGCGCCAATACCTTCGGTCGAGGTGTACATCTCGAAGACCCGGTCGGCGCCGAGATGCTTGATCCAGTTGCGTTTGGTGTCGGCGGGACAGGGCGCCGCAGTGTGCAGGATTCCGCGAAGGGAGCGGAACGCTTCGGGACGCCGCCGTAGTGGATCGTCGAGGACCAGCATGTTGCTCGGCGTTAGCTGCGCCCATTCGACCCCGAACCGCTCGACGGCGCCGAGGACGGCCTCAGCCTTGAAGACCCGGGGAACGACTATGGTGTTGCCGCTGAGCACGCCGTCGATCAGCCGGGAGAACGGAGCGGCGTGATGAAGCGGCCCCGCCAGCAGTTGCGTCTGGAACTCACGCCACCCGGTGCGCTTCAGCAATGCCGACGGCGCGCGGTAGGTTGGCTCCTTCGGGTAGTACACCAGCTTGGGGTCTCCGGTGGTGCCGCCTGTGGCCAGCACATAGCCGCCTTCGATGAAGGCGGCCGACGCCAGCCCGCCCGGACCCAGCAAGGCTTCCACCTCATCGACCACCGCGCCTTGGCTCGTGAGTTGTTCGATGAGCCGATACTTGGTCTCGTGCGGGCTTCGGGGGTCGAGAGGAAGCAGGGTGTGCCCTGACGCGAGCACCGCCAGCAACTGGGAAATGCCGTGCTGGGAGCTGACTGCGGGGGCCGTGAGCAGAGAGCCAGGCCGCGCGTGGAACGCGATGCGCTGGACCTCGGCCTCCACCGCGGCCAGAAGGTCCTTCCATCGCAGCTCCGCTGCCTCACCTCGGTGATCGACGAAGACGAACGCCTGCGCGTCGCCACGGGACGCGGCGATGTGGCGAATCCGGCTCAGCAGGCCGACGCTTTGGGATGGTGTGTTCTTCACTCGACGCCCGATCTGTGTCTTCCGATAGCCGCGATCATCGATGAGCCAGAAATCTCATGTACTCGTCCCTGTCGAAGGGATTGCCGTCGGTGCGGGGACGCATGGGCGGGGGCTCACGCCGGGCTTCCTTGTCACCGTCCGCGAGTGATGTCAGCAACACCCTGCCGTTGGTCAGTGACATGAGCTGGCGGCGGACGGTGGCCAGGGTGCGCAGCGGGATCCGGCCCTCGATCAGCCACAGGTCAACCGCCTGCCCGTACTGCTCGACCTCGCCCTCGTGCCGTCGAAGATGTTGGGTCACTGTGCCGAGGTACTCCTCCTCCAGCTCGATCCAGAAGCGGTGCATCGGCTCGTAGACCCTCGTCTCCGCCCCCGCCAGCGCGCGCATCAGCACATGCGGAGTGGCGTCGCGGAAGTCGGCTGCGGCCGAGTACGGGCGCGCCCAGTACCCGCAGTGTGTCAGGGTGACCTCAATGTCGATCACTCGCCAGCCGTGACGCCCCTGGCGCAGGGCTGATTCGGCGCTCTCCTCAACCGCGTCGTGGAAGGAGACAGGCATGGCGCCCAGCTCGACCTCTCGCCGGTAGGTGAAGCCGACACCCGGGGCCACGCGCAGTCCCACGGTCGCCAGGAAGCCGTTGCCGATCATCTCGACCGCGCTCCCGACGCCGACGGGCCTTTCCACGTGGACGATCTCCGGCTCGTCGAATCGCGCTTCCAGGCCGAAGTCCTGCGACAGGGTCTCCTGAAGGACTTCCTGCTGCACGTCGCCGTACAGATGAACGATCGACTCACCGTCAGGCCCCAACTCCGCTCTGAGCAGCGGGTCCTGGTCCGCGAGCTTGAGCAGCGCGGCGCGTAACGCCGGAGCCTTGAGGGGGTCGTCAGGCCGCACCGCGACCTGGAGCGCCGGTGCGGGAAACTGCCCATGCCGCGCCGGGATCTCGCCCGTTCCCAGCCGGTCGCCCACTCCCAGCGGCACACCCCGAAGTCTCGCGATATGGCCTGCGGTGAGGTTCCTGTGCGTATCCGATCGCGGAGCCACCACGGTGAGGCCCCGGGCCCTGGCGCGAAAGGAGGTGCCATCGAGCCGCTGAACCGTCACTTGCTGGCGATCGGCCAGCGACCCGCCGTAGCAGCGGACCAGCGCGGTCGCTTCCCTCCGCTCGTCGAGTTCGATGGCGAACACGCGGGCGGACAGCTCAGCTGAGCCTGGCGACGGTTCCAGCACTCGCCTCAGAACCGATCGCAGCGCATCTATTCCCGCGCCGGTCAGGGACGACCCGAACACCACCGGTTGTACCGAACCAGCGCCGACCTGCTCGCGGAGCGCCTTGAGCAGTTGCTCGTCGCTGGGCTGCCGGTCGCCGACGAAGTGCTCCAAGATCACTTCGTCATGTTCGGCCAGACGTTCGGCCCAATGCCGCCTCAACCCGGCGTCCCTGATCTCCGTGAACTCGGCCTCACGGGTGCCCTGATTCGCCAGCGTCCCCATCGCCACCGGGGTGAGGCCGAGCTTCGCGGAAAGCTCTTTCATCAGTTCGAACCCGGCCGCGCCGACACTGTCGATTTTGTTCACGAACACCACGGTCGGAAGGCGGAGACGGGCGACGACCCGGTGAAGTGCCCGAGTCTGCGGCTGCACGCCCTCAGGCGCCGCGATCACGAGAATCACCGCGTCGACCGCCATCAGGGCCCGTTCCACCTCGGCCACGAAGTCGGCGTGCCCCGGGGTGTCAACGAGGTTGTACTGCCGGTCACCGTCCTGGAAGGACACCACTCCCGAGCGGATGGTGATGCCTCTAGCCCGCTCGATCTCGTTCGAATCCGTCCGGGTGGTGCCGTCGTCGACGCTGCCGATCTCGCTGATGGCACCGCATTCGAACAGCAGCCGCTCGGTTAGACTCGTCTTGCCAGCATCGACGTGCGCGATGATGGCGAGATTGAGCACGTCGGCGCATAGGAAGCTCATCCGCTCACTCCTGCCGGACGAATTCCTGCCAGAGCGGCGAGATAGATCTCGGTCAGCACCGCTGACGTGCTGACTCTCCGGTGGGTCTCCAGCCGGCGGGCTGACAGCTCAAGTTCGGTCGTCGTGAGAGTCGCGGCGTACGACTCGGCGACCGACGCGTCCCGTCTCCGGGCGAACTCCGCCAGCGCGGCGTCCACGGCCTGATCCGACCCGCACCTGCCCGCCAGCGACTGCCCCAGGAGCTCGGCTTGCGCGAACGCGTCGGTGATCCCCCTCGCGGTGATGCTGTCCTTGTGGTGCCCGGCGTCACCGACCAGAGCCCAGCCTCGGCCGGCGGGCTCCCTGAAGTAGTTCCGCTGGTCCCCAGTTCCGGTCAACCGCATCACCGGCTCGGTGTCCTGCAGCAGGTCATCGAGGTCTGGCGCTAGCTCACGGATCGTTTCCAGATGGAACCGCAGGGGATCGGTGCGGATTCGCCGGAATTCACGCTGGGGCGCGTAGGTCGCGATCAACGAAACCCCGTGGTGAGTCGGAATGACCGACAGGGACCGGTGGTGGGACTCGACGATGCGCACCTCGTCGCCGCCGAGACGCCAGCCCGTGTAGTAGACGCACGTACGGCGCCCGTCATCCACGGTTTGGGCAGCGCGGCTCAACCTGGCGACCGCAGATCGCATCCCGTCGGCTCCGATGACGGCCCTGCCGTACTCCTCCGAAACCGCTCCGTCGTGACCGCGCAGCCGCACACCAACGACCCGCCCCTCACGGTGAATGAGGTCGATCAGTTTCGTGCGGGGCCTGAACTCGGCGCCCACCGCCTGCGCGGCATCTACCAGCACCTGATCGAGCAGATGGCGTCGCGGAGCGACGGCGAAATCGACGCCCTCATACTCCGGCATGCGGCCGGAGACCGACACCGGCCCGATGGTGTGCGTCAGACGGGTCAACCGAGGGCAACCAGTCTCAAGAAGCGCGGGCAGGATCCCCCACTCCGACAACTGAGCGACGCCGGGTTGGTGGATGTAGCACGTCGACATGATGTCGGAGGGAAAGGACGCCTGATCCACCATCAGGACTCGGTGCCCGGATCCGGCCAGGACCATGGCTGTGGCCGCCCCCGCGCAGCGTGCGCCGACGACGATCGCGTCATGGATCAGTGCCATCGCGACCACCCGGTGATGACCTCGGCGACCTCCGCGGTCCAGCTCAACAGGAGGTTGTGGCCACCGCCCCGGACCTTGTACAGCTCGAAGCCGCACGAGGTGAAACCGGACCAGGCCGCGAAGTCTCGCTCGTCGACGGCATCGTCAGCCGTGCCGAGAATACCGAGAATGGGCGCGTCCAACCGGGCGTCAGCCGACGGCCGGTAGGTCTCGATCGCCTCGTAGTCGGCACGTAGAGCTGGCTCGATCAAGGCCAGGAGCTCAGGGTCCTCAAGGATGTAGGGGGGCATGTAGCCGTCGGCCGCGACCCGCTGGATGAACGGTTCGCCGGGCCAGCGCCACACGTCGTCGCGA
This sequence comes from Streptosporangium sp. NPDC048886, assembly GCF_055586905.1. Taxonomy (NCBI): domain Bacteria; kingdom Bacillati; phylum Actinomycetota; class Actinomycetes; order Streptosporangiales; family Streptosporangiaceae; genus Streptosporangium; species Streptosporangium sp. NPDC048886. The sequence goes on from NZ_JBVJHH010000004.1 coordinate 11,839, forward strand.
ACGATCCGGTCAGGCGGCTGGTGAGCCGAGAGGAACAGCGCCCGGACTCCGGCGGTCTGGAGGCGGAGCGCGGTCTCGAAGGCCACGATCGCTCCAGAGCAGTGGCCGTACATCGTGATCTTCCTGCCCCGGGCATGCCCGATGATCGCTTCGGCCACGGCGTCCGCGATCGGAGCGACCTCCCGCAGCGGGGGCTCTTCGAGCCTGGCCTCCCGTGCCGGGAGCCTCACCGCGACCGTGGTCGCGTACCGGCCGACCACCCGGCACAGATCACGGACCGCAGCCGCGCCCGCACCGGCGTGGGGCACGGCGTAGAACACCTCGTCCTTCCCGGCATCCGAACCAGGGACGATCTCCACCAGCCAGGGGTCCCGTACGGCGTCGCTCATGCGCTCACGCTTCGCTGCCTCGCGACCATCGCCGTGAGAGCGTCCCGGTCCACCTTCCCCACCGAGTTGATCGGGAAGGAGGCCACCCTGATGAAGCTGGCAGGCACCATGTAGGCCGGCAGCCGGCGGGCGGCGAAGTCTCGTATGTCCAGCTCAGTGACGTCATCGGCGATGTAGAACGCGGCGAGCTGTTTACCGCCCACACCGGCCACCGGCAGCACCTGCGCGGCCCGTATGCCTTCGGCCTGCGCCAGAATGCTCCGCACCTCCCCAAGTTCGACGCGGTAGCCGCGGATCTTGACTTGATCGTCCAGGCGTCCGAGGAACTCGATCACCCCGTCCGGCCACCATCTGGCCCGGTCGCCGGTTCGGTACATCCGGTCCGAAGCGGCCACCGCCCAGGGGTCCGGCAGGAATTTGGCAGCGGTCAACGCCGGGGCGGCGGCGTAGCCGACTGCCACGCACACGCCCGCGATGTAGAGGTCTCCAGCGACCCCCACCGGGCACGGAGACAGCTCCTCATCGAGGATGTAGTACCGCGTGTTGTCGATGGGCACGCCGTACGGCACGCTCGGCCAGGCCGGGTCTATCTCGTTGGCCAGGAAGTGGTTGGACCACACCGTGCATTCCGTGGCTCCTCCCATGGCCACGACGTCCGCTCCCGGAAACGCCGCCCTGACCTCGCCCGGCAGCGTCAGCGGAATCCAGTCCCCGCTCAGGAGCACCAGCCTCAGCGGCGCCCCCGCGAGATCGTCACGCAGCTCAAGGAACGGCGTCACCATGCCGAGCAGCGCCGGGGCCGAATCCCAGATCGTGATCTGTTCCTGGACCAGCAGGTCGATCAGCGTTTCCGGTTCGCTGATCTCCTCGGCATCGGCCACGCGCAGATATCCGCCACAGGCCAACGTCCCGAAAACGTCGAACACGGAGAGGTCGAAGCAGAAGGAAGCGACCCCGAGCAGCCGGTCGCCCGGCCCGACCCCGTACGCGCGCCGCAGCCAGGAGATGAGATTCACCACGGAACGGTGCTGGACGGTGACGCCCTTGGGCGCCCCGGTGGAACCTGAGGTGAAGATGATGTAAGCGATGGAGTCCGCGTCCGGTCCCGATTCGGGAGGAGAGGCGGGCCGATCGTCGATGTCGGCTCCGGACCAGAATGTCGGCACCCGTACGGCTAGCGGCTTCGCTCCGATCTCGAGCTCCACATCGAATCGCCGCCCCAGAACACCGCGCAGTCCCGCACCGGCCCGCTCGCGCACCTTCACGCCCGATATCGAAGGCAGCACCCCGGCGATCGCCTCGAACGCCACCCTCGGCAACGCGAGTCCCGCGTGGTCCTCCCGTTCCGGGTCGATCAGGTCGCCCAGGAGGATCCGGCCGCCCGGCCGCAGCAGTCCGGCCGCAGCTTCCAGAGCGGCGTACAGGTACTCGATATCGGGGAAGAACTGCACGACGCTCGACATGACCACGAGGTCGAACGGACCGCGCACGTGGTCGCGGACGAGGTGGGCCGGGCAGACCACGCCCTCCACGCTCGGATGCCGGTCGAGCACTCTGCCGACCGCGACCGGGGAGATATCCACGGCCACGTATCTGTCCGCTTCGGACAGCAGCTCGTCGACCAGCTCGCCGGAACCACAGCCGATCTCCAGGATCGCCAAAGGCCCCTGCGTCCCGGCGAGCGCGTGGCCCGCCACGTGCTGCCGGTAAGTCTCCAGGTCGTCAAGGCCGAACTCGGCGGTACCGCGGATGTTGAACCCCGCCGCGCCGAGGCGGTCCTCGTCGGCGACGACGTAGTCGAACAAGCTGACCAGGGATTCCGTGTCGAGTGCCGCTCCGGCCGAATACCGCTCCCGTAGTCCCGGGCAGATCACTCCGCGAGCGGAGGCGGCGGCCGCAAGGCGCTGCGCCTGCCGGTGTTGCCCGGCTCCGGCGATGACGACGTCGACGCCGAGCTCGTTGAGCAGCAGTTCGGCTCGCGCGGTGGGCCAGGCGGGGTCGATGGGCACATAGGTCGCACCCACCTTGAGAATGGCGACGAGGGAGACCACAGCCCAGGTGTCCCGCTGGCTGTACAAGGCCACATGGCTGCCTGCTCCAACGCCGATCTCGGACAGCAACCGCGCCAGGCGGTCGGAGGCCGCGTCCAGTTCGCCGTAGCTCATGGTCGTTCCGGTGGAGTCGCCGACGGCAGGCGCCTCCGCGGACAGTGCCACCGCATCCTTGATCAGATCGAGGATGGTGGCGTTCTCGGGAAACGCCACATGCGTCTCGTTCCAGGCCGGGTCGGGGTAGACGCTCATGGGCGGCCCTGATGCGCGGCGATGGCCCGCTCGATCCCGCGAACCGTCGGATTGGCGAAGAACAACCGCAACGGCAGTCTGGCCCCGATCTGCTTGGACAGGCTGGCCATCACCTGCGCCACCAAGAAGGAGTTGCCTCCGATCGCAAAGAAGTCGGACTCGAGGCCGAATTCCTCGTGCCCGAGAACCGCCTTCCAGGAGGCCAGCACCAGCGGCGCCAGCTCTTCGGACAGCTCATCCATGTTCGGCCTCTTTCCCTTCGATATCGCCGATGGGGCGCTGCCGGAATCTGATGGCCGGCAGGTCACCGCCGGTAGACCCGGCCAGCGCCGTCAAGGAGTCCAGAAGTGACCACGCGCGCCCCGGTGGCAGCGGCGCCTGCTTTGGAGTGGGCGAATCGGTCCCGCTCGGAGAGGGCAGCTGGAAATGGTCGTCAGGTGGCTGACAGCCCAGATGAAGCACCGCGTCGAACCGGAAGAGCGTCATCTCGTTGCGGAACCGGCCCTGTTTGGGGGCCGCCTCGACAGCCGTCACGGCCTCGAAGCGCCGCCCCAGAGACCTGACGTAGTCCGGCGACATGCTGAGCTCGTAGTCCCTGCGTTGGTGGAACTCAAGGTCGAAATCGGTGCCAGAACGGGCCGCGCATTGGCGGTAGTACGTCTCCAGCAGCGTCGTGTCGCGAAGGTCGCCAAGGAAGACGTGGCCCCCCTCAGCGGTCAGCGCGACGGCTGAAGCGATCACATCCTCCAGATAGTCGATGCTCGGGAAGTACTGGATCACGGAGTTCAGGACGACGGTGTCGTAGGCGCCGCCCTCCGAAGCCGGGAGTTCGTCGTGCGCGGCCGCTTGGAGCACCCGGACCCGGGCGTCCCTCGTCGCTCGCAACATCGCGAGTGACGAGGGGGCGAAGTCGGTGGCGACGTACTCCTCAAGACCGGGGTCGGTGAGGAGCCGGCTCATCACCATGCCGGTGCCCGCGCCGATCTCGAGAATCCTGCGCGGGCGCAGCGCGCGGATGCGGCCCACGACGGCGTCGGCCCACTCCTTCATCTCCGCGTCCGGGACCGCTTGCCCGGTGAGACCGTCGATCCAGCCGGCGTAGCGGGGGTCCCGGCCTCCCGAGGCCTCCGCCACCGACTCATAGAGATCGTCGAAGACGTACTGCCACCCCTCGACCGTCTCGGTGACCAGGCTTCGGGGCACCACATCGATCCGCGGCTCCGGCCCCGGCAGGAGGCGGGCCGACAACACCTCGGGGTGTCCTTCGATGAGCCTTACCCAGGCGTCCAGTCGTTCCGCCGACCACGCCGAAGTCATCGCATGTCCTCCGTGGCGATCAGCTGTTGGAAGTACGTCCGCATACCTGCCAGCAGCTCCTTGATCCTTTGCTCGGGATAGCGGTTGCCGCTGTAGGTGATGGAGTATGAGAGCTCTCCGTCGGCGACGACCGCGGTGATCTCCAGCTCGTGGGGGCGGGTCATCCGAGCCGCCCTGTCATGCTCGGGGAACCCGGCGAACGTCAGCACCGCGTCTTCAGCGTCGCCCGCGGCGACAGCGCCGAGGTACGTCACGCCCACACGCTGACGCCGGTAGGGCAGCTCCTTGGAAATGAACGTCAGAAGCCCATGACCGAGCCCGCCTCGGGGCACGCCCCGCAGGTCCCGCGTGGCCTCTTCCAGCGCGCGGCGCGGCTCCGGGACATCGGCGCGCAGCCCGATGGGGAACAGGGCGGCGAACCAGCCCACGGTCCGCGTGAGGTCGATCGAGTCGACGATGTCTTCCCGGCCATGGGTCTCGAAGTCGACCAGCAGAGACTCCCCGTCGATGATCGGGCGCAGTGCCGCCGCGGATCCGGCGAGCACGGCCTCGGTGAGTCCGGCGCCCGGCACCATGGCGACGGCACGCCGAAGAGCGCCGGTTTCCTCCTCGCTCAGCGTTTCGATCAGGGTCACCTGCGCGGCGACGTCGTTTCTGCCGCCCAGAAAGTCGACGTGCAACCGGCCGGGAGCCGAATCGGCGACGTCGAGCCAATAGCCGATCTCCGAGCGCGTCTCGTCGGAGAATGCGAGCTTTTCGAGCGCCCGCCCCCAGTCCTGGTACGACGAGCGCTGCGGAAGCAGGTCGATCCGGTCCCCTCGGGCCATCTGCCGACAAGCCGTGGCGATGTCGTCGGCGACAATACTCATGGACGCCGGTTCCATGATGAGGTGGTGGGCCGTCAGCAGCAGCCGTCTGCCGCCGTCCGGCAGTTTGAACAACGCGCAGGACACCAGTGGCCAGTGCGCGAGCCCGATCGAGGACTGGCAGGTCTTCACGGCACGGTCGAAAGCCGCTTCGGCCTGGGCCGTCCCGATCCGGGACAGGTCGAACATCCGCATGACACCGGACGGCGGAGCCGTCACGTACGACTGCTCCCAGTCGCCGGCGGCTGATCTGCTGAACCTCAGCCGGAACGCGTCGTGGTGAGCCAGCGCCGCGTCGATGGCCTCGCTCAGGTGTTCCGCGCTGACCTCGGGGGCCAGTTCGAACACGTTGCTGTAGTTGTAGTGCCCGGCATCCGCGTCATCGGCGGCCAGGAACCACGACTGGATGGGCAGCAGGGGGGCGGTGCCCGTGGCCTGCGAGCCGTCGGCCTCTTCCTCAGCCGGCGCGCTGCCCGCCTCCTGGACCAGCAGCACGGCTAGCTCCGCCACCGTCTGCCCGAGGAAGATGTGGCGAAGACGCATCGGATAACCGAGCTTGCGCACAGAGGCGACCACACGCAGCCCGATGAGGGAGTCGCCGCCGATGTCGAAGAAGTTCTGGTCGGGGGCCAGGGACGGAAGCCCGAGAACCTCCTTCCAGACCTCGCTCAGCACCGATATCGCATGGCTCACGGCCTCTGCCGGCGCGTCGTTGGAAGGCGCGACGGCCGCAGGCCGGAGCTCGGGCGTGGAGCTCTGAACAGCGCTGCTCAGCCGTAGCGAATCCACTGACTGCCCCGAATCGTCGGCCAGGGCCCGCAGGACGGCCACCAGGTCGGCGGCGAAGGATTCTCCCCACGGGGCGTCCCACAGGTCAGTCGAGTAGTCCACCACGCAGGCCAGGCGCTCCCCCTCGTAATGGAAGGAGACGGTGAGGTCCAGCGCGCTGCCCTCGGCTCCCGAGTCGAAGCCGCTGACCACGATGCCGTCCAGCTCGAGGCCGGGTCCGCCTAGGTCGGGCTGCAATGTCACTGCGTGCTGGAACAACGGGTGGTGGGACAGGCTCCGGACGGGAGTCACGAGCTCCACCAGCCGTTCGAAAGGCAGCCTGTCGTGCCGATAGACATCCAAGGCACCGCGCCGCACCCGTGCGATCAGTTGCTCGTAGGTGAGACCAGGCTCGTACTCCGAGCGATAGACCAGCTCATTGACCAGCGTTCCGATCATCGGGTGCGTGGCGGGATCGTGGCGGCCCGATGTCGCTCCGCCGACGCAGAAATCGTTCTGCCCGGCGAGCCGTCCCAGAAGCGCCTGATAGGCGGTCAACAGCAACATGTAGAGGGTGGCCCGCTGCTGCCGTGCGCGCTGTTCGAGCGCGGCGGTCAGCTCGGCGTCGACGTACGTCCACACGCGGTGCGCCTTGCCGCTCAGTACCTCCGGCCTGGGGTGATCCGTCGGCAGACGCAGGTAGGGCGGGACCGGGGTCAGTCTCTGTTTCCAGAAGGCCGCCTGGGTGCCCATCGCGGCGATGCTCTCCGTCAGCGCCTCACGGGCGGCATACTCGCCGTACTGCAGAGAAAGCGGCTCGACGGGGGCTGTCGCCAGGCCCCGGTGCCTCCGGTAGCCATCGCTGAGCTCGTCCATCAGCACACCGACCGACCAGCCGTCGAACACGATGTGGTGAAAGGTCAGCAGCAGGAGGAATTCCTCGTCCGCCCGCCGTACCAGCAGGGCGCGCATGAAACAGTCGCGGAAGTCGAAGGGGGCGTTGCACTCCCGGTCGACGGCCTCGCTCTCCAGCCGCTCGCGCGCCGCCTCGGGATAGCCGCGCAGGTCGAGGTGCCGCAGCGCGCAGCCACGGTCGCCGACGATCTGGACGGGCCGCCCGTCCCGGATGTCGATGGTCGATCTCAGGACTTCGTGGCGTTCTACGACGTCGGCAAGCGCCGATTCCAGCGTGCCGACCTCCAGCGGTCCCAGCAATCTCAGATGGACGGGGAAGGCGTAGGTCCCGGCGTCGGCGTCCAGGCGATGCAGGAAGAACAGGCGTTCCTGGGCACGGGTCAGCGGATAGGCGCGTTCCATGGGCATCTCTCGGTAGGCACGAACGTTCATACGGGCCGCCGTGAACGAGTGAGTGCGGCGAGTTGGCTGGCGGTCGGCGGCACCAGGCTGCCCGTCGTGACGGGCTCGGCGACGCAGCACAAGGTGAACGCGCCTGCGGTGGTCTGGGCCCAACCACGTGTCCGCTCCTCGTCCGCTTCCTCGCACACCGCGGTCACAGTGCAGGCCAGCAGTGGCAGCGGCTCGAAACGGTAGGAGGACACGACGGAGAAGTCCGCCTGGAGCATCGGGGCGAAGAACTCGAACGCGGCTTGGTCCCCGAGTTCGGGACGGTCGCTGAGATTCGTTTCGCACCAGGCGCGGAACTCTTCTCGGGAGTAGGTGTGAACCGGGCTGGAGTCGCCCGGCACCAGCGAAGGAGCGTGCTGGCCTCCCACGACCAGCCCGGCCGGGCCATGCCCGGTACGGCTGGACAGATGGCGGGCGAGCTCGAAGGCGGACAGGGCGCCCGCGCACAGACCGACCACGATGAAGGGCCGCTCGTCCTGGTCAACGAGCGTGGCGACCTCGTCCGCGAGATCGTCGAGCTGTTCGCGCACCGACCCGAGCGGGGACTCGCAGTGACGGCTCTCGCGGCCCGGAAGCCGGGCGGCGCGGACTTCGGCCAGGCCCGCCAGCATCGTCCGGTAGCTTTTCCAGGCCGCCGCTCCCGATCCGGCCTCGCCGAAGGCGTACACCACCGCAGGCGAGTCCGGCTCGGTGCCCGTGCCGTGGAATTTCGATCCCGTGCTCACCGCGCCCCCCTGTCGCCGTTCACCGGAGCCGCGTCCGCGAGAGCGGCCTTGATCCGGCGATCGGCCCCGGCCAGGAAGAGCACCGCCGGGACCAGCAGCGCGGCGCCGGCCGTGAGAGCGGCCCTGATCGAGACCACGCTGCCGATCGCGCCCACCAACGGTCCGCCGATGATCTGCCCGCCGCTGTCGAACATGTCTCTGGCCGACAGCGCGGTCGCCCGCGCCTTGGAGTCCACTCGGGTGACCAGCCAGCCGTCGACGAGCGGCCCGTAAAGCTGCCGCGCGGCCGAGACCACCATCAGGAAGACCACCGCCATCGCGAAGTTCTGGGACAGCCCCATGGCCAACGCTCCCGCCGCCGTCACGAGGGTGGACAGCAGGAGCATCCCGATGATCGCGCCGGACCCGAGCCGCTCGGTACGGCGGGCGGTCCAGCCCGCGGCTACCATGCTCGCCAGTCCCGTTGCACAGGTGAGGATGCTGAACCACATGGCGGGCTCCAGGCCCATGACATCGGGGAAGGTGATGTCCTCCAGTAGGAAGGCGCCGAAGAGCCGGTCGAAACTCTCGCTCCACAGCCCGAAGCAGAAGGTCATACCAAGCAGGAACAGCAGGCCGGGGACGGCGCGGCCGATGCGGTAGGAGTCCCGCACCTGACCGCCCAGCTCCGAGCCGACCTGCCGCATCATCGTTCCGAACCCGGACACCTGTTCCGGCCGGTGGAAATTGTTCTCCGGCATGAAGAGGGCCAGCGCCACGCCGCCGACGGCCATGAGCCCGCCGGCGATGAGCAGGGGCATGTTCAGCGCCAGCATCGCGACGAGGCCGCTGAGCAGGCTGCCCACGATCGTCCCCACGGAGCCGAGCTGGGAGGCTCTGAGGTAGACCCCAGTCATCTCCGCCTCGCGGGTCTCGTCGGCGACCCATGACTCCTGCGCGCCACTCATCAATGCGGCGCCCAGGGCGAGCACCCCTTGGGCGATGAGCAGGTTGACGAAGACCGGAGCCACGCCCTGCATCACCATGCCCCCGGCGTAGATGAGCACGCCGGCCACGACGCATACCCGCCTGCTGACCAGGTCCGCCAGCATCCCCGTCGGGAGTTGCAACAGGAAGTAGGCGCCCTCCAGCACGGTTCCGAGCATCACGAGCTGGAACGGATTCAGCCCGGCCTCGTCGACGTAATACACCACTGAGGTGGTGAACGCCATCGTGACCAGGAAGGACATAGCAACCTGAATTCCCAGGTACAGGCGGTACGGATTGACACGTGAACGATCGGGGAAGGCCATTTTCAGAACTCCTCGGCGGCCGGACCCGCCTGATCATGTACGGCACGGCGGCGAGCTGGGGCAGTGGCCGACGCCAGGGCCCGCTCGATCGCGGCGTGGCTTTGCTGATCTGTGAACCCCTTGGCTCGCAGCACGCCGCCGACATCGCGGACGGCCTGTTCCATCGCTGGGTGGCTGTCGGGCACGCGGTCGGCGCGTACCGCGTCAAGCTGGTCCACCAGGCGTGCGTAGGGCGCTCGGATCTCCGTTTCGAACGCTTCGGCGGACAGCCGCGCGAGGGCGGGAGTGCCGACGATCAGACGGAGAGCCGCCAACAGGAACTCCTCGAAGCTGTCCGCTTCGGCCTGTACGGCGCCGCCCGACAAGGCCGCAGCCACCTCCTGTGCCGCGCGCACACTGTCGCACGACCAGGCGGCGATCTCGGGGGCCACCGTGCGGGTCAGGTCTCGCAGCACTGACTTGGGCCCCGCTTCGATCAGCACGTCAACGCCTTGGGCGCGCATGAGCACGACGGCGCCAGGCCAGTCGACGCACCCCGTCAGCTGCCCACGCACGCTGCCGGCCAGGTCCTCGGCCGTGCTGAGGACCGCTCCGACGCAGGCGGAGACGACCGGGACGGCCGCGTCACGGATCGCCGCCCGCGCGACCGCGTGCGCGAACGGCTCGATGGCCTGCCGCATCAGGGGGCTGTGAGCAGCAACCGCGACCTTGAGTGGTCTGGTCACCGCCCCACGGGCGGACAGCGCCGTCCGTGCCGCCGCGACCGCCTGGATCTCCCCGCTGATGACGCACTGGTCGTGAGCGTTCCGGTTGGCCACGACTACGGCGCCACCGGCGCTTTCGGCGAGCACGCGACCGACCTCATCCGCTGGCGGGCCGAACACGACGGCCATCGCGCCGGGCGGGCACGCGGCCATGAGCTGACCTCGGTGCCTGGCCAGGGCGACAGCGGCGCCGAAGTCGAGGGCCCCGGCGCAGACCAGGGCCGACAGCTCGCCGAGACTGTGGCCCGCCATGACGACCGGCCGCTCGGGCAACGATCTGGACAGCAACGTCCAGGCCGCCACGCTGTGAACGAGGATCGCCGGTTGAAGGATCGTGGTGTCGGACAGCTCCCCGTTGCGGTCCTCACAGGCCCGCAGTAGGTCGTAGCCGAGGATCTCGGACGCCGTGTCGTAGAGGCCGCGCGCCTGTTCGTCCTCGTGGTACAGGTCCTGCCCCATGCCGGGCACCTGAGAACCCTGGCCGGGGAACATCACGCCGATTCTCACAGGAGACCACCCGGAATCCCGGACAGGCGCGCGACCGCTTCGGATTCGGACAGCTCGCCGCTCTCGACCCGCGCCAGAATCGACCCGAGGTCGTCGTCCACCTCGGGGATCGGCTGGAGATGCCTGGCGCAGTAGGCGACCTGCGCGGCGAACGTCGGGTTGCCGTAGAGGGCTGCCACGTCGAAGGCCGCGCCCGGCATCGACTTACCGACCAGGTGGACCAACCTGACAGCGCTGAGCGACGTCCCGCCGGCGGCGAAGAAGTTCTCGGCGGCGTCCGCCGCGAACCGTCCCAACGTGGTCCGCCACGCCTGTGCCAGCAGGTCTCGGATCAGGTCCTCGTCCCACTCGACCGCGTCGTCGTGGACGGCCTCGGGGCCCGCGTTGCCCTGCGCGGCCTCCTCCCACACCTCCGGGCCGAAGGGGATGCGTAGCACGTCGCGCAGATAGTGCACCTCGTCCAGGTCGAGCCGCGCCACGATGTCGACGGGATGGGCGTCTCTGAAGAAGCGCTCCAGGGCGGCTCGGAACTCGGCGAAGTCGATCGGGGGAATCGGGGTCCTGGCCGCGAAGTCCGATCGGTCATCGAGGATCAGGGTGAGGTTGAGGGTGTAGGTCGGGATACCACCGCGGGTCAGGTGAGGGGCGAGCGCGTCCAGGTACTGGTTGACTGCGGCGCACTCGGCCGCTCCCTTGGTCCCCGACAACGAGGAGATGGAGGAGAACAGCACCAGGAAGTCCGGCTCGTCCTGGCGCAACTGTTCGGCCAGCAGCCAGGTGCCGAGGACCCGGTTCTCGATCCCCCTGCGGAAACGCGGGAAATCGAGCTCACCGATCCAGAGATGGAACAGTTCCTTGGCCAGCATGAAGGCGCCGTCGATCCGGCCGCGCTCATCGCGGATCTCAGCGAAGGCCCGTGCCACGTCGGACTCGCGCGTGACATCGCAGCGCAGTACGCGAACCGAGGCGCCGCACTCCTCCATCCTCCGGATCGCTTCGGCCTTGTCGGCGAGGTTGGGCCCATCGGGAAGCCCGTTGCGCGACAGCAGGACGATGGAGCCCGCGCCGTGTTCCGCCAGAAACGTTCCCACCTGCATGCCGAGGTATCCAGTGCCGCCCGCGATCACATACGTGCCGCCCTCACGGATCGTCAGAGCGGTGCCTCCACCCTCCACGGCTCGGTTGACGTGTTTGGTGTAGCGCCGGCCAGCACGGTAGGCGACGAGAGGCAGCCGATCCCGGGGGTCGGCATCGATCTCGGCAACGATCTGGTCGGCTGCCTCTGCCGGGGAGCAGCTGAGGTCGTGATCGATGGCGATCTCGGAGAGGTGCGGCACCTCCTGCGACAACACCTTGGCGAAGCCGAACCCTGTCACCCTGGGTGGCGCGTAGTCCTCGCCTTCTACCACCGATTCCGCCAGCGAGGCCACCACCGCCAGCACCATGGGCTGCTCGAGGCTGAGCTGGATCATGCTCTGTGCGAGGTGGAAGAGGGAGAAGACCCCGTCGCGCTGGCTGTCGTGCAGGGCTCTCACGCTGGCCATCGGGTGCTCCGCCGAGCCGTACCCGAGCAGGTGAACGACTCCGGCGAACTCGCTGAGCGGACCGATGGATCTCCACAGCATGCCGTAGTCCTCGACGTTGTCGAGCGTCAGGCCGAAGTGATCGGGGCCGAACCGGGTGAATCCGCTCGCGGCTGTCGCCAGGACCGCCCTGGAGCCGCCGGCCCGCAGGCGCCTGACGACCGCTTCCGCGACGGGATCAGCAGGCCGGGCGAACACCACCCAGGTCCCGCCGGTCGTGGCGCCCGCCACGGCCGCCTTCACCGGAACCCATGCGGGCTGGAAGAACAGGCTGGACACATCCACCGACCGCTCGGTGACGGCCGGCCAGACGCGTCTGGTCGTCATGGGGGCCAGCGCCAGCGGGAGAACCCGGCCGGGTTCGAGCCGGCCCACGCACTCGCCGTCGGCTTCCACGTGCTTCAGGTAGCGGGCCATCAGCGCGACGTCGCCGGGCGAGACGCGGTCCCCGATGTTGTCGCTCAACTCGCTGAGCGATTGCTCGCCCGCCTCTGGGGTGTCGGAGAGGAACACGTACTGGCTGCCGAGGTGGTCAGGAATCCGGTCGAATTCCCGCACGGGCAGGAGCTGGCCGAGCTTGTGCAGGAGGTCGGCGGTGTCGGCGGCGAAGATGCCCAGGCGGGCGGGCCCAACGCCGCGGCGCGCCAGCGTGTAGGCGATGTCGTGGACGGCGGCGCCCTCGTCGATCCCCTCGGCGAGTCGTCTGATCAGTTCCCACAGTGCCCATCGGGTCCTGGCCGAGATGAATACCGGCGTCATGGCCGAGGTGGGACGCGTCGGCTCCACCGAGCCCGGCTCTTCGAGAATCACGTGGACGTTGGTGCCGCTGATACCCAGCGACGAGACGCCCGCCCGACGGGGCGCCCCGTTGGGTGGGTCTGCCCAAGGCGATTCCTCGGCGCTGACAACGAACGGGGTACGTGCCCAGTCGATGGCGGGGTTGGGCCGTGACAGTCCGGCGAGACCGGGAAAACGCCGCTGCCTCAGGCAGAGCATCGCTTCGACGAAGCCGGCGAGGCCGGCCGTATCGCCCAGGTGGCCCATGACCGCCTTGATCGAACCAAGCCGGCAATAGCCGGTCTCGGCGGTGTCGACACGGAACGCCCTGCTCAGCGCATCCACTTCGATGACGTCACCCAGGGCCGTGCCGGCGCCGTGGCCCTCCACGTAGCCGATGTCGGAAGCCGAGACGCGGCCCTCGGCCAGTGCGGCCCGGACCACATCCTGGTGAGCCTCGGGATTGGGCACGGGCATCCCGTTGGAGGCGCCGTCGCTGTTGACCGCCGATCCTGTGACAAGCGCACTGACATAGTCGCGGTCGCGCACGGCGTCCTCGGCCCGTTTGAGGACGACGGCGACGATGCCCTCGCCCCATGCCACCCCGTCCGCCGCCGCGTCGTAGGCGGCGCAGCGATGGTGCGGACTTTTGACGAAATAGTCAGACTCACCGCCCCAGAAGGGGAACAGGCTGAGACTGACGCTCGCGACGATGGCGAGATCGCATTCGCCCGCTTGAAGAGCCCTCCGTGCCAGGTGGAGGGCGACCAGCGAAGATGAGCAGGTGGTGTCGACGCTCATGACCGGACCGCGCAGATCATGGGTGTAGGCGATCCGGTAGAAGGCGTTCGCCGGGATGTTGGAGACGAACGCCCGTTCATCGGGGTCGTCGAAGAGCTGGAGGTATTCGAAGCTGGCATTGGGCTGGTAGGCGCCGAACACTCCGGTCCTGGTGCCGCGCAGGTCGGCGGATTTGAGGCCGGACAGGGTGATCGCCTCCTCGGTCACCTGGAGCAGGAGGCGTTCAGCCGGACCCATGAACTCGGCTTCGAAGGCGCTCAGCCCGAAAGCGTCATGATCGAACTGCTCGATGTCGCGGAGCCATCCGCCGAACGAGCGGCTGTCGGAGCCCAGGTGCTCACGATGGTGACCGTGCTGCTCGGCCAGTTCCTCACGGGCCCCGGTGATCAGGTCGAAACGCTGGGCGGGAAAGGGGCCGATCAGGGACTTCGCCTCGCTTAGGCGGCGCCACAGCTCGTCCAGGTCGCTCGCGCCCGGCATCCGGACGGCTGCCCCGAGCGCGGCGATGGCTCCGTTTTCCGGCCTGATCTGCTGGTCGGCCAGCAGCTCCGAGGCCTCGGCGGCGGTGATCTTCCCTTCGGCTAGCAAGGTCATCACGGTCATGGTGCGGGTATCTGACATGGTGGCTCACCGTCGGCTTTGCTGGGGGTCAACGCGGGAGGAGTCGATGATTGAGGCGAGTTCTGCGAAGTGCTCGGCGCCGAGGAGATCAGCCATGTCCACCTGCCAGTCATGCTTGCGCCGGAGTGTGACCTGCACCTGCATGGCCGAGAGCGAGGTTCCGCCCAGCCCGATGAAGGAGTCGGCCGGGCTCACCGCCTCGTAGCCGAGTGCCTGGCTCACCGCGTCGAGCAGCGCGGCCAGAGTGCCGGCGGCGGAGCTGGACGAGGCGGAGCCGCTGTCGCTGAGCCAGAAGGAGTCCTCGTCGAACGGATACAGCGGGAGGTCCACCAGTAGCGGAGGCTCGCCGTCCTTGAACAGGTCCGGCCAGCGCAGGTGTTCCCCGGCCGTGTACCCGCGCGCCAGGATCTCTTCGGCCGCACCTGTGGCGTCGCGATGTGATCCGTCCGCCGTCCAGACGCCCGCGACCTTCGGCCAGTCGTCGACGTCCATCCCGGCCAGCGTCTGACACGTGTCGACGAATGTCGCCAGGTCAGGGGCGATGATCGCCACGCGGCAGGAGTGGTGTTCGCGTCCCGCCCACAGGCTGAAGGCGAGGTCACGCGAGCGCGCGGCGGTGCCGTGACGTGCGTGTGCCGCGACCAGCGCGCGCAGGGAGGTGCGCGACCGCGCGGAGATCGGGAACACCCACGGCCTCGCATCGGGGAGCGGCTGACCGGGTACGGCGACGCCGATCCGCCGGGGCGCCTCCTCCAAGACCACGTGCACGTTGGTGCCGTTGAATCCGAAACAGCTCACCCCGGCGCGGAGCGGCTCGTCATCGGTCCGGGCCGCGCGCAGGTTCCACGGTTCGGTGGGCACGAAGACCGGGGAGTCCAGGAAATCTATGTGCCGGTTGGGTTCGCGCAGGTTCACCGTCGGCGGCACATAGCCGTGCTTGAGCACCAGCATAGTCTTGACCAGGCCGGAGAGCCCGGCCGCGCCGTCGATGAGATGCCCGATGTTGCCCTTCACCGAGCCGATCGCGATGAACTGGCGCCGATCGGTGTGGCGGGCCACGGCATCGGCGATGCCGCGGATCTCGATGGGATCGCCGAGCGCTGTGCCGGTCCCATGCGCCTCGATGTAGGACAGGGACTCCGGTCCCACCTCCGCCCTGCGCCACGCTTCGAGCAGAAGGTCGGTGTGCGCCCCGGGGTTCGGGGCGGTCAGCGACGCCGAGGCGCCGTCGTTGTTGACGGCTGAGCCGCGGATGACCGCGTGGACGCGGTCCCCGTCACGCACCGCCCGGTCCAGAGGCTTGAGGAGAAGCGCCACGATTCCCTCGCCCCGCCCGATTCCGACTCCTTCGTGGTCGAAGGGGCGGGATCGATGGTCGTCGGCCATGATCCCGGCAGCGTCCATGAGCTGGCCCGAAGCGATCGGCAGAGAGAACAGGTTCACGCCCCCTACCAGCGCCATGCCGCAGTCGCCGGTGCGCAGCCCGAGACAGGCCTCGTGCAGGACGAGCAGGGACGACGCGCAGGTGGCGCTGGAGACGAAGGCCGGACCGCGCAGGTCGAAGTGGAACGATAGCCGGGACGCCACGAAGGAGGGGACCACGCCCGGCACGGCTGACGGGGTCAGCTCACCGAGCGCTCCGGAGTAGTCTCCCGGCGCCGCCGAGACATAGACGCCGGTACGGCTACCGCGGATGCGGCCCACCTGGCCGGCGTCCTCCAGACAGTGGTAGGCGACCTGGAGGAAGCGGCGCTGCTGCGGGTCCATGGCGCGGGCATCGGCGGGTGTGATGCCGAAGAACCCGGCGTCGAAACGGTCGATGTCGTCGAGCCAGGCCGCGGTGATGAATTCGGGGTCGTGGTCCGCTTCGGTCAGCATCGGCTCGCACAACTCGCGGCGTCGCCGCGGTGCGGCCTCCACCCGGTCCTCGCCGGACATGAGCACATCCCAGAACCGTTCGTAGACCGGGGCGCCGGGAAGCTGCGCAGCGACGCCGATGACCGCGATCGCTTCCGGGTGTTCCGGCTGTTCGGCCGCTTCCGGTTTGGCCGTCTGCGCGGATCTGACCGCCTCCACCAGAGCCTGGGCCGTATGGCGGTCGATGTGCCCTCGGGAGAGCAGTCCCAAGATCGAGGTCATGAGTTCGCTCATCTGGACGCCTCCTGGTCGTGCTGCCAAAGCCGGGCCTTCACCACGCGGTGCAGGCACTCGCGGGCCTCGGAGCGTTCGAGTAGATAGAAGTGACCGCCTGGGAACATTCGCGTGCGAGGGGGACGGACCAGCACGTCGGCCCAGGCTTCGGGTTCGTCCGAAGCGGCGGAGGCGTCCTGCCCTCCGTTCCACAGCTCATAGTCCGTCTCGGGCAGCGGCGAGCATGGATGGAGCTGATACGAGTCCATGAGGAGTAGGTCGTCACCGAAGGCCTTGACAGCTCCTTCCAGCAGCTCCGGGGTGTCGAAGACCGGGGCCGGCGTGCCGCCGTACCCGATCAGGCCCGCCACGAGCCGCTCCCTGGACCGCCGGGGGGGCGGTGAGGGAAGGTCCCCGGACAAGGCGGCAGTCCGTCTCGGCGAGGGCGCGGACGAAACGACCACGCACCGGAGCCAGGCCCGTGTCCGCGGCGATAGGCTCCGGACCACGGCATCGCACAGCAGCCCGCCCAGGCTGTGGCCGAACATGATCGCTGGGCGGTCCAGCAACGGCTCCACTTGGCGGGCGAGCACACGGCGCGCCTCGTCGAAGGTCGCGGCCCGAGGCTCCCTGTCGCGAGCTCCCCGGCCCGGCAGGTCGATCAACAGCGCCTCGACCCCGTCGTGAAGATCCGACGCCAGGGGCAGCATTGAGATCGCGGACCCGCCGGCGTGCGGGAAGAAGATCACCCGCGCTCCCTCGTCTCGGCCTCGGCCGACTGCGATGTGACCGTCCCGTACCTCGATCCGCAGATCCGAGTTCATCTGGTCAGCTCCCCAATCATCTGGAAGCCCTCGCGCGCGGTCAGCTCCCCGCGTTCCACCGCCCGGAGGATCGACATCCTGTCGTTCGGAACACCCCGCAGGTGACGTGCGAACGTGTTGACGGTCGGAAACCGGAAGAGGTCAGCGAGGGTGAATTCGTATTCGGCGAGCCTCTCCCGTAGCCGCTCGAACAGTGTGATCACCAAGATGGAATGACCACCTGAGTCGAAGAAGCTGCGATCAGGCTCGACCTTCACGCTCAGCAGCTGCTCCCAGATCTGCGTGATCTCGGCGGTGAGCGGAGTCGTCCCGGAGCCGGTTCCCGGTGAGGCCGCCAGCTTCGGTTCGGGCCGCGCCGCCAACGTCGTGCGGTCGATCTTGCCGTTCTCGGTCCGGGGCAGCCTGGACATCACATCGATCGATCGGGGGATCGCGTACGGCGAGAGCCGGTCGCCCAACCAGTCACGCAGGAGGTCGGCGTCGAGGTTCCCGGACGAGCCGACGAAGGCTCGCAGGCTCGCGTCACCGTCGGCCCGCACGTGGACCTCGTCGACCCCGTCGTGCGTGAGCAACAGGTTCTCGATCTCGCCGAGCTCGACTCGGTGGCCGCGGATCTTCACCTGAGCGTCACGGCGTCCGAAGAACTGGATCGTTCCTTCCATGTCGATGACGCCAAAATCTCCGGTGCGGTAGGAGCGGACGCCGTCACGGGAGGTGAAGCCGCCATGGATGGACGGCCGGCCGTCGGTCAGGTAGCCCAGACCGACTCCGGGGCCGGTGATCCGTACCTCTCCCAGGGCCCCTCTCGGCAGCCGGTGGCCCGCGCCGTTCACGATGTCCAGCTCAGTGCCAGGCAGTGGTTCTCCGATCGGGCACAGGCCGGAGCGGGACTCACCGGAGGAACGGGCACTGTCGTAGATCACTGATTCGACTGTGCATTCGCTGAGCCCGTAGCCGTTGACCAGCCGGACCGCCGGCGGCAGGAGACGCCGCATCTGCTCCAGTTCTGCGGAGCGGAAGATGTCAGAGCCGACGATGAGGGTCCGCAGGCTCAACCGTCCGCGCTTCGCCGACCTGTCGAGGTGGCGGAGCAGCGCCGATACGAGCGCGGGAGTGGACTCCATGAGCGTGATCCGGTGCTCACGGATCAAGGTTTCCAGGTGGGCCATGTCGACACGTCGCTCGTCGGGGCAGACCACCAGGCGCCCACCGGTGCACAACGCCTTCAGGAGGTCGCCCAGGAACACGTCGGCGGTCCAGCTTCCGAGCTGGAGCACACTGTGGCCGCCGGGACCGGGGACGTAGGCCTCCTGCCATGCCTCCACCAGCGGCGCCAGGCCGCCGGCCGCGAGCACGACGACTTTGGGGGTCCCCGTGCTGCCTGATGTCGCCACCAGGTAGGCGGGACTGTCCGCCGGTAATGTCTCGTCGAAGTCGTCGGGAGCTTCGGAGAGCTCACGCCACGCGTCCTGGTCCAGCACGACGCACTGGTTGGGGTGGAGCGCGTCGAGAAGTTGTCGCTGCCGTCGCGGCGGCAGCCCCGAGTCGACCGCGGACCAGGCGATCCCGGCCCGCCAAGCTCCGCAGATGGCGACGGCGGCGTCCACGCCGCGCCTGCCGATGAACGCGACGCGGCTTCCGGGACGCAGGCCCAGACGGCGGCTCAGATAGCTGGCCATCGCCCTTGACCGGTCCAGTAGTTCGGCGTACGTGCATGAGTCGCCCTCGTCGGCGACGGCGATCGCATCGCCGTCAGCCATGCGCAGGTAGTCGCCGATCGTCCATGGACGAGCCTGAGCCGCGGTTCCGAGGACGGCCCCGGCCTGCTCGGCCGGAGTCAGCGAGGTGCGCAGATCTTCCGGATGGACCGCGAAGTAGGCCACTGCCTCCAGCAGCGACTCGACGACCTTCCCGTCGTAGCGGGAGTCATCCCATTCCGCCAGCAGCCGGATCCGTTCGCCGAGGCTCACGGTCAGACTCAACGGATCGGAGGTGCCGCCGCTGGAGTGGACCAGGCGCGCGACCGGGGCGCCCGCTCCCAGCGTTCCCAGGTCGCCGTCGAAATTCTGGAACACCAGGGTGGAGGCGAAGAGCCGCGTGCTCGGCGGCAGCCCGGCAGCCTCACAGATCCGAGGGTGGGTCACATGGCCGTGTTCGGTGGCGGCGGCGATGGCGTTCATCGTCAACCTGGCTCCCTCCACGACCTCCCCTTCGGTCTCGGGGCAAACGAGCGGCACCACGTTGATCAGGCAGCCGCTGAGCCGTGTGGATCCGGGGAGCGTCGCAGGCCGGATGTTGACCGTCAGGCCGACGCAGATATCCGCGTCCTCCTGGTATCTGGCCAGCACCCGACCCCATACGTAGGCCAGGAAGGCAGCCTGGGTGACCCCGTGTCCCGTGCAGTAGGCGGCGACGGCGGCGCTGTCGGAGGCAGACAGTTCGGATACATGCGCCCGCGCGTCGACCACTGCGGAGTCGGCCTCATCGGTGGCCGTGCGCGCGAAGTCGAGCGTCTGGGCTGGGCGCTGGCCCGCCAGCCGCCGACGCCAGTACTCAAAGGACGCCTCCTCGGCGCCGTTCTGATCCCGCCAGTCGAAGTACGCGGCGACCGAGAGGCGAGGGACGACTGGCTGTGACGGTGGGTCGGCCAGCGCCTCCACAAAGTCCTCAAGGCACTGTGCGAGCGACCATCCGTCCAAGAGAGCGTGGTGGGCGGCGAACACCAGCACCGGGGCTGGCTCCACACCGGCCCGCTCGTCACAGGAGGCGATGAACCATCCAGCCACCAGCGTGTCCATGCCCCCGTCGAGCAGCCGTGAGGTCTTCTCCGCGGACCAGTCGGCCAACGACATCCCGGCGAGTGACAAGGACTCGACGCATCGCAGCTCGGCTCCCGAAGAATCCACGTCGATCACCTGGGACAGCCCCGAGGAATCCCGGAGGATACGGGTTCGCAACGCCGGGTTCTTCGCCACCATCGCCTCCCAGGCGTGCTGGGCCGCCGCGACGGAGACGGGCGCGGTGAACCGATGCGCGCTGATCATCCAGTAGGCGGTGCTGTCCGGACGACGCAGCGAGTCGAGGACGAGCACCGGCTGTATCGGGGTCAGCGGCAGTCTCCGCTCGCCGGCGGGAGGAAGGCTCCCCGCGGCTTCAGCCGGGACCGCCGATGACAACAACGCGAGTTGCTCGTTGAGCGTCGGATGGTCGTAGAAATCCGACAGGGAGAAGGAAAGGCCGGTGTCCGTGAACTGGTTGACGATCTTGAGTGCGGCCAGCGAATCGCCGCCGAGTTCGAAAAAATTGTCGTCTCCGTCGAATCCGGCTACGTCAAGATGAGATCGCCAGGCCATTATGAGAGCTTGCTCAAAATTCAAGATTCCACCCGCGGCTCACGCGACAACGGGTGCCGCCGCACCCTCGAACGACTGTTCAGGATTCAGGAACAAAGCCTGGAGCTGCTGCTCGACATAGCGCCTCCGGGTCTCACGCACCCGCACTTTTCCGCTGGTCGTCATTGGAAGAGCCCCCTTGGGGAGCAGATGCACGCCGCGCACGAAGAGGTCCAGCTGCGTCACCAGCGCACTACGAACACGCTTGGCGAGTGCGTTGAGCTCGAGTTCCGACCCGGGGGCGGACTCGGAAACCTCGGCGCACAGCCGTACCTCCGCGGAGGCAGCCGGGGTCTCGTCGACGATGAAGGCCGCGCATCTCCCCTTGCGTAATTCGGCGAACTCGTCGCAGACGGCTGCAATATCGACGGCGAAGATATTGCGTCCTTGAAGGATCAGCGTGTCATCGGCCCGCCCGAGGACGAATAGGTGGCCATCCCTCATGAACCCGAGATCTCCCGTCGCATGCCATCGGTCAGCACTCGCTTCACCCTCGGGCTCCATCCAGTAACCCCCGCCCAACTGCGGGCCAGAGACATGGATCTCCCCGATGCCCCCCGGGGCGGCGGCGGCAATCTTCACCGAGGTTCCGCTGACTGGCTTTCCGCTCGAACTCAGCCACCGCACATCGTTATCCGGAGCCTCGGCAACCGTGATGTCCCCTCGTGCCAGCGCACTCGCGCTGACCCTCAGGTGCAGAACGGGAACGCCGGGTCCGCTGGTGGTCACGGTCAGGGTGGCTTCGGCCAGCCCGTAAGAGGGAGCAAAGGCGGACTCGCGGAAGCCCGCTGGAGCGAAGTGCTCAGCGAACCGGCGTATCGTGGCCGTCCTCACCACCTCACCCGCGTTCCTGGCCACACGCCAACGGCTGAGATCCAGGCTCGGAACTCTCTCGGAAGAAATCTTTCGCACACACAGCTCGTAGGCGAAGTCCGGAGCACTCGAAAGTGTGCCACCGCAATGATCGATCGCACACAACCACTGCATGGGGTCACGGACGAAGTCCCCCGGGCTCAGCAACACTGTCCGGTACCCCTGGAACAGCGGGCGCATGAGTCCGGTCACGAGGCCCATGTCGTGGAACAAGGGCACCCAGGTCACCGCTGTGTCGTCAGACGACTCGCCATAGGCGAGAGCTGTTTGCCCGCAGTTCGCCGTGAGGGAGGCGGTCGTCACCTTGACGCCTCTGGGGCGTTTCGTCGATCCGGATGTGAACTGCAGAAGTACCAGACCATCGCGGTCTGGGGAGATCCTCAGTTCCGTTCCCGTTCTAGCGAGTTCGGATTCGGAAACCACCGGACAGCTCAGACGCACCTTCGCCATGAGCTCGCGCACATCTTCCAGCCAGTGGCCGGCTGTGACGATCAAGGCGGGATCACAAGCGCCAACAATGCTGAGCAGACGCTCCTTGAACGCCGCCGGACGCCCGGACATGGGGATGGGAGCCGGTACGGCGACGCTGCCCCGGCCAGAGCAGGCGAGCATCGACGAGATGAACGAATCATCGTTGGGGAGGACAATAACCACCCTGTCACCAGGCTGAACCCCGTAGGCGTTCAGCCCGCGCAGTGTTTGATCCACCTTCTCGTTCAGTGCACGCCACGTCCACGAGCGGGACGCGGTGCCGTCCCGCCAGAGCGTTAGCGCGAGCGCCTCGGGGCGGAACTCCGCGTGTTCGAGCAGCCGCTCGTACGGCGTCATCGACATCACAGCGACAATTCACGATCGGGAGCGAGACCAGCACCGCATTCCTCAGCGAGCCTGGCGGCGAATCCCATGAAGGTCTCGGCGTCCCAGAGCGTATGAAGGTCCAGCTCTAGGCCGAGCAGATCTTCCAGCCTCGCCGCGAGCTCGACGGCGTTGAGAGAGTCGCCCCCAAGCGAGAAGAAATCATCCTGCTCTGTTATGGGCCGCTCAAACAGATCCTGAGCAATGGACAAAATGGCATGAAAAGTCGCGTCCTGGTTCATAGTTCCTCAAGAGTGCGGTGTCGGCCAGTCTTAAAGAGAGGGGAACGCGGTGCGCCACCACTCGCGGCCGCCCTTAGGCAGGGTGTCGATGGGGTCATAGAAGGGGTAGCGCTGGCTCAGGGCATCAGGATCATCGCCGTCGAGACTGGTCCGATAGTTCTTCGACCAGTAGGAGATCCCTAACTCCCTGTCGTATTCGGCGACCTGATGCACCCAGCGCTTACCCACCTTCGGCACATCGCAGACGATTCTGGGGGTGGCGTATCCAGGCAGGTAACCCATGATCTCGTCCTGAAGCTCCCGGGTTCGGGCCACCGAGGTGCGCCAGTGTTCGGCGCCCGGGATCATGTCGCACATGTAGAAGTAGTACGGAAGGATGCCCGCCTCGTCCTGCAGCGCAAAGCACAGGTCGAGCAAGTCGGCAGACGTGTCGTTCACTCCGCGCATGAGCACGCCTTGATTGCGCACATCCCGTACACCCGCATCCAGCATCGCGGCAGCGACTCTGGCGACGGCGGGGGTCACCGAGTTGACGTGATTGATGTGGGTGTGGATGGCCAGGTTGACCCCGCGTGCGGCAGCAACCGCGGCCACCCGGCCCATACCCTCGACGATCTCGTCCTGCAGCCAGTGTTGCGGCAACCCCATGAGCGCCTTGGTGGCCAACCGGATGTCCCGAACGGTGTCGATCTCCAGCAGGCGCACCAGGAAGTACTCCAGGTGAACCCAAGGCAGATTCGCCAGATCGCCCCCCGAGACGACCACGTCACGGACACCGGGGTGGTCTACGAGGTAGCCGAGGATCGCGCCTTGCCGGTCGATCGGCTTGAGCGTCAGCCGTCGCTTCTCAACAGCGGGGGTAGAAGTGCCGACCAGGTCCATCCGGGTGCAGTGCCCGCAGTACTGAGGGCACGTCGACAGCAACTCCGCGAGGACCTTGGTGGGATAGCGGTGCGTCAGTCCCTCGACCGCCCACATCTCGTACTCGTGCAGCGAGTCGCGAGCAGCGAATGGGTGAGACGGCCAGTCGGTCCGCCTGTCGGAGTGAACCGGGAGCATGCAGCGACGGATGGGGTCGGCATAGAACTCATCGGTCCACGAACTGGGGGCGGTATCGGTGACACCGGGGGTCATCGTGTTGAGCACTTGCGGCGGCAGCAACATCGGCATGGTGGCGGACTGCTCGATGTCCTTGGCGAGGTCAATGTAGAAGTCGTCGTGTAGCCGGTCGCCCATGACCGCGTTCAACTGCCTCATGTTCTTAACGCTGTGCGCCCGCTGCCATTGCGCACTGGCCCACTGCTCGGGGGCGACGTCAGCCCAACCAGGGAAGCGCGTCCAGTCGGGCTCGACCAAGGACCGGCGCCGGTACTGGTACGGCTGCTTGATCAGGGCTGGTGGCCTGCGGCTGACCAGGGTATTCGTCACGATCGCTGCTCTGTCCACGGTTCGAGCGACACCCCCAAATCGACGCTAGCCACATTCTGAATTTTGTATTCAAACGAGCCGAGGTGGAATATGACATCACATAAGGCCCTAATCTGACAAGATCCAAATCGACCGAGGCCGGCTCCGGCTCCCCCGCGAGACGCCCCCTCAGCCTGCCGTTAGACCTCTGATCTACACATTTGCCCCAATAGATGCGCATGGTGATCTATCGCGCGTTGAGTCGGTGGCCGATCTCCTCTACGAGCGCGAATCGTTCCTGCGCGAAGTCGTCCGGTGTGGGCCGGGCCAGCAGGACGACGCTGGTGACCTGCCCCATGACCCCCGTCCGCGGCATGGCCTGGGTGCGAACCCCGGCTCCGGCACCTTCGAGGGTTGCACCTGCCGAGAATTCCATCCGTCAGGTCAAGCGGTATGTGAGTCTCGTGGGGGACTCAAGCGGGAGAACACGTCCCTGCGACGGGTGGGCGCACGGGGTGGCCCACCTTCCTAGGCACTGACCTGCAATCCGCGCAAAGCCTGATTGGATGCGCGAATTATTTGTCAGCGATCAGAACTGCGGCGTGTCTACTAATAGACTGAGTCTTAGGAGAGCTATAGAAGTAAGCTTGGCTTATGGCGCGCATGGGTCGGCCGACGGTCGAAGTGGTTCTGACGGATGACGAGCGCGAGACGTTGCTGCGCTGGTCGCGGCGGGCGACGTCCACGCAGGCTCTGGCGCTGCGATGCCGGATCGTTCTCGCCTGTGCCGACGGGTTGTCGAACACTGCGGTAGGTGCGGACCTCGGGATCCATCCGACCACGGTGGCTACGTGGCGCAAGCGGTTCGCCGTCAACCGGCTTGAGGGCCTGGCCGACGAGAAACGCCCGGGACCTGCGCGCACGGTGACCGACGAGCAGGTCGAAGACGTGATCGTGCGGACTCTGGAAACGACACCGAAGGGTGCCACGCACTGGACCACCCGGGAGATGGCCAAGCAGAGCGGGCTGAGCCAGTCGACGGTCTCGCGGATCTGGCGCACCTTCGGCCTCAAACCACACCAGGTCGACACGTTCAAGCTGAGCAAGGAGCCGCAGTTCGTCGAGAAGGTCCGCGACGTGGTGGGTCTGTACCTCGATCCGCCCGAGCGCGCCATAGTGCTCTGCGTTGACGAGAAGTCGCAGATCCAGGCGTTGGACCGCTCGGCCCCGGTGCTGCCGATGATGCCGGGCATGCCCGAGCGCCGCATCCACGACTACCTGCGCGGCGACGTCACCACCTTGTTCGCAGCGCTCAACACCGCCACCGGCGAGGTCATCGGCTCCCTGTACCGCCGCCACCGCGCCGCCGAGTTCAAGAAGTTCCTCACCAAGCTCGACGAGGAAGTCCCCGCCGGGCTCGACGTCCACTTGATCTGCGACAACTACGCCACCCACCAGACCCCCGCCATTCAGAAATGGCTGCTCGCACACCCGCGCTTCCACATGCACTTCACGCCCACCGGTTCCTTCTGGCTCAACCAGGTCGAGCGCTGGTTCGCGCTGCTAACGGACAAGCAGATACGGCGCGGCATCCACAAGAACGTCCAGGCGCTCGAAAGGGACATCCGCAACTGGATCGCCCACTGGAACGAGGAACCCAAGCCGTTTATCTGGACCAAGTCCGCCGACGAGATCTTCGAGCGCCTCGCCGGCTACCTGAACCGCCTACCGAACCCCAAATCCTAAATATGCAGCTCTTCTGAGACTCGGGAAACTAGAACAACGCGAGGGTCTGGTCGGCTACCCGCTCGCAGGCGCCCAGGCGCAGACAGCGACGGCAGTTGACCGGGTGCTCAGAGGGATACAGCCGCCCTGGGTCCCAGCCGGAGATAGGGGTGCGGCACGCGGGGGCGGGCAGTTCCACGCCGTACCGATCCCGGCTCGTGCCGGAGCGGTGCACGCTACGGGAACCTTCAACGCTCAGGCCGCATGTTTCCACACGTCAACCTACCAAGATCACCTTTTGTGTCCGCTTGGTTACGGCGACCGAACCGGTGTGACAGCCTGCCCTGAGCCCGGAACTCCTGGCTACGGCAACGCCACCACGGTGACGGTGCCGGTGGTGGCGTGGCGGGCGGTGAGCCGGCCCGTGTCGTCGACCTCCAGCACGTAGGCGTCGGGGGCGACACCGACCACCACGCTGGTGCGGTGCTCCAAGATGCGGAGCCGGTCGTCCAGGTCACGCAGGATCTCCGCAGGTGTGCGCGGCCGTACCCTCACCCTCGCCATGCCGTCCCCCTCTTCGATCAGGCGACGGTCGCCGCGGTGTCGACGCCGAGCGGCGCCAGCGTGATACCGACCTTCTCGCCGTCGGCTTCGGTGAACGTCACCAGCACCCGCAGCAGCCGCAGCTCGGCGGCGATCGTACGGCACGTCGCGGTCGAGGTGACCGGGACGGTCACGCCGGGGACCAGGTCCTGGATGCCGATCGGCGCCTCAGGGGCGAGCTGGGAGTCGTCGGGGATTTCGAGGAACACCGGCGCCGGATCACCTGAGGCGACCGGGGCATTCGCCTCGGCCTTGGCGGAGGCGCTGTCCTGGATCTCCTCCTCGGTCGCGATGAACTCCAGCAGCCCGCACGTGCCGGTGCCGCCCGCCTCCGCCATGACGCCCTTGCCGATGACGGTCGCGTGCGTGATCGCCGCCAGGCCGTCCTCGATGACCGACAGCGGGCCCACGAAATGCTCGTCGGTCAGTCCGGGCAGCCGGCCCAGCGGGCCCTCCCCCGTCAGGATGATGCGCCGGCCCAGCGCCGTGAAGTCGACGCCGGTCCTCGCGGGCTCACGCAAATGGTCGAGGACGTAGCCGGAATTGGCGGCGTACTTGCGTTCGCCGACGATGCCGGACGCGGTGGCCCACAGGTAGGCCACGACGTTCGGGTCGTCCAGCTCGAAGCCGTGTTCGACGAGAATCCGGGCGATCATGGCGAGGTCGGCGGTGTTGGTGCCGGTGTAGTCGAGCAGCTCGCGGATCTTCCTCCTGAACAGCCACTGGGTGACGTCGCGGGCGGCGATCACCGTGTCGTCGCCGCGGTGCGCGATCCGCGTGACCGGCCCCTCCCACACCCGTTTCTGATCGCGGTAGATCGTCAGCGAGTGGCACCGGGTGCGGGTGTTGCCGAGCAGCTCGCAGCACTCCTCCCCCGGTAGGGGACGGTGACGTTCGCCTCGGAGGTGTCGTCCAGGATGCGTGACCAGTCCAGCGCCGACGGCTCGACGGTGCCGTACTCGCGGCCGCCGGTCCGGTCGGCGATAGCGACCGGGTACGTCTCAGGGCACCCGAGCGGACCCATAGTTATCCGTGTCCTTTCCGCCGGGCGTCATAGGCGGCCTGACGCGCCTTTTCGCACTCATGACACTGCATGCCGCCGCCTGTCTTCGGGATGAGCGCACCAGACAGCGTGATGTCGTGCAGGCCCTTGCGGCACTTCGTCTCGTCTCGTGGCGGGGTCTTGGCCCGATACCGAGCTCGCTGGGCGGCGTTGTAGCACTCTCGGCACTGCTTCCTTCCTGCCGGGCTTTCGATCAGTGCGTTTGGCAGGGTGATTTCGTGTAGGCCCTTCAAGCACTTCGTCATGTCCCT
This sequence comes from Streptosporangium sp. NPDC048886, assembly GCF_055586905.1. Classification (NCBI taxonomy): domain Bacteria; kingdom Bacillati; phylum Actinomycetota; class Actinomycetes; order Streptosporangiales; family Streptosporangiaceae; genus Streptosporangium; species Streptosporangium sp. NPDC048886. Next base: position 39,282 of record NZ_JBVJHH010000004.1, read on the forward strand.
GGGTGGCTTCCGTTTCGCAGCGTTCCGCTTGATCCCCTGGATGCGCCTGCACTCTCGGCACTGCCTCGCGCCCTTGGCTGTTCGTTGAGTGTTCTCCTCGTCATAGGGGTGCCCGTGCGGGCATTCGTTCTTCTGGTAGTTCTTCGCGGTCGGGCCGACGCCACGGATTACGTTGGTACGGCTGGTGACCAGCTCCAGGTGATCGGGGTTGACGCATGCTCGATGGCGGCATGTCGGGCCGCCCGCGCACTCGCCGATGGTGACCGCTGCGCTGTGGCAGGTGTGGTCGAGCTGCTTTCGACCAGCGATCGGGCCCTTGACTGCGATGTACGCGTACCGGTGGGCCAGTTGCGTCCTGCCATTCGCGCGAAAAAAGCCGTAGCCCTTGTCGCTCTTCGACCCCTGCCAGATCCAGCATCCGTACTCGTCAATCTCGATCTTGTTTAGACCGTGTCCTACATGGTGGGTTTGAGATGTCGCTTATGGCAGGTCATGGCTGCAGCGAGGGTGAGAAGGGCCAGGTAGGCGTAGGGGTGACGCTCGTAACGGGGTGACAGGCGCCGGTAGCCGAACAGCCAGGAGATAGTTCGTTCGATCACCCAGCGATGGCGGCCCAGTCGCTGGCTGGACTCGACGCCCTTGCGGGCGATACGCACCCCGATGCGCTTGCCGCGCAGCCATCGCCGCAGCTCAGGATGGTCACAGGCCTTGTCGGCGTGGAGCTTGCCGATCTTGCGATACCGGCCCCGCACAGGGCTGTGTCTCAATTGGAGGGCGAGCACCATCGGCTTCAACCAGCGGCTGTCGTGGACGTTGGCCGCCGACAGGCCGACAACCAGAGGCAGTCCGGCCGCGTCCGACAGGACGTGCAGCCTGGAACCGGGCTTACCCCGGTCCACGGGCGAAGGACCTGTGTGTTCGCCCCCTTTTTGGCGCGCACATGCGCCGAGTCGAGCACCACGCGCGACACATCCAGCAGGCCATCGCCGGCCAACCGGTCCAGGACGGCCTGGTGCAACCGCTCCCACACCCCGGCACACGACCAGATCAAAAACCGGCGATGCACAGTGGACTTCGAGGCTCCGAAACACGGCGGCAGCGCCCGCCAGGAGCATCCGCTGACCAGCACGTAGACGATCGCGGCGAACACCGCCTCATCAGCGACACCGACGATCCCGCCGCCCTGCGGGCGCACCCGGGGCGCCGGCAGCAACGCCGGGGTGGCGGCGTCCTCCTCGCCGAAGAGGTCGGACTGGACGCTGTCGATGCACCGGTGCCATCCGGCGGCGTAGCCGTAGGCCGCGTCGGCCGCGAACGCGATGAGCGGAACTGCGCGCTGCCACGCGGCGGGCTGGCCGTTGCGGCGCAGCAGCGCGGCCAGGAACGGCTGGTCATGCTCGGCCTGCAGCATTACAGGGTGGGCGTTGACCAGGAACGCGGCCAGGATCCGAGCCAGTTCGGCGACCGGGACCGGCCGGTAGCTGTTGAGCTCCAGGTCCAAGGCGGCTGGTCCGTCGAAGCCTCGATAGCGGGTGTAGAAGTCACTGCTGTGCAGGCGACCTCCTTCGGCCCGCGGCAGGTCCCGGACGGGCAGCTGCCAGTGGTAGACGGCGTCACGCGCTCCTGGTGAGGCGGGGCGCAGCCGCGCCGGCAGCTCCCAGATTTCGTGCGTGTCGGAGGACGAGCCGGTGGTGGTCATCGCGATGAAGGCGAGGCGGGGCATGGTGGCGTCCTTGTTGTCGGGGGCGTCGGAGTCGATGAGCCGGGTGACGTCCAGCACGCGGCCCAGCGGATGGGTGACCCGCATCGGCGTCCGCGAGGGGGTGACGGCGCGTGGCGGTCAGCGGCACATGGAAAAGGCCGCGGAATCTGGTCCGTGATTCCGCGGCCTTCCGCGCGTCGCGCCCCGCAAAGGCGGGGACTGAACGTAGCGGTCTCCTCGCCGGTTCAAGCCGCGGCGCGATAGACCGTTTCGGAAGCGCCATCGGCTCCGATGATCAGGGCCGCGGCTTCCACCAGCTCGTCGCTCATCTCCACGCCCGGCTCGTCGGACAGAAGTTCGGCGATTCGGGCGGTGAGGCGGTCGACGTCATCATCCACAGGACCCTCCGGTGGTGCATGGCGGTGAGGGCAACCCTACGGGCGATCTCCCAGGATCGGTGTAGCCCAGCGTAGGCGAATGACCACGCACCGCGCAGCCGAAACGGCGGATTCACGGCAACCGCTCGCGTTCGTCCCGTTCTCGGTCAGTCTCGCCACACCCAGTTCAGACGCTCCAGGTCCAGCCCGGTGTAGCCCACCCTGGTGACCGGGCCGACGGCGATGTGGTCGAGCACCGTGGCCACCAGGTCGCGGCGCCGGTCCAGCGACGCATCCCTCCACCACTCGGCGAGCTCGCGGGGATTGAGCCCCTCGGGCAGCGTCGACAGCCGGTTGGACTGGGCGATCCGCCCGCGCAGCTTGGCGATCTCCTGCTGGGTGCGGCGGTCAGCGGCCTGGAACGCCGTCTTGGAGATCTTCTTGCCGACGAAGTCCACCGCGAGCGCGCCGATGCTCTCCTCGTGCTCCCTGATCTGGTCGAGGATCTGCTCCTCGTTCTGGGACGACATCGCCTGGCGCAGGCGCCGCGCCACAGCCGGCGAGGCGAACCGCGACAGGACTCGGGCGGCCACTTCCTGCTCCAGCGCCTCAGCCCCCACCCGGATGCGACCGCACCCGCCGACCGGCGGGCTCTTGCGGCACACGTAGCCGCGCGCCCCGGAGTTGGAGGGCTGAGACTGCAGCGGTTTGCCGCAGCCCGGCAGGCCACACACCAGCAGCCCGCCCGACAGCAGGTACTTGCGGGCCGAGGCGCCGCCTCCGCCGCCCTTGTGCCGTTCCGGATCACCGAAGATCGCCAGGATTTTTGCCTGGGTGTCGTCGTCGATGATCGCTTCCCATTGGCCCTTGGCGACCTTCTCGCCGTTGGACGTCCGCCAGCCGGCGATCCGCGGGTTCTGCAACGCCCGGCGCAGCGTGACGGCCTGCCAGGGCCGGCCGGTCGACGTGCGGATCTCCCGCCGGTCCAAGTCGACCACGATGGAACGCAGCGTCTCCCGCCTGATGAGGCGCTCGGCCACCTCGCGCAACACCTCGGCCTCAGCCTCGATCAGGGTCGTGCCGTCTTTCTCATATCCGTAGGCGCGCATTCCGCCGTACCAACTCTCACCTTGTAGTGCCCTTTGTCGATTAGCGGGTTTCTACCGCTCGGCTTTCGTCTCGACTTCCAGCCGAGCTACTGCCGCGTGCGTACGAGCCGACATCCTGCCCGACGGCGTCCGCAGGTCGACATATCCGTGGACCGCCGCGAACAACGTGCCGAGCTGCTCGGCGTATTCGCACAGGTGCTCCAGTTTCACATTGCGGCGCGCCACCCGGTCCAAATGCCAGCAGCCGACCGCGGTGACGAACTGCGATTTAATATCGGCGATCATCCGCTCGTAATTCTTGCGGCGTTTCCGCGTGTTGCTGGCGCTCATGTCGTTGTCGTCGTAGACGCCGACGATCACACCCTCCGGGTCGAGGTTCGCGATCATCTCGCGGACCTCCACCTCCTGCCGCTGCACGCCCAGTCCGGCGCCGATCCGGTCCTGGGAGATCCGCACGTAGATCGCCCAGCGGTGGCCTGTGCAGTTCAGCGTCGTCGACCAGTACGGCAGGGTCACAAGCCGCCGCCCAGGCGACGGCGCGGGCGGCGCGCCCGCTCGGCCGCGGCCACGCTGAGGGTCAAGGCGGCGAACGCGTCGTCGACGTCCTCGCCGGTGTCGGCGAGCGTGACTCCGATGCCGAGGCCACGCAGGACCGTCAGCGTCTGTGTGAGGCCGGCGGGGCGGGCGCCGAGCCGGCCCAGGTTCCAGGCTATGACGCGGTCGATGTCGCCGCGGTGCGCGGCCCGCTTCAGCTCGGCCATGTCGTCGCCGACCACGCCCAGGTCGCTGAAGCGGCCGGCGACCGTTCCGCCGAGTCGCGCGACGGCCTCCTCCAGGAACGCGAGCTGCTGCGCTACCTGCTCCACGCTGCCGCCTCCAGAACGCGCGTAGAGCGCCCAGCGGACGCCGTCGTGGAGCCCCCCGGGGCCCGCCAGGCGGGTTTCGGCACTCTGCGTCGCACTGAGAGCCGTGAGGAGCCTGTTGGGAGTCTCGGTCATCTGTCCCCCTGACACTCGGTCCGGCGACCAGGCGCGCGCACCGGCGCAGGACGGGCTCGAAGACGCCCATGCGCTCCTCGCCTCCTCCTGCGCCGTGCGACGCCTCCCGGCCGCAGCCGGGCACGTCTATCCGAACACCTGTATGGCTCCGCGATAATCGCGGACCCGATGAGAAGCCGAACCATACAGGGGAGATATTCCTCTCCGACGGCGTTGAGAGTACGACGCCAACCAATCCTCGGCCAGTCACAAACTGTCCCCTCACGGCCGAACAGCCCACACCCTCGCGACCCCGGCCGCGTTCCCGCAGCTCACTCCTATATGGCTGCGTGATAATCGGGCCGCCGGTCGACCACCGCTACCCGCACATGGGCTGACCTCCCGCGACCCGGCCGTCAGCGGCCTGGCCTGAGGAAGCTCGGCTACCCGAGCAACGGATAACGGCGACCGAAACGGTGGTGCTCGGGACTCACGAATCCGAGTCCCGGGCACCACCGTTTTCTCCCTGGCCGAGCCCGACCACGCCCAGGGATCGATCCTCGGTGCTGGCGTTCCCGCCCGAGCCCAGCCACCTCGGCCCACCTTGCTGCCGGCCGCGACCGAAGCTCAACATCCGGCATCATGGCCGTGGTGCCGTCTGATGGGCACGGAAGTCGACGGTCGTGATGTAGCGGTGGCCTTCCTTCCACTTCAGATTGCCTTCGCGATGGAGGCGGCCGACCACGAGCCCCGGTGCGATCTGCGCGCGGGCGGCAAAGTCCTCGATGTTGCGGAAGAGCTTGGGCTTGGCTTTCAGCCGCTGGTAGTCGGCGGCTGAGTGCGACGGGATGAGAGTCTCGGCGGCGGATCAGGGCGCCCAAGCGGATGCTCATCAACCGGTTCGAGGAACATGGGATCGCCTTCATCGACGTCGGATGGGCGTGAGCGAGGTCGCCTGCCGGCCGCAGGGATTTGTGCGGTGCGGGTGATGCGGCGGATCAGCTTGGTGACGGCCCACCGATCCAGGCGTTTGCCACCCGGGGGTGCGACGCGCTGGAGCAGCGGGATCGACAGCTCGCCCGCGCGCAGCAGGAGATCGCTCGTCTGGGGATCCAGGCGGCTGAGGCCGAGACCGCCCGCAATGGCGCCCAGGCGCGTGCTGAAGAGCTCCGCGCCGCGCTGGCCTCCGGCCGAGGCCCGTGCGGCCCGGCTGGAGGAGCTTATCGCCCGGCTGGCCGCCGTACCGCACACCGAATGATCGGACGTCCAAAAATAATCGAAAATGGCCATAACGGCAAAAAATTCGCCCGGCGGGACGAACGTCAAACCGTTGGAAGATATTACGGGCGAACCACAAATTCATTATGGAGCGCATTCCGCTGGCGAAGCGAGGTTGGTGAACCGGTGACGCAGGAGGTCCTACCAGCCACATCCTCACTTTCACCTTGCCAAACGTCCATCCATTTGATGCTGTTGACGGCATGGGACAACGGTCGGTATGGGAGAACTTCCAGCGGGATCACAGACGAGAGCGAGCGGAACACGCACGCGCACGCCGTCCCTGGCCGCCAGCCGAGCAGCGGATAAAGCGCGCGGAGGAAAAGGCAGAAAGAGAAGCTGATCGCCAGGCGGGTGAAGACGCCCGGATGCGGCAGCAGTTGCTACATGAAAAACTCTCGGCCGCGGCGGACTCCTTGACCAGGGAGACACACGAGCGGCTCATGGCGATCCAAACGACACTGGTCGCATCCCTGGACAGATTGGCAGAGGTTCCCTTCGACGCACTGAAGCGGCAGGTCGACATCCCCCCGTTCGATCCCGGAGATCTCGCCCGCGAGATCACCCCACCCTCACGATCACAGTACGAGCCGGAGCAGCCGACCGGGCTGGTGAGCCTGTTCGGCGGCCGCTCCCGCTACGAGCGGGAGAAGACGGCTGCGGAGGAGCTGTTCCGTAGAGCGGAGAAGCAGTATCGGCAGGCGGAAGCGCAGCGGCTGCGCCGGCTGGCCGCCGAGCGCGCCCGGTATGAGCAGGAACTGGCCACGGCGGAAGAAGGGGTCAGGGTCTATAACCGGGCAGTCGATAACATGCAGGCGGCTTTCCTCAAGGGCGAGGAGAAAGTCGTTGAGGACTACTTCACCCACGTCCTGGACAGTGCCGTCTACCCGGCCGAGGTTCCCGACCGAAGGCGGCTGGCTTACCGGCGCGAACCCAGGGAGCTGTGGGTCGAGATAGAGCTACCCGATCAGTTAGTCATTCCGACGGAACGGGGGTTCAGGTATGTGAAGTCACGTCAGAAGATCGAGGCCTTGCCGCGGCAGGAGAAGGAGGTCAAGCAGATCTACGGCAACTTGGTCGCCCAGCTGGCGCTATGCGTCATCCGTGACTGCTTCTCCGTCAACGCGAACGACCTCATCGGCACCGTGGTGTTCAACGGCAGGATGACCACGCGCGACAAGGCGACCGGGAAACGGATCCGCCCTCACTTGGTGAGCGTGAGCACCACTCGCGAGACCTTCAACGAGCTGGAGCTGGAGCACCTGGATCCCGCAGCATGCCTCAAACATCTGAACGCGCTCGTCTCCCCCAATCCCTATGATCTTGTCGCGGTGGAACCGGTGGTCGACTTCGATCTGTCCCGCTACAAGTTCATCGACGAGATCGACGCCGCTTCCGGGCTGGACGGACGGCCCAACATCGTCGAGATGGATCCGCTGAAGTTCGAACACCTGATCCGGCAACTGTTCGAAAAGCGCGGCATGAAGTCCTGGGTGACACAGTCGTCCCGGGACGACGGTGTCGATGGCGTGGTGGTCAACGAGGACCCCGTCATGGGCGGGGTCTGCATCATCCAGGCCAAACGGTACAAGAGTGCGGTACCCCCCAACGACGTGCGCGCCCTGGCGGGATCGATCGAAGACATGCGGGCCTATAAGGGGATCTTGGTGACGACGTCATGGATCGGTAGCGCGGGTCGCCAGTTCGCGGCGCGACACGGGCGTATCCAGCTTATCGAGGGCGCCGAGCTCAAGCACCTCCTCAAGGAACACCTCGACCTCGACGTACGCGTTGATCTTCCCAAGCCGCCTCCGCGACGGCGATGAGAAACAGAGACCGAAGAGATGTGAGACAGGGATCAGCGCTAACGCGGCTCCCGTAGGTCACATGGCATTGCAGCGCCTAAGAGGCGCTTCGCGAGTCGATGTCCCTATATCGCAGTGCGATCTAATGAATCTGGAGCGTTATGCCGGGCTGGTGGGCTTGGATGCGCTGGGCTGGCGGCGTGAGCGGGCGCACGCCGTATCCGAGCGACTTATCCGACGAGCGGTGGGCCTTGATCGAGCCGGTCATCACGGCGTGGAAGGCCGCACACCCCTCGGTTAGTGGCCGTCAGGGCGGCTACGCGATGCGGGAGATCGTCAACGCGACCCTCTACCGGGGCCGGACCGGGTCGCGGCCGCCACACCGCCCGGCAGCGTTCGTACGGCCCTGGTCGACCAGGGATTTAAGGGTTCGGTCGTCACCCACGGCGCCATCCACGGCATCGACGTGAAAATTGTTGAGCGTAACCCCGCTGACCAGGGGTCCGTCCCCCAGCCCAAGCGATGGGTGGTGGAGCAGACCTACGGCACGCTGGTCTTGCACCGCCACCTTGTGCGTGACTGCGAACACCATCCCACCAGATCCGAATCACGCGTGTACTGGGCGATGGCCGATGTGATGGCCCGCCGCTTGACCGGCGCCTTTCGCCCATCCGGGCGTCCCGCATGACCCGACAGGACCCCGACCGGCACCTGCTGGACCGGGTCGACGCGCGCGAGACGGCTTTGACCTGCGAGATCGAACAGACACGAGCCCAGATCGACGACCTGACCGCCAAACTACGTGAACTCGACGAGGCCATTGATCACCTGCGGATCACTCGCAGAACCCTTCTCCAACTCGCCGATGAGCCCGATCCGGCACTCGAATCGCCAGCACCGGCTCCCGTAATCCCGAACACCCCGCCTAGCAGCAGATCCTCAAGGGACATCAACTCGCGAACCGTCCTCTGATACCTACACATGTTTGCATTCCGGCCCGACGGCGCTGAACGATCTTGATCATCGTGGGCTGCGCTGGCTGGCGGGGGAAGGAACTCACATGTTTGAAGCAGCAGTTCGTGGCCGCGACACACTGGGGCTGGCCACGCGTGTGAAGGCACTCGCCGTCGCTGACCCGGTCCTCGACCTCGAGCGCCGGAAGCCATTGCTCACGTCGCGAGACTGGGGCGGCTACCAGATGGAGGAGCTGGCGCTCACAGCTATTGACACCGTCACTTTGAAGATGGACTTCGATGACGGCGCTCGTCACGACGATGTTGTGGCGGCGGTGGCGCGCGTCGCGGAGCTTCAGATGCCGGACCGCAGTAGCGACGAACACGCCGATGTAGCCCGCTGGGTCCTGGACAGCCTGGTGAACGTCGGGACAGTCGACCGCGACTTCAGCCACATCTATGGCCTCGCCTTAGACGGCAGGTATGTCTCGCATAGTTTCTCCTTCAAGCTTTTGCGTGAAGTCGCCGGGCATGATGGCCGGCCACGACTCCGTGCCTCCAATGAGGCGATCGCAGTGCTAGTCGGCGCGGTGGACATCGACATCGCTTCTGAACAGGTTGCCGCCGACGCCAAGCTGGAAGCCCTGGTGAGACGTGGGCGGCTGACTGATGCCTATCGCGCTGCGGAGATGGCGTTGCGCCGCACGGTGCAGTACGCCGAGTACATCCGTACGCGGCTGGAGGGGATGCGCCGGGATGTCCGCTCGGTGGACTGGGTCCGTGACGTGCAGCGGATGCAGACAGAGGCGCTGGAGCACATCGAGGATCGCATCAACGCCGAGAGCACCATCAAGAACAACTTGGTCCGGATGATGGATAACAGCACCGAGGACGCCACCCCGGCTCAGGCCGCCGAACTGATCGCGATTCTTGGTGAGTGTCTGCGCAGGCACGCGACACTGCAGGCGAACCTACAGGAAGTCGGTGAACGGTTTCGTGCCGAGCAAGAACGGCAAACCTTTGTACCGCCCCCAAGCCGCTCCTACATCGACCTCGAGCACCAACTACTGGAGCCAGCCTTGGAGCTGCCGATACGGCAGGCCCTTCCGCTGTTGGACAGGTTCGCTACGGCGGCTACGCCGCCGCGCCGACCTGCAATCGTCTACCTCCCGGACTTGATCACCGGCTTGATGACGCTGCCGACCGAGCACGATGGCGAAGACGACCTGATCGTCGAGCCCGAGTTCGGCGATGCCAAAGACGTCTTGGTGTTCTCCAGTGAGCAGTACGCAGCTGTCGAATCACTGCTGGCACATGCAGACGCCGACGGCGTTCGCCTATCCAAGCTTCTGAAGGCGGCGCGCCGCCATAATGTCGCGACGGCCGGTCGAGAGGAACTCGATCATCTGCTGGCCCTCCACGTGCTGGGGCTGTTCGGGGCGCCACGTTACGACCCCGAGCACCGCCTGATGCTGACCGCACTGGCAGACGAAAGTGAGCTGTACGACGAGGTGTTCGCCGGGAACGACCTGCTGGTGATACGTGGCCCGGCGTTCGCTGTCCCACCAATCGAGGACCGTCTGAACGGGGCCGTATGATCGACTTCGCGGACATAGCCACAGTGAGCAGGCTGCTCGCATTCGGATTCCAGCCCGGGCTAACGCCCCGGCGCAACGCTGAGTACGCCGCATTGGTGAGTCGCTACCGCACCGATCCGGCGTTCGCACAGCTGCTACACGCCACTGCGCGCGGCTTCGACCTGACCGTCATCGCGATCAGCCCACGGGCTGGGCTCGTGCTCGGGGCGACCGCAGAAACGCAATTTGCAGTCAGCATCGCCGACCACATCCGGCAGCCCGCCGACCGGCCGATCGCGGCGCTGACCCACCTGGCCATAGCCGCGCTCGCCTACCACCGGCCTGAAGATCTGGACGATGAAGCCCATGTCGGCCGAGTCACAGTCCGCCACGTCGACGAGATGGTCGAGCAGGTGGCCAAGGAGCTGGAGCGCCGCGCGGTCGAGGCCGACGAGGAGGACGGTGTTCCGATCGACCACCCGGATCTGGTCCAACTGTGGCGCTACTACCAGCGACGCAACCCAGTGGCTCCCACCGGGGACGCCCGAGCCCACTCCAAGAGCAGACACGCGATCATCAAGCGGGTCGCCGAGTACCTGGCGGACAACGGCATGCTCCGGCGCGCGGGCAACGAGAACGGCGGCACCTACACCACCACGGCCCGGTACCAGATCCAGGTGCGAGAACTGGCCGGGCAGCAGATGCTTGGCGAGCTGGCCGCGCTCGGGGTCACCGTCGGCCCGGACGGTAAGCCCGCGTTCAACAGCTCGGATATCGAATCCGCTGGTGCGGCCGACACCGTAGCGTCCCCCGTCCTTGCGCCGACTGAGCCGAGAGCCTGATCCGCGATGTACGAGCTGAACCGCGTCCGCTTATACAACATCGGCCCGATCGGGGCCCGCTATGACGACGTCCTGCTGGACCTGTCCGGCGGAGGCCCACGTATCCCGGCCAACACCCTGATGCCCTCACCTGGCCAGCTGTTCCGGCGTCCGGCTCTGGCGACGCTGCTGGTGCTGGAGAATGGCGGCGGAAAGTCCGTGTTCATTCGGATGCTGCTGTCCACGGTGCTTCCTGATCGGCAGTCCCGCAAAGGCCGCGAAGCGTTGCGGGCATATGTCGTGTCCGCGGCAGCCCCATCCCATGTGGCCATGGAATGGGTGAATGTTCGCACCGGTGAGACGCTGGTGACCGGCCAGGTACTGTCACCGTCCGCAGACGGCAAGGTCGAGCGGCTGTTCTACTCCCTTACTCCCAACGGCGTCACGACCCTGGCCACGCTGCCGTTCGCCGAGGGCCGACGGCGGCTGCCAATGAACGCTTTCCACGACGCGCTCAAACGGCTGGACGCCGCCGACAAGTCGCTGCACGTGGAGATCGAGAAACGGCAGGGCGAGTGGGAGAACCACCTGCGCCGGCTCGGCTTGGAGCCGGACCTGTTCGCGGTGCAGCAAGCGATGAACGTCGACGAGGGCGACGCGGCCGAGGCATTCAAGATCGCCACCGGTCGGCAGTTCGTTGAGTGGCTGCTGAGCAAGGCCCTGGACACCGAGAGCTTCACCGAACTGGGCAACGCCTTCAGCGCCTACGCCAAGAATATTGGGCGACGCGAGCAGCTGCTACTGGACCGCGACTTCTCCATTGCTACGGCGGCAGCCGCTCAGGACCTCGCATCCCGGCACACCGGGCAGGTTGCGGCGACCAAGGCCGCCCAGACAGCCGCAGCAGCCTTGGCGCAATTCGCCGCTGAGGTGCGGGAGTCAGTTCAGTGTTCGGAGGAGGTGCTGTGCACGTACCGCGAGGACCTGACAACCGCGAAAAGTAACGCTGTAGGACGACAACGGATACGCAATGAGGCCGACCTGACCCACAAGGAAATACGCCGCAGAACTCTGCTCCTCCGCTGCAACGAAGCGCGCACCAGAGCCAAGGAGGCTGGGCAGCGGCTCACCGGCTGGCGCACGGAACTCGCTGCATGGACGCTCGTTCCCAAGGTACTGAAAACCGCCGCCGCGCATGAGAGGTACCGGGTCGCCAGTGAGCTGTTGGATGCCGCCGAACAGGCCGCGGGAGCTGCCCGGCTACGTCGCGATCAGGCCGGGGCTCGGTTCGCCAGCGCCCTTCAGAGTGCTGTGCAACGTTGCACCACACGGGGGGACAATCTCACCCATAAAGGCGCGAAGGACAAGTCGGATGCGGTCGAGGCCGAACGCCGCGCCGGGGAGGACGAACGACAAGCAACCTCGAACACCGTCCGTGCCGAGCTGCTGGCCAAACAGGTCAAAGACATGGACTTCCGCGTCGAGGCGATGCGGGAACAAGGCATCCTTCAGGAAGGCGAATCCGTCCCCGAAGCCAACGCCCGGCTGCGTAGCCAGGCCGAGAAAAGCACGGCAAAAGCGACACAGGAACGTGAGATCAACAAACAACTCAAGCTGAAGGCCCGCCGACTCGACGAGGCCGCGAACCAGTCGATCGAACCCGAGGTGAAGACCCGACAGGCAGCCGAGGCCGCGATACGGGCGGTCGAGGACATGGAAACCGCCGCACGGAGGCTCACCGCAGGGACACTGTTGCGCGAACTCGCCGAACTCGACGGCGACGAGGAAGTCCCTGACGGCGACCCCTCCCTGTGGCTGGAGGCGAACGCGCCCGCGCTGCGTGACCTGGCCGCCGCGGCGCAGGGATCGGCCGAGGACAGGCTGGACGCGCTGACAGCCGAAAACCGAGCGGATCAGCGGCTGATCGAGGCGCTCACCATCGAAGACGAAGCGCTCATGCCGCCGCGCCAGGCGGTCGAGGACCTGCTGGGGCTGTTGGCAGACTACGGGGTCATCGCGACCGCAGGCTGGCGGGCGCTGGAACAGCTGGTGAACCCCCGGCTGCACGCCGAGGCCATCCAGACCCACCCCGCGCTGGTCGACGGCATCGTGGTGGCCGACCAGGCCACCTTGGAGAAGGCGCGGGCGGTACTGGCCGAGGCGCGCCTGCTGCCGCCGGCGGCGGTGCTCGTCGCCACCCCCGAGGCGCTGGAGGGGGGACCTGAGAAATCGGGAATTGGATTCGTCGTGGAGCCGACACCCGCCTTGCATGATCCGAAAGCCGCCGCCAAGCTGCGGGAACAGGCCGAGGCGCGGATCGAAGGCCGCAGTCATGCCCTCCGCGAACTCACCGAACGCCGGACAGCGGCCTTCCATCTGGGCTACCAGCTCGACAATTGGCTTCAGGACCACCCGGCGGACGACGCCGGGCGGCTGCGATCTACGGCAGAAGGAGCGTTGGCTGCCGCGGCCGAGGCCAAGTCCATACTCGATGCCGCCCGCGATGCGCACACGCAGGCCGTTGACGCCCTCGACGAGCATTCCGTTGTGGTCACGGATGCCGAGGAGACCGCCGCCGACGATGTCCGCATCGCTGAGTCCTTCGAGCGGCTCGCTATAGATGTCGTCGAGACCGACAAGAATCGGCTCGAAATCGACAAACTCGAAGCGGAAGCCGAAAGGCATCGTGCGGCAGCCCAAGAGTTCCGTGAAGAAGCCGAGCGGCTGCGCAACCGAGTCACCGAGTACGCGGTGCAAGCTGAGTCGCTCCACCGTGACGCCGCCTCGTACACCGATCGGCTCAAGAAAGTCGTCTATGGGAATCAGCCGCTCAACCCCGGCGCGGATGAAGCTGACCTGGCCGCGTTGGAGATCGCCTATCAAGAAGCCGTAGACGGCTTTCGGGCCGTAGAAGTCGGCGAGGACCTACGGCGGCGCGTTGACGAAGCACAGAAGGAAGCTTCAGATCTCGATGCGGAACTACTCGGCGAACCAGCTGACGTCGTGGCCCAGGCTCGAACGCTGGCAAGCTCCTCAGACGCTGGCAGCTCCGAATCCCTCGATGCCACGAAGCGGCGGCTTAGCCGGGCCGTCGAGACAGTGGAGGCCGAACATGACAGGCTGACCAAGCAGATCGGCCAACTGCAAGCGGAAGTCTCTTCAGCAAGCCAGCGAAACGGGATGCCATGGACCAACCTGAACGCGGACCAGACGCCATCGAACCCTGCTAAAGGCGTGCTGCTCATCGAGCAGGCAGTTGCCGCGCTAACCGACGCTGAGGCCCTGCTTAAGGCAGCTTCTGAGTCAGAACAAGCCGCCGAGCGCAAGCTTCGCAATGCCGAAGCTGCGGCCCGCGAGATGATGGCCGTCCACCGCGGCCTTGCCTCCGCAGTCCGCAAGCTGAAGCTTCCGTCCGGCTGCGGACCGTTCGCGAGAACCGCCGAGGAAGCGCAGCAGGCTGCCGATGACGCGATTGAGGCACACGGTAGGGCGTCCGACCAGCTGCGCGAAGCGAGCCAGGCCGTGGACGATGCTGTCATCGCCTTCCGCGAAACCGCCAACCAGACCCGGTTCGGCAGGCTCAAGGCGCCGATCTACAAGCAGCTTACCGAGATCGATAAAGCATCGCTGGTCGAGCGCGCCGACCAGTGGGCGGTCCAGCTGACAGGGCGAGCCGCGAGCCTAACCACCGACCTGGAGAGTTCTGAGCGCCACCGGAAACTGCTGATCGACCAGCTTAAGCACCACACCGGCGAGGCGCTAGCCCTGCTGGAGAAGGCCGAGCGGCTTTCCCGGCTTCCCGAGGGCGCCGAGGTGTGGGCCGGACGCAGGGTCCTGAAGATTGGCTTCGCCAAGCCGGAACCGCAGGTCCTAGCAGTGCGGATCACCGAGACCCTGGACGAGAACGCCCGCACCCAGCCGAACCTGCCCGGGCGGGATCTGGTGCTGCGATGTGTCGGGGCTGCGGTACCGCGTGAATTCAAGGTGGAGATCCTCAAGCCTGACTCCACAGGCCGCGCCGAATACGCGTCGATCAGTGAGATGGGCAAGATTTTCTCCGGCGGCCAGGAGCTCACTGGCGCGATCATGCTGTATTGCACACTGGCCGCACTGCGCAATAGCACCCGAACCGGAACCCGCAGCAGCAGCCGCTTGGGCGGGATGCTGATCCTGGACAACCCGATCGGCAAGGCCAGTGCCGACTACCTGCTGAGCTTGCAGATGAACATGGCCGCCGCGCTCGGTGTCCAGTTGATCTACACCACCGGGAACATGGAAGACCGGGTCCTGGCTACGTTCCCACTGTGCATCCGGCTGCGAAACGACGCCGATCAGCGCACCGGGATGCGGTATCTGCACGTCACCGATCGTGTCGTCGGCCAGACACTGCCGGACGAGGACGATGTCACCGGCCGAATCTCTGCCGCGCGGTTATTGGTGAAACCGCGCGAGCCCGATGCCACGCCCGATGCCGGCGGAAAGGTACGGCAGGGGAGCTACGACGAGATGGCCGACGACCGGTGAGCGACGGCCGCGGTGACGAGGAGGCCGAGCGGCAACCGCTGTCGGAATCGGCGGCTTCGCTGTCAGCGTTCCTGAACTCGATGACGGAACGCCGCGCCGAGCAGGCCGCGATCCTCGCGGCTTTCGTTCAGGCATGCCCAGGTACAGCCGGGACTACGCAAGGCCGCCCCGTTCTGTCCGTACTTCTCGATGAACTCGCCGACCATCACCTGGTGGAGCTACCGCGCGGTCGTGACGGATGGGACGACGCACAGCCACCGCTACCACGCTGGCTCCGTCTGCCGCTGCCGCCGCCGAAGGCTCACCCCATGCGCGCGACAGCGCCTGTCGTTTGGCGTCGCGAGCTTTCCTGGGCAGGGACAGACCAACTGACCACTACGCAGATCGAGGCCCTCAAGACGATCAATCGGTGGCTGCGCGACACCGACGGGGACGACGACCGGCGGACTGTCGTACCCATGCGCGAGCGCTCCCTGGAGATCTTCGGTGATGAGAAGCGCCTCGATGCGCTTACAGCCACCACCTTGTTCGCGCCCGGCCGCCTTACCCTGGCTACCCTGTTCGCCGAGCGGATCCCACCGCCCCTGGCCTATGAACGCGTCGGCGACGGCGGCATCGTCCTGGTGATCGAGAACAGCGACACCTTCGAAACCATCGGCTCACTGCTGGCCAGCAACTGCGGGCAGGTTGGTTACGTGGCGTTCGGCGGCGGCCACGCCTTCGAGGCGTCCGTTGCCCGCATTGGGAAACTGGCCGGTGTGACGGACATCGCCTACTACGGCGATCTTGACGATGATGGGCTGACCATCCCGCAGCGGGCCAACGTGTCCGCCACAGCTTCGGAACTCCCGCCAGTCCGTCCCGCCGCCGGCCTCTACCGGCTTCTTATCCAACAAGACGTCCGAGGGCCCGCTCCGAAACGGGTCGATCCGCTCGTCGCCGAACGACGCGTCTCTTGGCTGCCCACTACCGTCCGGCGCCAGGCAGCTGACATCCTTGCCGCCGGGGGGCGACTGGCTCAGGAAGCCACTGGAGCAGTGCTGCTACGATGCGACGATTCATGGCGCGACGATCTACGATGAACGCATGTAGGTCGTACAAGCAGTACGCGAGCCGATCACGATTCTGATCCGCTCCAGCGCATGGGTGACGTCCACCCCGGTCATCTGAAATAAATGTAATCCAGTTGAACGGGGCGGGGCGGCCGCATGTCTACCACCCGAGAGAGTCGCCGACGGTCAAGCCTGTCGGCGAGCTCGATCCACCCTTCCGGCACGCAGGACGATCAGGAGTTGCCGATCATGGTCCAGAACGTAGCGAGCCGTGGCGCGGAGCGCGGCTCGCACTCCTGGCCTTGACCGTCAGTGCTTCCAATCGGGTCAAAAATCGATCTGTGCATGATGTCGCAAGCCGTACGGCAAAGCCGCCTTTACGCTGTAGATCCCTATTTGAGGCTTTCGCCGGCGAGCCGGTCAATCGTGGCCAGGCAGACCTCGCAGCTGTCGTCTGGCAGCGGCATGTCCGGCTCGGGAACGGGTGGCCGCACCCCATCGTGAACTGCGGCGGCCTGGGCCGTCTGCTGGCTGGGGCCGCGCCGGGTCACCGGGGGCTGAAGTATTCCGCCACGATCCGGGTGTGCAGCGGGAACGCCAGCTCCCGCGGCCCGTCGATCAGCAACCACTCCGTCGTCTCGGCCGTGGGCGCGACCGGTGGGAGGGCTGCCGAGCCGATCCGCGGCCCCACGGCGAAGATCAGCACGGTGCCGTCGGGAGCGCTGAGCACGTCGAACAGCCGGACGTCGTCCGCGTCGACGACGACACCCGTCTCCTCCCGGAGCTCTCGGACGGACGCCTGCTGCCAGGACTCGCCCATGTCGATGAAGCCGCCGGGCAGGGCGAGCCCGCCACGGTGCGGTTCGATGTCACGGCGGACCACGAGCAGGCTGTCGTCCACCGGCAGCACCATCACCGCGACCGGCAGCGGGTTGAGGTAGACGGTGTTCCGGCAGGCGGAGCAGGTCCGCGGCCAAGCCTGGCCGGAGGCGAACGCCTCACCACAGAAGGAGCAGTGCGAGTTCCTGACCGTCACGCCTGTGAGACTAGACCAGAGCGCGGCCCTGCCACGCTTCGGGCGCCTTTCCCGTTGCCCTGCGGGCCCGAGAGGGGTCGCCCGCCCTGCCTGAGAGGGGTCGCGGACGGGGTTGGCGCGGGTACGGCCGCACGGCCGCCCTCGCCCCCCTTTCACCGGCGGATGGGTACGGGTCCCATACGGGAGCCTCCGCAGACCTGACGGATCCTTGATCTCGCGATGCCCGGACGGGAGCCGGGAAGCGGGAGACGATACGGGATCGCGCCCGGCCGGTCAGGGAGACCACTGAGGCGGAAGGGACGGAGGGTCTTGTCCGTCACCGGTGCTCCCGGGCCGTGGACGGCTCAGGCCAGGGTCATGACGCACGGGACGGGCAGGCGCAGGGACTGCGCGACGACGCAGTACCGTTCGGTCAGCTCGATCAGCCGCGTCCGCTGCTCCTGGGTGAGGTCGCCCTCGAGCTCGAAACTGAGCCGTATCCCCGCGAAACCCACCGGGGCGTCCTTGCTGACGCCGAGCGTGCCACGGAAGTCCAGATCGCCCTCGGCCCGGACGGAGCCCCCGCGGACCGGATAGTCCAGGGCGGTGGCCACCGCCCTCAGCGTCACTCCGGCGCAGGCCACCAGGGCTTCGAGCAGCATGTCGCCCGAGCAGGCGAGGGTGCCGTCGCCGCCGGTCGCCGGATGCAGTCCGGCGGCCGTGATCGCCTGTCCCGTCGAGACCTTGCACGCGATGCCCTGCTCCTCCAGGCGGCCTTCGGCGTGGAGTGTCACCACGGCGGATCCGGGATCCTCCCGATACTTGTCCTTCAGCGGCGCCTGCAGCGCCCGCAGCTCTCCGGGTCCCATGAATCCTCCGATCGCCGGGTCTTGCGCTGTCACCCCGCACCGACATCAACGACGCCGCGTCCGCCCGGATCCTCGCCCTGCCGTCCCAGCCTGTCCAGAGCTCACGGCGCTGTTCTCGCCAGGGACTCCGGACCGTGTACCGTCCGGACCCCATACCCGGCGAACAGGCCCGGCATACCCTGGTGAACGGACCCGGCGTCCCAACCGTCCGCGACGTCAACGGGCCGCACGTCCACCCGGGAGCGCACGGCCGGCCTCTCGGCGGGTGAAGCTGGCGCGGTAGGCGCCGGGGCTGACGCCGAGGCGCCTCAGCAGGTGCTGGCGCAGCGAGTCGGCGCTGCCCAGGCCGCTCTGCCGGGCCACCGCGTCGGCGACCGCCGTGCCGCTCCCCCGAGCCGGTGACCATCACGGTGTCCGCTCCGGCCACCGCGTCCAGGCCGTGGCGGACCACCACGTCCAAGCTGTAGGCGCCGGTGACGACCCCCGGCTCGGCGGCGCAGACGACCACTCGTGGGGCAGAGCCTGGCACGTTCCGTCCACAGTGATCACCGTACGGGAGCTCGGGGCCCGCCTGGCCTCCCTGACCGGGGCGCCGGAGCCGAAGCTGGCGAGCCTGCCCCTGGACCCTGGAGGAGATCCACCACCTGGCCCTCAGCGACCCGATCATGGCGGAGGTTCCGAGAAGCAGTACCTCTACCGGCGCCCCTTCGTCCTGGACTCATCCCTGACCGAGCGGACCTTAGGCTTCGGACCGGCCCCACTTGACCAGGCCCTCGTCGAGATGGCCGGGCGGTAGGCCGGCGGCG
This sequence comes from Streptosporangium sp. NPDC048886, assembly GCF_055586905.1. Taxonomy (NCBI): domain Bacteria; kingdom Bacillati; phylum Actinomycetota; class Actinomycetes; order Streptosporangiales; family Streptosporangiaceae; genus Streptosporangium; species Streptosporangium sp. NPDC048886. The sequence continues at coordinate 58,147 of NZ_JBVJHH010000004.1, forward strand.
GACCCCGACCACCGGGAAGCGGCCTCTGCGGGCCACGGGTAAAGACGGATTCACCTGAACGATGGGACGCACGGACAGATAGGCGGGACCGGTCGGGGTAGGGCGACTCGCATGAAGGGAAAACCCCATGAGTGATCGCCGGACCGCCCCTGAGTTGATGGGCGAGAACGACGTCGTGGACCTGTTGCTGCGACAGCACGCACTTATCCGGGACCTTTTCGACGAGGTCGAGAACGCGCCCGCGGGCGAGCGCGCGGAGCCGTTCCAGCGGCTGGTGCGGCTGCTGGCCGTACATGAGACGGCCGAGGAGGAGATCGTCCACCCCTACGCCCGCCATAAGATCGACGGCGGTGACGCCGTCGTCGAGGACCGGCTGGCCGAGGAGAACGAGGCCAAGCGGCTCCTCGCCCGCATGGACAGGGCGGGGGCGGACGACCCGCGGTTCCTGGCCGATCTCACCGCGCTGCGCGCGGCGGTGACGGCCCACGCGCGTGCCGAGGAGCGCTACGAGTTCGCCCAACTGCGCGCGCAGACCACCGAGGCCGAGCGCCGTGCGATGGCGGCCGCGGTGAAGGTCGCCGAGGCGTTGGCGCCGACCCACCCGCACCCGGGTGTCGAGTCGGCGACCATGAACCTGCTGGTCGGCACGCCGGTCGCGATCATGGACCGGGCCCGCGACGTGATCCGCAAGGCCATGGGCAAGGAGAGCTGACAGACCCCTCTCCGGGGCGGTACGGCCCGCGTCCCCGATCCACGTCGGGCGCGCGGGCCGGCCGCCGGGTGGTGAACCCGCCGGGCACCGCACTGGACCGTTCTCCCCGGGGTAGGGGCGTGGGATGCGAGCGACACGGTCCCCGCGGGGCATCCGGCCGGTGATGTACCACCAGTGGTCTCAGATGACCTTCGTTCACTGGCGCTACCCTTCCGCCCTGGTCCAGCCGTTGCTCCCCGACGGGCTCACGGTGGAGGAGTTCGACGGCTCGGCCTGGGTCGGCCTGACGCCCTTCCTCATGGAGAACGTGCGAGTGCCCGGAGCACCGGTGCTGCCGTGGCTGTCCACGTTTCCCGAGACGAACGTGCGCACGTACGTGAAGGACGCGTGGGGGCGGAGCGGCCTGTGGTTCCTGTCGCTGGACGCCGGGCGCCTCCTGCCCGTCGTCGGCGCCCGGGCCGGCTACCGGCTGCCCTACCACTGGTCCGACATGTCAGTGCGCGTCGAGGGCGGACGGCGCGTCTACCGCTGCCGGCGGCGCCGGCCCGGGGGCTCCGCCGGTGCCCGGTGCGACGCCGGCGTGGAGTGGGGCGCGCCGCTGGCCGGCTCCGAACGGGACGAGCTGACGGACTTCCTCACCGAACGCTACCGGCTGTTCACCGTCATCGGCGGCGGACTGGCCCACGCCGAGGTCGAGCACCGGCCGTGGCCGCTGCGCCGCGCCCGGCTGACACACCTCGACCAGGAGCTCCTCCAGGCGGGAGGGCTCACGGCCCCGGACCACGATCCGATCCTGCACGCCTCTCCCGGAGTACGGGTACGGGTGGGAATGTGGAGCAGGAGCCGGCCGTAGTGCCTGACCTCTTGAGGCGGGAGTGCCGGGCCATCGCCACGGAGCGGGATCAGAGGCCCATGGGCCGGTAAAGCGCCGCCTCCGGTCGTTTTGCGATCTGCGTTCCAGACTTACCCGGGGTGAACAATCGTCTTTGTACGGGGGCCGTCGGCGGACGCAGGTGGTCGTGTGCAGGCGGAGGTGATGTCGTGAACACCCAACGTGGCACGGTACGGATGCTGAGCGGACTGCTGGACGCCAGCCATCTGATCGCGCTGGAGCGGCTGCCGTCCCTGGTCGCCGAGCACGCCGCCCACGCCGGCCTGGACGAGGTGCTGATCTACCTGGCCGACCTGCAGCAGAACGTGCTGCGTCTGCTGACCGGCTGTGGTGAGGACGCCGGCGGGCAGGGTGGGGAGAGCGGCCAGGAGACAGCCGGGCGGATCGACGAGCTGCAGATCGACGGGACGCTGGCCGGACGGGCTTTCCAGCAGATGGAGGTGCTTGCCCGGTCCGGCGCCGGCGGCGAGGCCGGTCACTGGTGGGTGCCGCTGCTGGACGGCACCGAGCGCCTCGGGGTGCTGCGCGTCAGCGCCTCCGACGCCGACGAGGCGACCCGGGAGGCGATGCGGGCCCTGGCCTCGCTGGTGGCGCTGCTGGTGGTCAGCAAACGCCCCTACAGCGACTCCTACGCCCGACTGGTGCGCACCCGGCCGATGCACGTGGCCGCGGAGATGCAGTGGAACCTGATGCCGCCGCTGACCTTCGCCAACGCCGAGGTGGTGATCAGCGCGGCCCTGGAGCCGGCGTACGAGGTCGGTGGGGACGCCTTCGACTACGCCATCGCCGGCGACGTCGTGCATCTGGGGATCTTCGACGCGATGGGCCACGACGTCTCGGCCGGGCTGACCGCGAGCCTGGCCGTGGCCGCCTGCCGCAACAACCGGCGCCGGGGAGCCGGCCTGGCCGAGAACAGCGAGATGATCGAGGCCGTCCTGATCTCCGAGTTCGGCCGGGCGACCCGGTTCGTCACCGCGATCCTGGCCGACCTGGACACCTCCACCGGAGTGCTGAGCTGGGTCAACCGCGGCCACCATCCGCCGGTGGTGATCCGGGGCGGCCGGTGGATCACCATGCTGGCCTGCCGGCCCGCCCACCCCCTGGGCCTGGACCTGGGCATCCCGGTCACCTTGTGCCGCCAGCAGCTGGAGCCCGGTGACCGGCTGCTGCTCTACACCGACGGCATCACCGAGGCCCGCAACGCCTCCGGGCAGGAGTTCGGCCTGGAGCGCTTCGTCGACTTCATCATCCGCCGCACCGCCGACGGCCTGCCGGTCCCCGAGACCCTGCGCCGTCTCAATCACAGCGTGCTCGACTACCACGACGGCCGGCTCCAGGACGACGCCACCGTCGTGCTGACCGAATGGCACGGCACCGCCCAACGCCGGCTGCGCATGTGACGGGCCCGGCGTCCCCGGCACGGCGCGCCGGCCCTGTGTCTTCACGCTTTCCGGGGCGGGTTTCCGCGGCCGAGGAAGGTCACTCGTTCACCGTCTCGGCGGCGGCCCGGCCCGCGGAGCCGTGCCCGCCGCCGGGCACATCCAGCGACCTGCGGGCCGCCTCGACCGGCGGCGGCAGCCTGCGGCGGCCCGCCAGCGCCGCGGGCAGCCTGGGGACGGCCTCCCACAGCCCCCGCCGCCCCGTGGGGCCAGCGCGCGGCGGCAGACGCCGTGCGCGCGACCACCGGCCACGGCCGCCGCAGGACGGCGGTGAGCACCGCGTTACGGACGGCGAGCACCTGCCTGCCGCGGGAGGGCGAGCGGAGCGTCCGTACAACCGGCATCTACCCCGCCGAACACTGAAAACGCCGCCGGCGGCCGGCGGACGCGCTGATGCCGACCGGACCACCCTGGTCATATGCTCGGGATTAGCGGGTTCCGTGAGGTGTTCGCATCAGCCGTCGTGCTGATCGGCGCAGCGGGCCTCCTTCGAGAGGCGGCCGGCCTGAGGGAGCAGCCGCGTCGCGGGCATCCACTCGCGGGGAGGAGGGCGACGCCATGACCGACGCCCGGCAGGTGCGCGACGGATACACCGCCGCGTTCAACGATCACGACCTGGACGCGCTGCTGCGCACCGTCAGCCCGACCGGGGTGACCGTCAGCCCGGAGGGCCTGTCCCAGGGGCGCGAAGAGCTCGCCTCGTACCTGGAACAGTTCTGGGAGGCATTTCCGGACGTCCGCGCAGTGGTCATGGAGTCGTTCGACGTCGGCGACGCGGCGATCGACGAGCTGCTGATGGTCGGCACCCACAAGGGACCGTACGTGTTGCCCGACGGCCGGGAGATCGCGGCGACGGGCCGCTCGGTGTCGCTGCGCTGCTGCTATGTCTGCGTGGTCGAGAACGGGCTCATCGTGAGCCTGCGCCTCTACTTCGATCAGTCGGAGTTGCACTCCCAGCTCGGTCTCCCCTCCGGGTGACCTCCCCCGCGGTCCCGGGGGACGGCCGGGCCGGGCCCGCGACATCGGGGCGGATTGAGGAGCGGAGATTAGATAGGTTAGTCTTACCTAACTTCGAAAGCTCGGGCTGCGACCCGCGCGGCCTCCCGCCTCGGCCCGATCCCCCGATCCAGCCGTCCCCCGCGGCGGCCGGGCGTGGCCGCGCGGCCCATGAAGCACAAGGATTCACCGATGCCGTTCAGGTTCGCCCGTGCGCGCCGCCATGCGCTCTCCCTCTCAGCAGTCGTCGCCGCGGCCGCCCTCGCCCTCGGCGGTTGCTCCGCGGCCGAGGAGAAGCCCGCCGCCGCGGCGCCGGCGGAGACCGGCGGCTCCGCGTTCCCGGTCACGATCGACAGCGCGCTGGGCCAGGCGAAGATCACCCAGCAGCCCCAGCGCGTCGTCACCCTCGGACAGGGGTCGGCCGAGACCGCGATCGCGCTCGGCTTCACGCCGGTGGGGATCGAGAGCTACGCCTGGGGCAGCGACAAGACCGGCTACCTGCCGTGGATCCACGAGGCGGTGACCAAGGCCGGCGGCACGCTGCCGAAGCAGTTCGCCGGCGGCGAGGACATCGACTTCGACACGATCGTCGAACTCGACCCGGACGTGATCCTGGCGCCCTGGTCCGGCATCACGAAGGAGCAGTACTCCGTCCTGTCGGGCATCGCGCCGACCGTGGCCTACCCGGACCTGCCGTGGAGCACGAACTGGGACCAGCAGATCGAGATCATCTCCAGGGCGCTGGGCAGGCCCGCCGAGGCCCAGCCGCTGATCTCGAAGGTCAGGAAGCAGCTCGCCGACGCGGCCGCGACCCGGCCCCAGTACAAGGACGTCACCTTCTCCTACATCTACACCACCGGCCCCGGCACCCTCGGCGTGTTCAAGCCCGAGGAGCAGCGGGTCGAGATGGTCTCCTCGCTCGGGCTCACCGTCGACCCCGTCGTGAACTCCTTCAAGGAGACCGAGGGCACCGACTCCGCCCTCATCGGCCTGGAGAACGCGCAGAAGCTCGCCGGCAGCGACCTGGTCTTCACCTTCTACACCGATGAGAAGACCCGCAAGGAGATCGAGGCGCAGAAGCTGTACGCGGCGATCCCCGCGGTCAAGCGCGGCGGCGTCGTCTCCAGCGACGACACCCCGTTCGTCACCGCGTCGTCGATCATCAACCCGCTCACCGTGCCGTGGGTGATCGACCGCTACCTGCCGCTGATCGACAAGGCCGTCGCCACCGTCGACCGCTGAGATCCCCGGCTCCTCGATGAGCACCGCCACCCGTGCCCTGCCGGGCGGCGCCGGCGCCCCGCGCGCCGGCGCCGCCCGGCTGGCGTGTTCCCTGGTCATCGGACTCGCCGTACTCGCGCTCGCCATGCTCGCGAGCGTCGCGTTCGGCAGTCATCCCACCTCGCTCCCGGACGTCCTGGACGTCCTGGCCGGCACCGCGGACCCCAACACCGCCGCGGTCGTCGAGAGCCGCTACCCGCGGACCGCGCTCGGCCTGCTCGCCGGCCTCGGCCTGGCCGTCGCGGGGACGCTCATGCAGGGCGTCACCCGCAATCCCCTCGCCGACCCCGGGCTCCTCGGCATCACCGGGGGCGCGTCCGCCGCCATCGTCACCGCCCTGGCCTTCCTCGGCGCGTCCGGCCAGTCGGCCGCCGTGTGGTGGGCCCTGCCGGGGGCGCTCCTGGCGGGACTCCTGGTCCATGTCATCGGTTCGGCGGGCTCCGGCGCCGGGCCGGCGCGGCTCGTCCTGGCCGGCGCGGTCGTCTCGGCGATCCTGACGGCCTACGTCCAGGCGGTGGCGCTGAGCAAGCCGCAGGTCTTCGACGGCTACCGCTACTGGGTGGTCGGCGCGCTGGGCGGACGGGACTTCGAGGTCCTGGTGTCGGTCCTGCCGCCGGCCGCCCTCGGCCTGCTGCTCGCCGTACTGCTGGGGCCGGCTCTCAACACGCTCGCGCTCGGCGACGAGTCCGCCTCGGCGCTCGGCGCCAACCCCGCGCTGACGCGTTCCGGCGGGCTCCTGGCGGCGACGCTGCTGAGCACGGCGGCGACCGCGGCGGTCGGTCCCATCGCCTTCGTCGGCCTGGCCGTCCCGCACATCGTCAGGGCGCTCGTCGGCGTCGACATCCGCGTGCAGATCGCGTTCTCGGCCGTCGTCGGCCCCGCCCTGCTGCTGCTGGCGGACGTCGCGGGCCGCGTGGTCCTGCGCCCGCAGGAACTGATGGTCGGCGTGGTGACCGCGCTCGTCGGGGCGCCGGCGCTGCTGCTGGCCGTGCGCAGGATGAGGGGCACCGCATGACACGGACCCGCCCCGCGCCCCCACGCGGCTACGTCACGATCGGGCGCGCGGTGGCGATCCCCGCCGCGCGCGTCCCCGTCATCGCCGGGATCGTCACCGTGTCGCTCATCGTCGCCGCCGCCGTCGCCACGCTGACGCTCGGACGGCTCGGCATCCCCCTCGTCGACCTGGTGGGCGCTCTCACCGGGGGCGCCGAGGGGAAACAGGCGTTCGTGCTGGAGCGGCTGCGCGGCCCGCGCCTGAGCGTGGCCGTCGGCACCGGAGCCGCGCTCGGCCTGTCGGGAGCGCTGTTCCAGACGGTCACCCGCAATCCGCTCGGCAGTCCGGACGTGATCGGGCTGAGCGCCGGCGCCGGGGCGGGCGCCGCGGTCGCCGTGCTGCTGCTGCCCGGCGTGCTGCCGGCGCCCGCCGGCGCCCTGGCCGGCGCCGTGATCGCCATGGCGCTGGTGTATGTGTCGACCGGGACCGGATTCCGTAACCCCGGCCGCCTCGTCGTCGCGGGCATCGGCGTCCACTCGATCTCCACGGCGTTCATCCAGTACGTCGTCTACGCCGTGGAGCGGGACAAGGCCACCGTTCTCACCGCCTACGTCAACGGCAGCCTGGCGGCACGCTCGTGGGAGCACGCCGCCACGGTCTGGGTGATCCTCCTGGCCGTGGCGCCGCTCGTCGCGCTCATCGCACGGCGTCTCGACATCTCCGAGCTGGGCGACGGGCTCGCCGCCGGGCTCGGCGCCGAACCGGAGCGGACCCGGGCCGTCGCCGTCACGCTGTCGATCGTCCTGTCCGCCGGCGCCGTCGCCGTCGCCGGGCCCATCGCGTTCGTCGCCCTGACCGCCCCGCAGATCGCCAGACGGCTCACCCGCGGGCCGGGCCCGCATCTGACGCTGTCCACACTGGTCGGCGCGCTGCTGCTGGTGCTCGCCGACCTCGCCGCGCAGCAGTCGCCGATCCCGGGCAACCTGCCCGTCGGCATCTACACGCTGGCCGTCGGCGGGCTCTACCTGGGATACCTGCTGACCCGCGAATGGAGAAAAGGAAGCCTATGAGCAGCCGGGCAGTGCCACGCGAGACCGGACTGGGCGCACGGGAGGTGACGATCTCCTACGGCGGCGCCCCTGTCGTGCGCGACGTCAGCCTCGACATCCCGCACGGCGGGTTCACCATGATCATCGGACCGAACGGGTGCGGCAAGTCGACCCTGCTCAAGGCACTCGCCCGCACCCTGAGACCCGGACGCGGACGCGTCCTGCTCCACGGCCGGGACATCTGGTCCTACCGGGGGAAGGAGGCCGCCCGCCACGTGGCCCTGCTGCCGCAGAACCCGATCGCGCCCGACGGCATCACCGTGGGCGGCCTGGTACGGCGTGGCCGCTACCCGCACCACACGCTGCTCCGTCAGTGGTCGCCCGACGACGACACCGCGATCGGCTCCGCCCTCGAACGGACGGGCATGCACGAGCTCTCCGAGGCGCGGGCGAGCGAGCTGTCCGGCGGTCAGCGCCAGCGCGCGTGGATCGCCATGGTGCTCGCGCAGCAGACGGACCTCCTGCTGCTCGACGAGCCGACCACCTTCCTCGACATCTCCCACCAGTACGAGCTGCTGGAGCTCTGCCGCGAGCTGCACGAGGACGGCAAGACCGTCGTCGCCGTCCTGCACGACCTCAACCAGGCCGCCCGCTTCGCCTCCCACCTGATCGTGATGAACGAGGGGCGGGTGTTCGCCGAAGGGGCGCCGTCGGAGGTGCTGACCCCGCGGCTGGTCGAGGACGTCTTCCGGCTGGCGTGCGACATCGTGCCCGATCCCCGGACGTCCACCCCGATGGTGGTCCCCCACTCTCGCCGGCCCTGAGGACGTCGTGGCCGAGGGGGCGCGGGCGGGTGGCGACACGGCGTCCGGTCCTACCGGTCCCGCCCGGTATGGAGATCGTCATGTGCTCCAGTCGGCCACCCCGATGTGAGACGCTTCCCTGGGCATGACGTGCATCGCATAGGAGTCCGTCCATGGACGTGATCGGGGACCTGCTCACCGGTGTGCGGGCGCGGGGGGCGGCGTTCTGCCAGTCGATCGCCTCTCCTCCGTGGGGGATCAAGTTCGCCGTGTCGACGCCGCTGTCGGTGGCGACGATGGTGCGCGGCCGGGCGTGGGTCACGGACGCCGACGGCCGGGCCCGGCCGCTGCGGCCGGGCGATGTCGCGCTGGCCAAGGGCGGCCGGCCGTACGTGATCGCCGACTCCCCCGCCACGGCGCCGGCCGTGACCGTGTACGGCGAGGAGGGCGAGGGCGACGTGGTGGGGCCGGGCCCCGACGCCTACGGGGCCACCGGCGGCGAGGCGCTGCTGGTGACGGGCGCCTACCGGGTGACGGGCGACCTGTCGGCGCGACTGCTGTCGGCCCTGCCCGAGCTGCTGGTCGTCCCGGGTGACGACGTACGGCCGGCGCCCGCGCTCGACCTGATCAGCGCGGAGGTCACCGGCTCGGAGCCCGGCTCGCAGGTGGCGCTGGACCGGCTGCTCGACCTGCTGCTGGTGCTGCTGGTGCGGGCCTGGTTCGCCCGTCCGGAGGCCGGGACGCCGGCGTGGTACGCGGCGCTGGCCGATCCGCAGATCGGCCGGGCCCTGCGGCTGGTCCACGACCGGCCGGGCGCCTCCTGGTCGGTGGCCTCGCTGGCGGAGGCGGTGGGCATGTCGCGGGCGGCGTTCGCCCGCCGGTTCACCGCCCTGGTCGGCCGGCCGCCCCTGGCCTACCTGACCGAGTGGCGGATGGAGCTGGCCGCCGACCTGCTGCGGCGGCCGGGAGTGACGGTGGCGGCCGCCGCCAGGGAGGTCGGCTACGCCGACGCGTTCGGCTTCAGCGCCGCGTTCAAACGGGTCCGCGGCGTCCCGCCGAGCCGGGCCGCGCTCCGCTGACCCTGCGGTCTTCGGTGCCCGCGCGGCGTCCGTCCGCCGCCGGGCGCGCATGGGGGTGACACCGGACACGACGGCCCGGGCGGTGTGGGGGTGACACCGGACACGACGGCCCGGGCGGTGTGGGGGTGACACCGGACACGACGGCCCGGGCGGTGTGGGGGTGACGCCGAGCATGATGCCCCGGGCACGCATGGGGGTGACGCCGAGCGAGCCGGCCCGGGCACGGGGAGGCCGTGCCCGGGCCGGCGCGCCGGTGTCCGGTCAGGAGCGGACGCTCAGGGGTTGGGGGCCGGGGTCGCGGTGGCCGTCGGGGTCGGGGTCGGGATCGGGGTCTCCGGAGCCGTCGGGGTGGGGACGGGCGTCTCCGGAGCCGTCGGGGTGGGGACCGGGTCCGTCGGGGTGGGGACCGGCGGCACGGTGGGGGTGTCGGTCACCGTGGGGGTCGGGACCGGGGTCTGCGGCGGTGTGGGGCAGGACGCCGGGGGCCGCCACTTGCCCGTGCCGGGCCATCCCTGCCGGGGGTACCACCAGCCGTTGCCGTGCCGGGTCTTCCTGCTCGGCCGTGACAGGTCGTAGACATAGGCGGCCGTGGCCGCCTCTCCCTCGCGCGTGGCGGTCAGGGCCACCCAGTCACCCTGCCTGACCTCGCTGTTGCCGCGCCTGCCCGCCACGACGCGGGTGTCGTCGGTGACCGTGTACGCCTGCTCGAAGCCGTCGCGGCTCCGTACGGTGATCGACTCCTCGGTCACCGTGGTCGCCTCGCCCGTCTGGGCGAACACCGTGACGAACACGCACGGGTCCTCCGTCCCCGCCAGGAACTCCCCGTGCACGGCGCCGATGAACTCCAGGGGGTGCGCGGTGGGCGACGCCGTGGCGGTGGGCGTGGGAGCGGGGGTCTCCGTCGGCGTCTCGGTGGGTGTCGCGGTCGGTGTCTCGGTGGGCGTTCCCGTCGGCGTCCCGGTGGGCGTCCCGGTGGGCGTCTGGCTGGCCGTCGCCGTCGCGGTGGGCGTCTCCGCCGGCGGCGGCGCGGGCGTCGCCGACGCCGCCGTGGCCACCCCGAGGCCACCCGACGCCAGCAACGCCACAGTCGTGGCGACGATCAACGGCCGCGGGACGCTCCTGCGTGTCCCGCCCGCTCCGATCGGCTCCCGCCCGTCCGGCCTGTCATGGTTGGTCGGTGTCACCATGTCCTCCCGTCTACGGTGTTCCGGTTGAACGCCCGCCGGCCTGAGGCGATACAAGATCACCGCGCACCCGCCCCGTCACGGATGACGACACGGCGGTTCCACCGCGATGATCTTCCGGCGGGCCCTCGGAGCCTGCCCGCTCCCACCCGGTCCATGCGGCCGCCCGCCGGCCGGTCCCCGCGCGCCGGCGCCTTCCAGCAGCTCATCCCGGCGATCGGCGCCCGCAGAAAATCCGGTGCGGGCGGCGCGGCGCCGGCCGGGGAGGGGCGGGGACGCCGGAGCCCCGCGCTACGGCGGTCAGGGCCTGAGCGCGGGCAGGACCACCTCTTCCAGGACGGCCTTGGGCGCCGTGTCCTGGTCGTCCCTGTTGTAGCCGCCCGCGGTGACGGCCACGACGAGGCCGAGATCGGGGGCGAGGAAGAGCCGCTGACCGCCGTTGCCCGTGGCCGTGGCCCGCCCGTCGGGACCGACGTGCCACAGGTAGCCGTAGGAGAAACCGTCCCAGGTCGGCACCCGCGGCCGCAGCACCTCCTCGACCCAGGCCGCCGGGACCACTTGGCGCTCCAGTACGGCCTGGCCGATCGCGGCGAGGTCGCGCGGGGCCAGCCGCAGTCCGGAGGCCGCCGAGACCACCCCGTCGCCGCCCGCCGTCCACTCGAAGGACTCGATGCCGAGCGGCTCGAAGAGCGCGGTGCGCGCGTAGTCCTCCAGCGGGCGTCCGGCGCCCCGGGCGATGAGCCCGCCGACCAGTGCCGCGGCGCCTCCGCTGTAGTGCCACTGCGCCCCCGGCTCCCCGACGATCGGGCGCTCCAGCACGTACCGGTAGCGGTCCGCCGCCAGCTCCATCCCGATCTCGCTGTTCTCCGGGCTGGTGTACGGCTTGCTCTCGTCCCACTCCAGGCCGAGCGTCAACGTCAGCGCGTGCTCGACGGTCAGCCGGGCCCGCCGGGGATCGGCGGCCAGGTCGGGGTATTCGGGGAAGTGCCGGAGGATCGGCTCGTCAGGCTCGGGCACCAGTCCGTCGGCGAGCGCGGCGCCGTACAGCAGCGCGACGACGCTCTTGGTGACCGAGCGGATGTCGTGCAGCGTCTGCGGCCCGAAGTCCACCGTGCCGAGCGGCCGTCCCCAGGCGGAGTCCGCGCCGCTGCCGTAGCGCTCCAGGACCAGAGCGCCGTGGCGGGCGACCACGACGCCGTGCAGACCCGGTGCGCGCCCCTCCCGGATGAGAGCGTCGAGCCGCTCGGCCACGTCGGGAGCGAACCCGGCCTTCTCGGGTTCGGTCTGCTGCCACACGGGCTTCCTCCATGTCTGCGTGATACGCCGCGTATCCCGTGCTTACCGGGACACGCCAGGTATAGAGCCTGACACAGGGAGAGGGTCCATTCCCATCTGATTCCCGCTGGTCCGCGCCGGCTCTCCGCCGCCGTCCGGTGCGGCCTCCCGCGCGCCCGGACGGCGGTCTCAGCCCTCGCGGCGGAGGAAGGCCAGGACCCGCCGCCAGGCGTCGGCGCACGCCTCGGCGTGCTCGTCGTTCCTGACGTCGAAGAACCCGTGCGGAGCGCCGGGATAGGTGACGAACTCGTGGTCCACGCCATGGGCGGTCAGGGCCTCGCCGAAAGCCGTCACCTCGCTCGCCGGGATGCCCTCGTCGGCGCCGCCGAACAGGCCGAGGACCGGGGCGGCCAGGTCGCCCGCGTGCTGGGCGGGTCCCGGGCCGTAGGGGCCGGCGATGCCCGGATGGCCGTAGAAGCCGATCACCCCGGCCAGGCCGAAGCGGGGTTCGGCGGCGAAGAAGGCCAGCCGGCCGCCCATGCAGAAGCCCAGCGCCATCTGCGTGTCCCCGAACTCACGCAGCCGGTCGACCGCCGCGGTCATGTCCTCCTGCATGCCGGTCCTGGTGAGCCCGGCGAAGTGCTCCATGGTCGGGAAGTCCTCGCCCCGGCCGTCGGTGGAGGCGCCCGCCGTACGGCCGAAGTGGTCGTAGGCGAGCGCCGGGTGACCGTGCTCGGCCAGCCGTACGGCGAGGCGCTCGTAGAACGGCGCCAGCCCCCGGTTGTCGGGGATCACCACGACGCCGGGGCCCGTGAGCCGCCCGGGAACCGCCAGGTAGGCCGCGAGGCGGGTGCCGTCGGCCGAGGTCAGGGTGAGCGGACCGGAGGTGACGGGCGAGGCGACGGGAGCGACGGGCGGGGTGGCGTCGGCGTCGTAACACATGGCGGGGATCCTCTCGGGTCGGTGCGAGAGAAAATAGCAAATCTGAATTGATAAAGCTAACCTTGGCTTTATGACGGATCTCAATCCCACGGGCCGTGACCACACGGACCCCGCGCACCCGGACCCCGCGCACCCGGACCCGGCGCACGCCGATCCCGCGCACCCGGACCACGACCACACCGCCCGCGACCTCAGGATCGCCGTCGGCCGCCTCGCCCGGCGGATCAGGCAGATCTACGCCACCGTCGACGACGCCAGCGGCATCACCTTCACCGAACTCACCGTGCTGTCCCGGCTGGAGCGGCAGGGGCCCTCCACCTCGGCGGCGCTCGCCAGCTCGGAGCAGGTGACCCCGCAGGCGATCGGCACCGCCCTCGGGGCACTCGCCCAGCGCGGCCTGGTCTCCCGCGCCCCCGACCCGGCCGACGGGCGCAGGGTCGTCACCCGGATCACCGAGGCCGGGCGGCACGCCCTCGGCGACCGGACCCACGCCGTCACCGAGCAGATCGGACGCGCGGTCGGCGACACCATGGACGCCGAGGAGCGGCGCCGGCTGGCCCGGGCGCTCCCCCTGCTGGAGCGGCTCGCCGACCGGCTGTGACCGCCGGCCGCCGGGCGGCCGGGCCGTCAGGAGGAGGCCGCGACCAGGCCCGCGACGACCCCGGCGAGCGAGACCGTGGTGAGGACGGACCCGAGGATCACCGCGGCGCGGCGCCCCCGCCGCGCCCTGAAGACGTACAGGAACACATACGGCAGGAAGGCCAGGACCCCCACGCCGAGGAAGGGCATGGTGAGGGCGGCCACGAAACCGGCGGTGCCGGTCGGGACGGCGCGGTCGCCCTGGGGCGTGAGCTGGGCGCGCTTGACGTCTCCGGCGGTGGAGTCGGGCGAGGCGTCCACCATCACCGCCTCACCGCCGCGGTCGGACACGAACCTGCCCTTGCAGTCGTAGCGGCCCTCGCCCAGCGACTCGCACGAGAGGACCGTGAGGGTGCCCGGGGTGCCGATCCTTCCGGTCGCGAGCTGGAGATCTCGCACCGAGAAGACGAAGGGCATCAGGCCCAGGCCGATCCAGCAGATGAGCAGGATCGTCATGCCGACCGGCCCCGGCGTGCGGCCGGGGCCCGGGGTGGGCCCGGGCTGGAAGGCGCCGACGATGTTCTCAAGTGCGTCACTCATGAGGACAGGATGGGCCGTCCCACTTGCGGTTCACCTGCTCACGACTTGTGCCGGGCCACCCTGACGCTCACGACTCACAGCAGGCCGCCCTGGCCCTCACGACCTGTGGTCACGACCTGTGCCGGGCAGCCCTGGCCTCCGCCTCGGCCGCGTCCAGCTTGTCGGCCTCCTCCGGGGTGGGGGCGGTGCCGCCGAGGTGGCGGGGCTGCCACCAGACGCCCGGGGGGATCTCCGGGTAGGTCCGCTGGGCCCGGTCGAGCAGCGCGGTCATGCGCCCGCGCAGGTCGGCGGTGACGGCGTCGTAGTCGTCGCCCCGCTTGGCGTGCAGCGGCTCGCCGACGAGGATGGTGATCGGCACGTGCCGCTGGAACAGCTTCTTGGGGTGCCCCTTGGTCCACAGCCGCTGGGTGCCCCACAGCGCGACCGGGATCATCGGCACCTTCGCGCCCACGGCCATCCGGACCGCGCCGTTCTTGATCTCCTTGACCGTGAAGGACTGGCTGATCGTGGCCTCGGCGAACACCCCCACGATCTCGCCGGACTTGAGCGACTTCAGCGCCGCGCCGAACGCGGCGGCGCCCGCCGCGCGGTCCACCGGGATGTGGTGCATGCCGCGCATCAGCGGGCCGGAGATCTTGTGGTCGAAGACCTCCTTCTTGGCCATGAAACGGACCAGGCGCTTGGCGGGCAGCGCGGCCAGGCCGGCGAAGATGAAGTCGAGATAGCTGATGTGGTTGCTGACCAGCACCGCTCCGCCGGTTCGCGGGATCCGCTCGGCGCCTTCAACGCGGATCTTCAGGTCCAGCGCGCGGAACAGGGTCCGCGCGGCCCCGATGACCGGGGGGTACACGATCTCAGCCATGGCTGAACCGTACCCCAGCCCTCCGGCGGTGTTCGACCGGCGGTCACGGCATGTCCACACCGTGGACACCGCCGCGGCGGGCGCCGCCGGTCCGTCTCCGGCGCTCCCCCTCAGGCACGCGGAGCCGGCCGGCGGCCCGGGCCCGCTCAGTGCCCCCGGAACGCCTCCTCCAGCCACCACGAACCCCGTGCCCGACTGACCTTGGCGTGGACCAGCAGCGGCCGGTCCCGCGGCCCGTCCAGCCACCCGGCCACCGCGGCCAGGTCCGCCCGGTCCCGTACGGTCACCGCCTCGCAGCCGAAGCCCCGGGCGATGGCGGCGATGTCGACGGGCGGGAAGACGACGGTGTCCAGGCGGTACCCGTCCGGACCGAAGTGGTGCACCTCGGCGCCGTAACCCTCGTCGTCGTAGACCACGATCACCATCGGAAGGCCGAGCCGTACGACCGTCTCCAGCTCGGCCACGCCCATCAGCGCGCCCCCGTCGCCGAGCGCGGCCACCGCGAGCCGGTCCGGCCGGGCCAGGGCGGCCCCGATCGCGGTGGCCAGGCCGAGGCCGATGGACTGGAAGGCCTGCGTGAAGGCGAAACCGCACTCGTCCGGAACGTCGAGGAACATCGACGGGTATCCCATGAAATTTCCCGAATCGACGGAGACGACGCGCTCGGCGGGGAGCAGGTCGTCCAGCCCGATCGTGAGGGTGCGGGGGTCGATGCGGCCCTGTCCGCCCTCGTCCACGTAGGGCACGTCCCGCCAGCGGCTCTCGCGGGCGATCCGCCCGGCCAGCGCCGCCGATCGGTATCCGGCGCCGCCGGGGGCCGGGCGGAGGCCGTCCGCGCCCCCGGCGAGCAGGGCCGTGACCGCCCTCGCGGTGCGGGCGACGTCGCCGACCACACCGAGATGGATCGGGCGGTGGGCGCCGAGGGCGTCGGCGTCGAGGTCGACCTGGACGACCTTGGCGTCCGGGCCGATGAGCGTGCCATGGCGCGTGGTCCACATGTTGAGCGCGCAGCCCCAGCCGACGATCACGTCGGCGTCGCGGACGAGCTCGGCGGTGAGGGGCGAGGCGAAGCCGCCGCTCACGTCCAGATCCCACGGGCTGCCCCGGAAGAGCCCCTTGGCCACGGCGGAGGTGGCCAGCAGCGCCCCGGCCCGCTCGGCGAGCTCCTCCAACTCCCGCCGGGCCGCACGCGCCCCCCGGCCCGCCACGAACACCGGCCGCCGCGCGGCCGTGAGCAGTTCCGCCAGCCGCGCGGCCTGCTCCGCCTCCGGTCCGGCCGCCGGGCCGGGAGCCGGGAGCGCCTGACCGGGCGGGGACGGGACGCGCTCCCCCTGCACCTGCAGCGGGAGGTTCAGCAGGACCGTGCGCCGCCCGTCGCGGGCCAGGAGAAAGGCCTCGGCCGTCCGCGCGACGGCGGTCCCGGCGGAGTCGATCCGCAGCGGAACTGCCCCGACCGCCGTGGCCAGGGCGGCCTGGTCGACGAAGAAGTTGGACCGGGGGGCGGTCACCTCGGCGGCCAGCACGACGAGCGGCGTGCGGCTCTTGGCGGCCTCGGCGATACCGGTCATCGCGTTGGTGAGCCCCGGCCCCTGGTGGACGCTGAGCACGCCGACCCGGCCGCCGGTGCGCGCGTAGGCGTCGGCCATGGTCGCCGCGCCGCCCTCGTGGCGCGCGGCGACGAACCGCACGCCGTGCTCGACCAGCGTGTTGGTCACGTGGAAGTTACCGCTGCCGACGACCCCGAAGACGGTGTCCACGCCGAATGAGGCGAGGGCACCGCCCACGGCCTCGGCGACGTTCACCGTTCGACCAGGGCCAGCACGCGCACCGGGCTGCCCGAGCCGCCGACGATGGGCAGCGGCGGCGCGACGACCACCGCCCCGGTGACCGGGAGCCGGTCGAGGTTGCGGAGCTGGGTCAGCCCGTACTTCCCCGCGCCGAGCAGGAAGGAGTGGCACGGGAAGGCCGGATCGAAGCCGTGCGCGGCGCCCGCGTCGGTGCCCACCGTCTCCACGCCGAGCCCGATGATCGGGGTCTCCTCGGCCAGCCATCTGGCGCACTCCACCGAGATGCCGGGAGTGTGCGGGCCGGTCTCGTCGGCGTTGAGGAACCGCTCCTGGTCGTGCGAGCGGGCGTCCCAGCCGGTGCGGTAGAGCAGCCAGCCGCCCTCGGGCAGCGGCCCGTTGGCGTCCTGCCAGGCCTTGACGTGCTCGATCTCCAGCAGGAAGTCCGGGTCCTCGGCGGCCTCGGCGGCCAGGTCGAGCACCGCGGCCGGGGCGATCAGCCGGTCGACCGGCACCTGCGAGACGTCGTCGCCGTCCCGGGCGGTGACCCAGTGGACCGGGGCGTCGAAGTGCGTGCCGGTGTGCTCGCCGGTCGAGATGTCGTTCCAGTACCAGGCGGGACCGCGGTCGTCGTAGCGGCTGATCTCCTTCAGCGTGAACGGGACGGTGTTCCCGAACGGCTCGGGCAGTCGCAGGATCGGCGTCTCCGACGACAGCGGCGCGGTCAGGTCGATCACCTCGATCCCGCCGTTCCGGACGCTCTCCACCAGGTTCCGCAACACCGACATGACGCCTCCAGCATCGGAAGAAGACCTGGTCGGATCCTCCTACACCCCCGCGACCCACGCCATCTCCACCCGCGGCCGGGCCGTACGCGGAAAGGCACCCGATCGGCGGCGGCACCGATTTTGCCGAACGCGGGACGACCCGTGAATGTGTATGGAAAGAGACTTTATAAAGGGTACTTTGTGTGATGTGCCGAGCGTCTTCATCAGCCACACATCGGACATGGCGGAATATCCGTCGACAGGATCGTTCGTGCAGTCGGCTGTCGACGCCGTGGCGCGGGCCGGCCTGGTACCGGTGGACATGCGATATTTTTCCGCTCAGGAGACCGCACCGGCGGAGTATTGTCGCAATCGCGTTCAAGAGTGTGATTTCTACCTGGGGATAATCGGGTTCCGCTACGGTTCCCGGGTGCCCGGGACCGACGTCTCCTATACGGAGCTGGAGTTCGTCTCCGCCTCCGACCGGGGCATGCCGAGGCTGTTGTTCCTCCTCGACGAGGAGGTCCCGATCCCCCTGCGGCTCGTCGACAGGGACCGCGCGCCGGTCGAGGCGTTCCGGGCGCGCCTGCTGGAGTCCGACATCGTGGTCGACACGTTCACCTCGGCCGAGGACCTGCGCGGCCGGGTCCTCCACGCGCTCGTCGAATGCCTGGGCGCCCGGACCGCGCCGGCCGGGCCCCCCGCCACCGGGGAGGAGTCGTTCGCGATCGCGCGGGCGGCCTACCTCACCAGGGTGGAACAGCGCTACCGGCGGCTCGACCTGGAGGTGCTGACCCCGGCCGAGCAGGACGCCCACCTGCCCGTCCTCCTCAGGTCGATGTTCGTCCCGCAGAGCGTCAGGGCCGATCCGCCTCCCGTCGAACTGTCCAAGGAGCTGTGGCGGCGGCTGCTGAGCGCCGAGGAGATCTCGGAGCAGGACCTTCCGGAGGGGCTCGACCTCGACAGGATCGCGCAGGCGCGCACCACCTACGACAGGACTCCCCGGCGCGCGGTGCTGGACGTCCTGGGTGAGCCGGGCAACCGGCTGGTCACGCTGCTGGGCGATCCCGGCGCCGGCAAGTCGACGCTGGCGCGATACCTGCTCCTGGGCCTGACGGGCGACGGGACGGAGCCGGCCCCGGCCGGGCTGAGGGGGTGGCTGCCCCTGCTGGTGGAGCTGCGCTCCTACGCCGATCTCCGGTCACGGTGCGAGACCTTCCTGGAATACCTGGAGCACCTGTACCGGACCGAGGGCACCGGCCTCCCCGCGCAGCCCCTGGACCGCCATCTCCGCGAGGACGGGCGGGCGCTCGTCATCTTCGACGGGCTGGACGAGCTGTTCGACCCGAAGGTGCGCGAGACGGTGACCCGGCAGATCGCCGGATTCGCCACGCGCTATCCGAAGGTGCGGGTCCTCGTCACCAGCCGGGTCATCGGATACCGGCGGGCCGAGCTGCGCGACGCCGGGTTCCGGCACTACACGCTCCAGGACCTGGACACCGCCCAGATCGAGGAGTTCATCGCGCGCTGGTACGAGCTGGCCATACACGACCGCAGGGACGAGGCGCGGCATCTGCGGGACCGGCTGATGCACGCGATGACCGAGTCGCCGTCCATACGGGAGCTGGCCGGCAACCCCCTGCTGCTGACCATCCTGGCGATCATCGGGCGGCGCCAGGAGCTCCCGCGTGAGCGGCGGGCGGTGTACGTCCACGCGGCCTCCGTGCTGGTCGAGCACTGGGACGTCAACAGGCATCTGGAGGACGCGCGCATACCGGCCGGCTACATCGACGCCGAGGACAAGAAGGAGCTGCTGCGCCGGGTGGCCTGGCGCATGCAGAGCGGCAGGTCGGGACTCGCCGGCAACCACATCCGGGGCGAGGACCTCCTGGAGGAGTTCGTCGACTACCTGGGCAGCCGCTACCAGCTCGACGCCCTCGCCGCCAAGCCCGTCGCGCGCGGCATGCTCGGCCAGTTCAGGGAGCGCAACTTCATCCTCAGCCTGTACGGCGGAGGCGTCTACGGGTTCGTGCACCGGGCGTTCCTGGAGTTCTTCTGCGCGGACGAGATCGTCCGGCGGTTCCAGAACAAGCGTCAGTGGAGTCCCGCCGAGCTCGTCTCGGAGATGTTCGGCCGCCACTGGCGCGATCCCGCGTGGCGGGAGGTCCTCCTGCTGGTGGCCGGAATGATCGACGAACGTTTCACCGGCGGGATCGTCGACTACCTCACCCGTGAGGCGGACCCGCTGTGGCCGTTCGCGAAGATCGACGAATCGCCGCACCACCTGCTCCTGGCCGCCGAGTGCATCGCCGAGACCCGCAACCTGGGAGCGATGGAACGGCAGGGGGCGGCGGTCATCGAGAAGATCATCGCCTGGCTGGAGGAGTCGGAGAGCACCTATGCCTTCGGCTCCGAGGGATTCCTCACCGGCAAGCTGGCCCCGCTCCTGCGGACGGTCCGGCCCCGGTGGCCGGGACGCGACCGCTACCTCGACTGGTTCCTCAGCCGGGAACGGGCGATCACGTCGTTCGCGGGCCGGGAGACGGCGACGGCGATCGCGGCCGCCCTGTTCCCGGACGACGACCGCCTCCGGGAGCGTTTCCACCGGCAGGCCACGGGCGAGGCCGGCGTGAGCATGCGCGACGGGGCGGTCCGGGCTCTGGCACAGGGCTGGCGCGACCACCCCGACACCCTGCCCCTCCTGTGCGGACGCGTTCTCGTCGATCCCGACGAGAACGTACGCACGACGGCGGTCCGGGCCATCGCCGAGAGCTGGCGGGAGCATCCCGACGCCCTGCCGACGTTACGCGGACGCGCCGCCGGCGACCCGCACCGGCGGGTCCGCTCGGCCGCCCTCCAGGCCCTCGCCGCCGGCTGGCCGGAAGACCCCGGCACCCTCCCCCTCCTGCGCGGACGCGCCGTCGGCGACCCGCACGGTGACGTGCGGGCCGACGCACTCCAGGCACTCGCCGACAGTTGGGGCGACAGTCCGGACTTCCTGCCGCTGCTGCGCGAGCGCGCCCTCGCCGATCCGCACTGGAACGCCCGCCAGACAGCCCTCCAGACCCTCGCCTCCGGCTGGCCGGAAGACCCCGGGACCCTCCCCCTCCTACGCGAGCGCGCCCTGGCCGACCCGGACTGGCAGGTCCGCTCGGCCACGCTGCAGGCCCTCGCCGCCGGCTGGCCGGAAGACCCCGGGACCCTCCCCTTCCTGCGCGAGCGCGCCCTGGCCGATCCGGACCCGGATGTGCGGACGGCGTCGATCCAGGCCGTCTCCGCAGACCGGCACGGTCATCCCGGCGTCTTCCCGTTCCTGCGCGAGCGCGCCCTGGCCGACCCGGACTGGCAGGTCCGCTCGGCCACGCTGCAGGCCCTCGCCGCCGGCTGGCCGGAAGACCCCGGCACCCTCCCCCTCCTGCGCGGACGCGCCGTCACCGACCCGAACTGGCGGGTCCGCCAGACATCCGTCCAGGCCCTCGCCGCGAGCTGGCGCGACCACCCCGACACCCTCCCCCTCCTACGCGAGCGCATCCTGGCCGACCCCGACGAAGACACCCGCAAGGCCGCCCTCCAGGCCCTCGCCGCCGGCTGGCGCGACCACCCCGACACCCTCCCCCTCCTGCGCGAGCGCGCCCTGGCCGACCCCGGACATGACGTGCGGACCGCGGCTCTGCAGGCCCTCGCCGCCGGCTGGCCGGAAGACCCCGGCACCCTCCCCCTCCTGCGCGGACGCGCCGTCACCGACCCGAACTGGCGGGTCCGCCAGACATCCGTCCAGGCCCTCGCCGCGAGCTGGCGCGACCACCCCGACACCCTCCCCCTCCTACGCGAGCGCATCCTGGCCGACCCCGACGAAGACACCCGCAAGGCCGCCCTCCAGGCCCTCGCCGCCGGCTGGCGCGACCACCCCGACACCCTCCCCCTCCTGCGCGAGCGCGCCGTCACCGACTCTCACTACGGCACGAGGACCACCGCGCTGGAAACCGTCGCCGCCGGCTGGCGCGACCACCCCGACACCCTCCCCCTCCTGTACGGACGCGCCGTCACCGACCCCGACGAGGACACCCGCAAGGCCGCCCTCCAGGCCCTCGCCGCCGGCTGGCGCGACCACCCCGACACCCTCGACCGGCTGAGACGGCAGGCACTGCACGATCCGGACCAGGATGTCCGCGCCGCCGCGCTGCAGGCCGTCGCGGCGGGCTGGCGCGACCACCCCGACACCCTCGACTGGCTGAGACGGCAGGCGCTGCACGGCTTCGGCCTGGTGCGCCGCACGGCGCTGACCACGCTCGCCGAGACGTTCCGCGACCGCCCGGAGATCCCGCGATGGCTGCGAGACCTGGCCGCCACCGGGGCCGGCGACACCGCGGTCTCCAGGAACGCGCTGGTGGCGCTGGCCACCGTCCTGCCCGAGGATCCCACCACTCCGGCGCTGCTGCGCGAACGCATGGCGGCCGGCCGCTGGGAGACCCGTCGCACCGCCGTGGAGCGGTCGAAGGATCTCCTCACCGCCGGACTCGTGCGCCGGGCCATGACGGACAGCCACTGGCAGGTCCGCCGCGCCGCCCTCCAGAGACTCGATCCGGCCCTGTCGCGTGACCCTGGGATCGTGGCGCTCGTCTTCGAACGCGCAGCGGCCGACGGCCACTGGGAGGTCCGCCGCGCCGCCCTCCTGAGCCTCAACATCTGGCACAGCCGGCCGGAGGACCTGGCGCTGCTACGCGAACGCACGGTGGCCGACGACCGCTGGGAGGTCCGCCGCGCCGCCCTCCAGCGGCTAACCCTCTGGCACAGCCGGCCGGAGGACCTGGCGCTGCTACGCGAACGCACGGTGGCCGACGGCCACTGGGAGGTCCGCCGCACCGCCCTCCAGCGACTCTCCTCCCGGGGGTTCGGACCGGAGGACCTGGCGCTGCTACCCGAACGCATGGCGGCCGACGGCCACTGGGAGGTCCGCCGCACCGCCGTCCAGGGGGTCGCCGCGACGCATCGGGGCGACCCCGAGACTCCCGCCCGGCTCCGCGATCGCTTCCTTCTGGAAGGAGACGAGGACGTCCGGTCGGCGGCCCTCGAAGCGGTGGCCGCGACCTGGGCCCATGACCCCGAGGCCCTGCCCTGGGTCACCGGCGTCGCCGCCATGGACGACCACTGGAAAGTACGCAAGGCCGCGGTCAAGGTCGTGGGAGAGACCTGGCCGGATGAGCCGGCCGCGCTTGCCTGGCTCCGGCGGCGCGCCCTGCTGGACACGGACGAGGACGTCCGCAGCGCGGCCGTCGAACAGCTCGCCCTGGGCCGGCCGGACCGGCCCGGCCTCTCCTCCTGGGTGCGCGGCCGGGCGCTGGCCGATGATCACGAGCAGGCCCGCGCGGCAGGCGTGGAGATCGTCGCGCGGATCTGGCCGGGCGACCCGGCCACGCTTCCCTGGCTGCGGGAGGTGGCCTCGGAGGACGGGCACTGGAGGGTACGGCAGGCCGCTGCCGAGGCCACGGCGCGGATCGGGCCGGACGGACCGGACACCACAGCGTGGCTGCGAGCCCTGGCCGAGCACGACCCTCACTGGCAGGTGCGTGACACGGCCGTCCGGGAGGTGGCGCGGATCGCCGCCGCCGACGACGCCACCCTGTCCTGGCTGGACGGCAGGATCTCCACCGACCCGGATCCCGACGTCCGCGCCGCCGCTGTGGACGTGGCCGTGCGCCTCTGGCGCGACCGCGAGGGCATGCGGTCCCGGGTGCTCGCCTGGATCGCCACGGACGCCGCGGAGGAGGTGCGGGCCACCGCGATCACCCTTCTGGGCTGGGGCTGGCCCGACGAGCCCGACACACCGGTCAGACTCCACGAGTGCGCGGAGGCCGGCCCTCATTGGACGGCCCGCCGGGCGGCCGTGCGCGCGCTGGCCGAGGGCTGGCCGGACGACGGTCGGGCGCACACCGCGGTGCGGCGGGCGTGTGAGGATCCGCACTGGCAGGTGAGGCTGGCCGCGTTGAAGGCGCTGGCGGACACCTGGCCGGAGGAGGTCGGCACATTCCACCTCGTCCGCGGGCGATCCCGGTCCGACGGGCACTGGCGGGTGCGCCGGGCGATGATGCGGAGACTGGCCGCGCGGGCCGACGACGCGGCCACGGTCCTCCTGCTGCGCGAGCGGGCCGTGCATGACGAGCACGCCCAGGTGCGGCTGGCGGCCATCCGCGAGCTCGCCCGGGGCTGGTGCCACGACGCCGCCGTCCTGGAGCTCCTGCGCGACCGGGCCACCGCCGACGGCCACTGGAGGGTGCGGGAGGCGGCCGTGGAGGAGAGCGCCAAGGCCGGAGGCGGAACGGCGCGGACACTCTCCTGGCTACGGGAGCGGAGCGTGCGCGATTCCAGCGCGGCCGTGGCCCGCGCCGCCCTGCAGGGGATCGGACTGTGGTGGCGGGCTGATCCGGCCGGCGCGGTGGACTGCTTCCGTGAGCGCGCCGCGGGCGACCCGCGATGGGCCGTCCGGATGACGGCCGTCGAGCAGATCACGAAGTTCTCCGGGACGCCGGATCCCGCCACGCTGTCATGGCTGCGCGAGGACGTGGCCGCCGACGGCGCGTGGCAGGTCCGGCGGGCCGCCCTCTGGGCCGTCGGCCTCCTGTCCCATGAGGACCCGCGCACCGTCGCCTGGCTGGGGACCTCCGCCCGGGACGACCCGCATCCGGCGGTCCGCAAGGAGGCCACGGTCGTGCTCCGCCACCTGCGGCCCGCCCCCTGAGAGCGCGCGGGCCCGTCGCACGGGCGGTGGGGACCTGCCGGGACGTCACCGCCGGGCGGTCGCCGCCGGGGACGGGCGGGTCCCGCCGGGCAAGAGGTTCTCCCGATCGCGCTTGCCGCCGCCCCCGGAGGGGAAGGGCTTCGAAATGTGAAGAAGCTCATCAACAGTGTCGACTCGGTCGTCACGGACGCGCTGCGCGGGCTCGCGGCGGCGCACCCGGGGCTGCGGGTGGACGTGGACAACCAGATCGTGGTGCGCGCCTCGGGGCCGCGTCCGGGCAAGGTCGGCCTGGTCTCAGGCGGGGGTTCCGGCCACGAGCCGCTGCACGCCGGCTTCGTCGGGTACGGCATGCTCGACGCGGCCTGCCCCGGCGAGATCTTCACCTCCCCGGTGCCGGACCAGATGATCGCGGCCGCCGAGGCGGTGAACGGCGGCGCGGGAGTGCTGCACATCGTGAAGAACTACACCGGTGACGTCCTGAACTTCGAGATGGCCGCCGAGCTCAGCGCCGAGGAGGGCGTGGAGGTCGCCAGCGTGCTGGTCGACGACGACGTGGCCGTGCAGGACTCCCTCTACACGGCGGGCCGCCGGGGCACCGGTGCCACGCTCTTCGTGGAGAAGATCGCCGGGGCCATGGCCGAGGCCGGCGCTCCCCTGCCGGAGGTCGTGCGGGTGGCCGGGGAGGTCAACGCGCGCAGCCGGTCCTTCGGCGTCGCGCTGAGCGCCTGCACCACCCCGGCCGCCGGCAAGCCGACCTTCGAGCTGAAGGACACCGAGATCGAGCTGGGCATCGGCATCCACGGCGAGCCGGGCCGGACCCGCTCGGCCATGCGCGGCGCCCGCGAGCTGGCCCGCACCGTGATGGAGGCCATCGACGAGGACATGCCGATCTCCGGCGACACCCTGGTCATGGTCAACGGCATGGGCGGCACCCCGCTGATCGAACTCTACGTCGTCTTCGCCGAGGTGGCCGACTACCTGGCGGGCAAGGGCGCGACAGCGGCGCGGAGCCTGGTCGGCAACTACGTCACCAGCCTCGACATGCAGGGCTTCTCGGTCACGGTCTGCCTGCTGAACGACGAGCTCACCCGCCTCTGGGACGCCCCCGTGGAGACCCCCGGCCTGCGCTGGGGCCGCTGACATGGGCGCCGCCACCCTGGACACCGCCTTCTTCGCCGCGTGGATCGAGGAGATCACCCGGTCCGTCGGGGCCGAGAAGGACCGGCTGACCCGGCTGGACGCCGCGATCGGCGACGCCGACCACGGGGCCAACCTCGACCGGGGGTTCACCGCGATCGCGCAGGCACTGGCCGACAAGGAGCCGGACACCCCCGGCGCGCTGCTGACCCTGGTGGGCAGCACGCTGATCCGCAAGGTGGGCGGGGCTTCCGGGCCGCTGTACGGCACCGCGTTCCGCGAGGCGGGCAAGGCGCTGGCCGACGTCTCCGAGGTGTCGGCCGCCGAGCTGGTGGGCGCCCTGGAGGCCGCGCTGGCCGGGGTCCAGAAGCTCGGCTCGGCCGCCGAGGGCGACAAGACCATGGTGGACGCGCTCGCCCCGGCGGTCCGTGCGCTGGCGCAGGCCGTACAGGAGGGGAAGGATCCGCGGGAGGCGGTCGACGCGGCCGCGTCGGCGGCTCTCGCCGGGGCGGAGGCCACGGTCCCGATGCAGGCCCGCAAGGGCCGGGCCAGCTATCTGGGCCCCCGCAGCGTGGGCCACGAGGACCCCGGCGCCGCCTCCACCGCGCTGATCCTCATCGCCCTGCGCACGGTGGCGGCCCGATGACCGGCCGCCCGCCCGGCGGGGCGGCCGATCCCGCGCGCGGCGACCGCGCGGCGCTCACTGCCGCACGCGGCCGGACGGTGAGCGGTCATGCCGCCCGGCATGGGCTCCCCGGCGCCTCCGCGGCGGCTCCCCGCGCGGCGGACGGCTCGTCCCCGGCCGGACCGGAAGGATGCTCCAGGTGGTAGGCGTCGTCCTCATCTCGCACAGCGGCCCGCTGGCCGCCGAGGTCGCGGCCCTGGCCGCGCAGATCGGCGGTGCGGGCGTCCCGCTGGCCGCGGCCGGGGGCACCGAGGACGGCCGCCTGGGCACCAGCCCCGACCTGGTGGCGGCGGCGGTGGAGAAGGTGGACCAGGGTGACGGGGTGATCCTGATCCCCGATCTGGGCAGTTCGGTGCTGACCGCCCGGCTGGCGGAGGGGCCGGGGGTGGTGATCGCCGACGTGCCGTTCGTGGAGGGCGCGATCGCGGCCGTCGTCACCGCGGGCGCGGGCGCGTCGCTGGAGGCCGTGCTCGCGGCGGCCGAGGAGTCCAGGAGCTTCCGCAAGCTCTGATCCGCCCCCTCGCACCGGCGCGGCCCGCGCCTCGTCCCGGACGGCCCGCAGACGGCCCAGCCCCGCCGGGAGCAGGGCGGGAGCCGGACGGAATGCGACGCCCCGCGCATTGCGCCACCCCTATGATCATCCCTCATGATGATCCGCGCATTGGCGACCACTACCGGGGCTTTCATCCTGTTATTCGCCGGTACGGTCACCGCGTCCGCCAACCCCATCGTCGGGGCTCCCGAGCTGACCCATAACCCGCTCTACAAGCAGGGACCTCTCCCCGCGATCTCCTGCAAGGCGACCAAGGGCACCACCAAAGCCTCCACGACGAGATATCTCGACAAGGTCGTCGGCTGCCTGAACTCCGCCTGGCGCAAGTCCATCAAGGACTTCACCCCGGCCGAAGTGGGTGTCCACGCCAACGTTGAAGGCGGCGTGTGCCTCACCGGCCTGGAGGTGTCCGGCTCCTTCGCCACCAGTTGCCACGGCTCCGTCCAGGTGCAGCTCGGTTCCGACTGGATCAAGGCCAAGTCCGACCAGGCCGTTCTCGTCGAGGTCACGCGTGCGTACGCCGGAGTCGTCCAGGCGCAGGCGGGCATCAGCCAGGCCTGGTGGGCGTTGCCGGCCGGAGACGAGGAGGACGGCGGCGAGGAGCAGATGCACCGCTTCTACCTGCAGGCGGACTGCCTGAGCGGGGTGTCCATGAAGCTCCTGGGGCGCTCGGCCAAGGACTGGAGACCCCTCCTCACCGCCGAGACGCCGAAGGAATACGGCAGATTCAACTGGTACGGCAAGCCCGCCAACCGCCTTCACTGGTTCGAGCAGGGCTACCGGTCGCAAGGCCCGGCCGCGTGCAACACCTGGAAGGCTCCGTCCTCGAAGGTCGCCTGACCTCCGCGTTCAGCGGATCCGATGATCATGTACGTTACCCGGCCGGCCGGCCGCCGACGGCGGGGTGGCCGCAGGTCAAGTCGGGCAGAGGCCGGCCGAGCGGCAGCCCCCGCGGCGGCTGGTCCGGCGTGACGAGCACGGCCCGGTCCGGGTCCGCCACGTTTTGCAAACGGGAGCCGGTCACGACGTAGAGGGCTCCTCGTCCTGGTCAAATGGCAGATGCGGACCGGTGGCGTGTGATCGTGTAAGACGGTGTTGCTGTATCCCGCTGCTGTACACAGCACCCCGGCCGACGGCCCACCCCGTCATCCGAAGGCCTCCACCGATCCTCGCTACGCGGCCATTAGGGAACCCGTACCGCAGGGCCGCCGGGCCCGAGGACCGGAAGCCCCGCGGCAGCTCAAATTCACTGCTCAGCGATACCGCAGCCGGTCAGCTCGCTTCGTCGAGCAGGCGTTGGAACGCCTCCTGCACGCGCAGCGCCTTCTGGAGGTCCTTCACCGTGGCGTCCGGAATGGTGCGGAAGTACGAGCACGCCGTGGCCTGGTGGGCGACGATGACATCCTTGATGTTGGGGTCATGGATTCCCGGATAGTCCTCGGTGTGCTGCAGGACGGTGTCGAAGACCTCTGGGATCTGGGCGGCGAAGTCGTCGATGTAGGCGTCCCAGTCGCCGTCGAAGTTCGTGGCGAACATGAGCCGCGTGTCGTTGTCGAAGAGCACCCATCGTGCGTCGTGCAGTGTGCCGATGCGTGCACTCATCTCCTTGCGTTTGTCCTCGAATCCCGGCTGTTGGAAGATCTCGCGGATCTGCTGTCCCTCACCCGGCTTGACGTTGAAGAAGAGGGTGAACTCGCTCGTCCTGCCGGACTTCAGTCCCGGACGGCTCTGCTGGTCGGCGCCTGTGGTCATGTCGTGTTTCCCTTGCTGAGGCCCGGTGGGGCTCCTGTCTTGCGCGTGACCCGGCCTGTGCCTTGCATGTGGCCCGGCCTGATCCGGCGGTTGACGGTGTGGGGCGGTAACCGCCGGCGGACCCACGCTCTCGGCCGACTTGGTCGTTCCGAGGTGGGCCGCGGCCGCTGGTCGAGGGCTGGTCGTGGCTCAGTCTTCGAGTTCGGCCAGCCAGTGCAAGGCCCGCAGACCGGGCATGAAGAGGTATTCGCCCCCCTTGGTGATCGTGAAGCGTGGTAGCTGCTGCAGCCGACGGCGGATGGGACGCTGGGGGATCGTAAAGGTCCCGGTGGCGTCGTTGTCCCCGATGAGCGGGTCCTTCTCAGTCCCGAGACCGACGAAGTCGCCGTCGTTGGCCCACTGGGTCTTGAGGAACTCGAACTGCCGGACCAGGTCGGCGCCCATGAAGACGAATACGATGCCGCGCTCGGCGCCGTCGTCCTCCAGCTCTCCCTCGGGCAGCATGGGGCCGTAGGTGGTGCCGCGGCGCAGGGCGCGATGGATCTTCACATCCACGATCGAGTCGGTCAGGGCGTCACGCGGGTTCATGCGGCGGATGTGCGAGCCGAGAGGGCAGCGCAGTCCCCCCGGATCCTGCTGCCGGTAGGTGAAGTCATTGGCCCGTAGGGGATCGGCGGCGAGGTCCGGGTCGTCGTGCTCGGGGGCCAGCACCAGGGGCGCTCCGCTGCGCCAGCGGCCGACCATCTTCGCCGCGAGCAGTTCCTCCTCCTCCGGCGAGGAGGCGTTGTCCCTCAGGTAGCGGCGGAAGGCGGCCACCCGGACGTGGAGTTTGCGGAAGGCGACGTAGGTGCCGTTACGGCCCAGGACGTCGGGCTGGGGCATGGCAGCGACTCTGCCCAGCTCGTTGGCGTATCCGAGGAGGAACTCTCCGGCCTTGATGGTGGGGCCGAATCCGGGCAGGTAGCCGTAGTGGTCGCCGCCCGCGTTGAGAACGCTGGCCACACCGGCGCCCTCGATGTCGGGCTCGCCGATGCCATCCACGAAGCCCAGATGGGTGCGTTTGGTCGGCAACTGCTCAGCTTCCAGCCGATAGATCACCGAGACACCCGGCAGACCGCGCAGCACCTCGCGGGCGTCGTCCAGCACCGCCTGCAGCCCCGTCTCGTCCGGGGCGAACACCGACAGCGCGACATGGACATCGGTACTGCCCAGCGGCGGGTCCCAGTGCTCGGGACCGCTCTCACCGACGTCGCCGAGCCGTACGGCACGGGCGGCCATCCCCTGCTGGAACTCGGTCGGGAAGCTGTCCAGCGACGTCTGCGGCACGCCCAGGGCCCGCAGTCCGGAATGGCTGAGCGCGACACTGAACCATGCCTGATCCGGAGGTTCCCACCAGCGGGCGGCGGAGGCCACGCGGGGCGCCAAGTGCCCAAGCATCCGGCGGCCGTCGGCGGGGTCATCGATGCGCAGCAGGAAGTAGGCGCCCACATAGGGCGATGGGCGCTGCCTCAGTACGGTGCCCTGGATGTCGTCCAGCTCCAGCGTCACGAGACCACCTCGTCAGCGCTGCGCGGCTCCTGACGCTCCTGCCGGTTGAGCCGGTGACGCTGGAGGGAGGAGCGGCGGTAGACCTCCTTGCGTGCCCGCATGATTTCGCCAAGCGGTGCGTGTTCGGCCGTCACCCGCCACGGGCTGAAGGACAGCACGTCCATCTTCCTGAGGGTTTCCTCATCTGCGATGTCCTGCTGCGGTAGGCGCAGCCTGGCCACCGTGACGAACGGCGACAACTGCTCGGGCCACTCGACGGTGACGTCCTCCACGGGCATCCGGTCCAGATCGGCGCACAGTTGGACCTGGATGTCGAACGCGTACGGACGATCCCTCATCTCGGCCATCAAGGCCGGGCGGAAGACCTCTTCCGCCGAGGTCACGTCGATGGCGCGATGGAGCACCGCCGCCGCGGCCGCGAGGTCGGGAGCCAGGCGCACCTTGGCGATGTAGTCACCGTGCCGGACCGCACCCATCGTCCAGTAGGTCGACAACAGCACGTTCACCAGGGGCCGCGCCGCTACCTTCAGGAAGGCCAGGAACTCTTCCCACGCCCACTCGTCCTCGGCCAGGGTCCCCTTGCCGGTCACGAACTCGCGGTAGAAGCGGTGCCGGCCGGGCGCGCCCTGGGCGAAGTACTTCGGTGCCTCCAGGAACAGCTCCTGGATGAACAGGTAGTGCTTCACGGTGTTGCAGAAGAAGACCGGCGCGTTGATGAGGGCGTAGTCGAAGGTGCCGGTGTCGGCCTCGTCCTCCAGCAGAGTCGGGCCCTGGATACCGAACATCTTCAATGCCAGGCCAGTCGCGCGACCGAGCCGCGCGTCGGCGCCCGCGTGGGGTGAGCCGTTGGAGAAGCGCACGAGCGCGTCATGCCGTCCCGGCGTGGCGTAGATGCCTTGGGCATATTCGGCAGGGAGCCGGTCGAGGATCTCGACTTCTCCTCTGACGATCCCGTAGCCCTTGGCATGCGCGTCCCGGACCGCCAGGCCGGTGCCCTCGCCTTCAACCGATTCGGCGATGAACCGCTCGGTCTTCCCGATCACCGTCTGCAGCATCTCGTCGAACCCGGGAACAGCGGCTTCGACGTCCGGGGTGTAAGGGATGAACCGCGATGGCATGGGCGCGCCTATCTCCGCTCGTCTGCCGCTCGGCTGCCGGACGACATCGTGATTTCGGACCCGGCGGCAACCGCACGTGTATCGACCCAGATCAGCCCAGCGTAGGCATGCCGACAGGGCGGGCGGACAGCCCTTTGGTATCAGATTGTCAGCAGATCGCCGAAAAATCACTCATTCGTTCCTCTAGGCGATCATCAGACTGGCTACTGGCCCCGTCGACGCCTGCCAGGCTGGCCATTGGAAAGTGCGCCGTCGCCGTGGCCGTCGGCTCACGGACGAGCGGACGGCGCCGCACCGCCGGGGCGAGATGCGCTTGATGAAATGATGGGCGGGAGGGACTCCATGGATGCCCGGGTCAACCGCACGGCGCGCTCGGTAGGTCAGCGGGTCAGGTCCGCGGCGTTCTGTCGGCCAGATCATCCGACCAGCACATGGAGGCCGCCATGGGTGAAGCGCTTGGCGACGTACTGGGACTCGCGGCCGGTGTCGCAGTCAGCCCACTCCCCATCGTCGCGATCATCCTTGTCCTGGCCACGCCGCAGGGGCGTCTCAACGGGCTGCTGTTCACCCTCGGCTGGGTGGCAGGGCTGTCGGCCTTGGGTGGCGTCATGCTGGTGATCGGCGGAAGCGGGAGTGCCTCCACCCCCACCCAGCCGGCCACCTGGGTAGGCGTCCTCAAGCTCCTCCTGGGCGTCCTGCTCGTCCTGTTCGGAGCCCGGCAGTGGCGGCACCGCCCCACGGACACCTCGCAGGCCGAGCTACCGAAGTGGATGGCCGCGATCGACTGTTTCGCCCCGGTCAAAGTCCTCGGACTCGGGCTCGCCCTGTCGGCGGCCAATCTCAAGAACGCCCCGCTGACCCTCGCCGCGGCTGCCTCGATCAGCTCGTCCGGGCTTCCCGCCGAACAACAGATCGCATCCCTGGCAGTATTCGTGATCATCGGCTCGCTCGGGCTCCTGGCACCGCTCGGAGTCTTCCTGTTCATGGGAGATCAAGCCAGGAGCGTGCTCGGCGGCTGGAAGGACTGGGCCGCACGGCACAACGTCGCCGTGATGGCGGCGCTGTTCTTCGTGCTCGGACTGAAGCTGCTCGGGGACGGTATCGGCATCCTCACTTCCTGAAGACGAGGCGATCCCGGATCGGTGCCCGTCACGCGGTCCACCACCGCTTGAAGACGGATCCTTGTCGAGCGATGCCGCCGTTCACCTGCTGATCTTTAATGCGTGAAGTTATGGTGGCTTGAGGAGCAGGCCCGTCTCGGCCAGGCAGCCGTCGATCAGACACGGGCGGTACTGGATCTTCTTCAGGCCGTGTTTGATGACGCTGATCAGGTGGTCGAGGCTGCACACAGCGAGCCGGGGCACGATCCGGGGCGGCGCCTCGACGGGCGCCCACGTGGACCGCATCCCACCATCGCGTCGGACGACCACCTGCGAGGTGATGCCGGTGGCTTGCTTGACCCATTGCAGGAACGGGCCCCGACAGCCCTGGTCCACCCAGCCGTAGGCCAGGCGCGGGAAGGAACCATCGAGGCCGGTCAGCAGCACCGCGGCCCCATCTCGGTCGCCGATGTTCGCCGCGCTCACGTGCGTCTCGCAGACGGTCCCGAGCGTGTCGACGAGCAGATGACGCTTGCGGCCGTTGACCTTCTTGGCGCCGTCGTAGCCGTGAAGCCCCCCTTTCTCGGTGGTCTTGACGCTCTGGCTGTCCACGATGCCCGCGCTGGGCAGCGGGTGCCGGCCCTGCCGGACGCGTTCGCGTTCCCGCAGCACCGCGGTGATCTGTTCCCAGCGGTCCTCGATCCGCCACAGCCGCCAGTAGTGGTAGACCGCCTGCCAGGGCGGCAGATCGCGGGGCAGCAGCCGCCAGGCGCAGCCGGCCCGCAGCCAATAGGCCAGAGCGTTGACGATCTCCCGTCACTCATGCACCGCGGGACGCCCGCCCGGCTTGGCCGGCGGAATCAGCGGGGCAAGGGCCTCCCATTCGGGATCAGACCGGTCCGTCGGATACGCGACGCGCTTCCTCAGCATCGGTGACCTCCCGCGCTTCCTGACGGGGCGCTACGCCACCTTCGTGCCCATTAATCGACTTTTCGGACACCCTCTAATAGAGCTAGCTCTAATCGGATTCGGGCAGTACGCAGAACGATGGCCGGCTTCCCGGACCACGGACCTGAGCACACGATTGACGGTGGAGGTACAGATACGACGCCACGCCGTTCCCTACCTCGGCCCGCGTCCCCTCGACCCGTTCCAGCCTGGTCATATTCGCGAGTGGCTGAGCGAGTTGGAAAACGCCCTTCCTGCGTCGCCCTATCATCGCCTCATCTTCGCGAGCGTGTCCGCCGTCTTCACCGCGGCCGTCGACGACCGCCTGCTGGCCAAGAACCCTTGCAGAGCGCGATCAGTACGGATACCCGCCCCCGTCCGCGGCCGCGTCCAGCCATGGGCGGCTGAGCGTGTCTTCGCCGTCCGGGCCCGGCTGCCTGAGCGCTACCGGGCCATGACCGATCTCGGCGATGGACCGGTCTTCGCCCGTCGCGGTCACGCTGCCCTGGCGTGCCCCCGACGGCCCGGCCGTCACGAAAGTACTGCTCTTCTCCCGCGAGGACGGCGGCGCGGTCAGGCGGAATGATTTCAACACCTACGTCTGGAAGCCCGCTCTCGTGGCTGCCGGCGTCATCCCCCAGCCGGAGCGCGGCCAGCGGTACGAGGCCGCACGCGAGCACGGCATGCATGCGCTGCGGCACTTCTACGCCTCGGTCCTGCTGGACGCCGGAGAGAGCATCAAGGCTCTCAGCCAGTACCTCGGCCACAGCGATCCGGGATTCACTCTCAGGGTCTACACGCACTTGATGCCAACCAGCGAGGGACGGACCCGAAGGGCCGTCGACAAGGTCTACGAGACCACCGCACCCCGGTCTGACGGCCCACAGACGGCCCAGGACCGGTAGGGGCGTCTCGGGCCGGCGGTTCATCGCCGCTGGCCCTTACCCCTCCCACATTGAGGAAATGCCGTTGACCTGGGCTTACAGCATCAGGCGACAGCGGTTCAGCTCGGATCCGACGGTCTGGCAGCGGTCGCCGTCGCGCTCGCCGGCCTACTTGTAGCGGAAGTAGACGAACAGGCGGCCGTGGTTCTTGGCGTCCTTGTCGATGCGGTGGTAGAGGGCCTTGATCTCCTTCTGCTCAAGGAAGCGCAGGACCTTCTTCTTGAGCTGGCCCGAGCCCTTGCCGGGGATGATCTCGACCTCGGTGGCCTTCTTCCTGATGGCCTCGTCGATGATGCCCCGCAGTGCTTTGTCGATCTCCCCGCCCCGGTTGAAGATCGGGTGCAGATCCAGCTTGAGCTTCAACCGGGCCTCCCACAGGTCGCTTCGGACCAGTTTACGCACAGCGAACCGTCATGCACCGGCCTCGGCCGCGCCTCACCCACGGCGGGGCCGCCGCCCGGGAGGGTTCCCGGCGGATACCGGCGCCGCCGTACGGGCCGTCTCCGGTGGCGGGGTGCCGGCCGTCAGCCGTGCCGGCGTCCCGTCAGGCCGCTGGGCTGACCGAGTATTTAAATTTGACCAATTCGGCCGGTGATTGTGGCAATTCCACGATCTAGGCAAATAAATCATCACTAGTTAGGCTCCCTGTCATGATCGGCCGCCTTTACAGGTGGCCGTTCTCTCGTCACCCAACGGGGAGGGTCGAGTCCTCCTCAGCCATGCCCTGATCCAGGCATGCCCGGGTGACCCGACGCCTCCCACCGTCGTGACGTGGTCATGCGTCCCTACAGGGAGGTCTCGTTGCCAAGCACGTCCCACCTATCACGGACCGGCCGCGTGGCGGTGCTCGCCGCCGCCGTCGGACTCGTCGCGGCGATGGCGCCGCCGGCGAGCGCGGCTCCCACCCCCACCCCGAGCGGCAAGAAATGGACGGCGACCCCGCTGACCGGGGGCGAACCGGTCCAGGGCGCCAAGTCCGCGACCGGCAAGCTCGCCGAGAGCGACCAGGCGCTGCTGAAGTCCACCTCGGGTGCCACGGTCAACGTGATGGTCAAACTCGACTACGACTCCTACGCCGCCTATCAGGGCGGACTCGAAGGCCTTCCCGCCACAAGCCCCGCAAAAACCGGCAAGGCGCTCGATATCAAAAGCGCCGACGCCAAGAAATACGAAAAGCACATCGAGGACGTCGAGAACACCTTCCTCGCCGGACTCGCCAAGAACGTTCCCGGCGCCAAGGCCGGACAGAAGCTGCGCACGGTCTACGGCGGCATCGCACTGCGGATCCCGGCCAACCAGGCGGCCGAGGTGCTGAAGCTGCCGGGCGTCGCGGCCGTCCAGGAGGACAGGCCCGAGCAGCTCCTGACCGACTCCAGCGCCTCCTTCATCGGGGCTCCGACGATCTACAGCAAGCTGGGCGGCAGCGCCTCCTCGGGCAAGGGCGTCGTCGTCGGCATCCTGGACTCCGGCGCCTGGCCGGAGCACCCCCAGTTCGCCGACCCCGGCACCCTGCCCGCCGCGCCCCCCACCAAGGACGGCACCCCGCGCGTCTGCAACTTCGGGGACAACCCGCTGACCCCGGCGGCCGACCCGTTCGCCTGCAACCGCAAGCTGATCGGCGGCGCGCCGTTCCTCGACACCTACAACGCGGTGTTCGGCGGCGAGGTCTACCCCGACAGCGCCCGTGACTCCAACGGCCACGGCACCCACACCGCGACCACCTCGGCCGGCGGCCCGGTGGCCGACGCCAACCCGCTCGGCATCAGCCGCGGCCCGATCCACGGGATCGCCCCGGCGGCGCACGTGTCGGTCTACAAGGTCTGCGGGGCGCAGGGCTGCTTCCCCTCCGACTCCGCCCAGGCGGTGGGCCGGGCGATCCTCGACGGCGTCCGCGTGATCAACTTCTCGATCTCCGGCGGAACCTCCCCCTACAGCGACCCGGTGGAGCTGGCCTTCCTCGACGCCTACGCGGCGGGCGTGCTCGTGTCGGCCTCGGCCGGCAACGAGGGGCCCGGAGCGGCGACCGCCAACCACCTCAGCCCGTGGGTGACCACCGTGGCGGCCTCCACGCAGAGCAGGACGTTCCAGTCCACGATCACGCTGGCCGGCTCGGGCGGCGCGACGGCCACGCTCAAGGGCGCCTCCATCACGGCCGGCGTCAACTCGCCGCTGCCGGTGGTGCTCGCCTCGGCCCCGCCGTACTCCAACGCGCTGTGCACGGCGCCCGCCCCGCCGGGCCTGTTCACCGGCAAGATCGTCGCCTGCCAGCGCGGCCCCAACCGGGTGCTCAAGAGCCACAGCGTGCTCCAGGGCGGCGCGGCCGGCATGATCCTCTACAACGCCACGCCGCTCGACGTGATGACCGACAACCACTGGATCCCGACGGTCCACCTCGACAAGCCGGAGGGCGACGCGCTGCTGGCCTTCCTGACGGCCAACCCGGGTGCGACCGGCAAGTTCACCCAGGGCACCAAGACCACCTGGCAGGGCGACGCGATCACCACGTTCTCCTCCCGCGGTCCGGGCGGCGACTTCCTCAAGCCGGACGTCACCGCCCCCGGCCTGCACATCCTGGCCGGGACCACGCCGACGCTGGAAGGCCCGGCGGGCGGCCCGCAGGGCAACCTGTACCAGGTCATCGCGGGCACCTCGATGTCGTCGCCGCACGTCGCCGGCGCCTCGGCGCTGGTGTTCGCGCTGCACCCGGACTGGACCCCGGGTCAGGTCAAGTCCGCGCTGGAGACCACGGCCAAGACCTCGGTCACCAAGCAGGACCGCGTCACCCCCGCCGACCCGTTCGACTTCGGCGGCGGCCGCATCGACCTGACCAAGGCCGGTGATCCGGGCCTGACCCTGAACGAGACCGCGGAGAACTTCGCCGCCTCGGCCGCCGACGAGCTCAACCGCATCGACCTCAACCTGCCGTCGGTGAACGCCCCGACCATGCCGGGTCTCATCACCGCCAAGCGGACCTTCACCAACGTCACCGACAAGACGCTCACCTACGACGCCTCGGGCACGACCGTGAGCGGGGCGAACATCACGGTGCTGCCGCCCCGCTTCAGCGTCAAGCCGGGCAAGAGCGTCAAGCTCACCGTGGTGGTCACCGCGCCGGACCTGCCCGAGGGGCAGTACTTCGGCCAGGTGAACCTCAAGCAGTCGGGCGGCAGCCGCGACCTGCACCTGCCGGTCGCGTTCTTCCGCAAGGAGGGCGCCGTCCCGGTCGAGCAGACCTGCGTGCCGGACACCATCGCCCGCGACAGCGGCGAGTCCACCTGCACCGTGAGCGTGCAGAACACCACCCTCAAGGACGCCGAGGTGACGGCGGTCAGCACGCTGGACGGCAAGCTGCGGCTGAACTCCGTGACCGGCGCCACCAAGGTCGGCTCGCAGATCGCGACGGCGAAGACCACCCTCACGGCCCGGCAGCCGGACCGGCCCGGCATCGCTCCGGGCACCGGGCCCGCGCCCTACCTGCCGCTGGACGACTTCGGCATCACGCCGACGCCGATCGGCGACGAGCAGGCGCTGAACTTCACCGTCCCGCCGTTCAAGTACGCGGGCAAGACCTACACCCGGATCGGCGTCGTCTCCAACGGCTACACGGTCGCGGGAGGCACCGCGGGCTCGGCCGACATCGAGGCCGCGCCGCAGTCGCTGCCGGACCCGGCCACCCCGAACAACGTGCTCGCCCCCTACTGGACCGACCTGGACGGCGCCGGCGCGCCGGGCGTCTACGTCGGGACGCTGACCGACGGCGTGAGTGACTGGCTCGTCGTCGAATGGCGCCTCAACGTCTACGGCACGACGGACGCCAAGGTGTTCCAGCAGTGGATCGGGCTGAACGGGGACGAGGACATCACCTACACCTACGACCCGGACAACCTGCCCGGCGACATGCCGGCGAGCTACGGCCTGACCGTCGGCGCCGAGAACGACGAGGGTACGGCCGGCGGCCAGATCACCGGGCCGCCGACCCAGGACCTCCGCGTGACCAGCACCCCCGGCGCCCCCGGCGGCACCCTGACCTACACGATGAAGGTCAAGGGAGTCAGCACGGGCACCGGGACGGTGACGACGGGCACGTCGACGCCGCAGGTGAAGGGCATCACGATCGAGGTCGACAGGATAACCGTGCAGTAAGGAAGCGATAGGGGACCGTGGGGCCCGGCACCGGTGTGCCGGGCCCCACCGGGCCTCAGCGGTGCAGGTAGTCGACCAGGTAGGCCTTCTCGGTCTCCAGCGACTCGATGGCGCTCTTGACCACGTCACCGATGCTCACGATCCCGGCCAGCCGCCCGTCGTCCATGACCGGCACGTGCCGGATGCGGTGCGTGGTCATGGTCTGGCGCAGGTCGTCGACGTTGGCGGTGGGCGGGCAGGTGTGGACGTCGGTCGTCATGATGGACGACACCGGGGCGGTCAGCACGCCGGCGCCGCGGTCGTCGAGCCGCCGCACCACGTCGCGTTCGGAGACGATGCCCGCGATCGACGAGCCGTCCTCGGAGACCACCACGGCGCCGATGTTGTGCGCGGCGAGGACTGCCAGGAGCTCGGTCACCGTCGCCTCGGGACGGATGGTCGTCACGTCCGCTCCCTTGCCTTGCAGAATCGTACCGATCAGCATCGACATCACCTCGGTTCAACCTGGCTGGGGTATCCCTAACCATTGCCCCGCCCGCTCTCTGTCTAAGCGCCCCTCGCGGCAAAGGCCGTGACTGTCACATCACCGGTAGTAATCGCACCGCGTCGAGGGCCAGGGCGAGCTCCACGATGTCCAGCGGGCGGGCCAGGGAGCGCCCGGTGAGCTGCTCGATGCGGCGGATGCGGTTGAAGACCGTGTTGCGGTGGCAGTAGAGCTGCCCGGCGGTGCGCATCG
This sequence comes from Streptosporangium sp. NPDC048886, assembly GCF_055586905.1. NCBI lineage: Bacteria > Bacillati > Actinomycetota > Actinomycetes > Streptosporangiales > Streptosporangiaceae > Streptosporangium > Streptosporangium sp. NPDC048886. The sequence continues at coordinate 96,785 of NZ_JBVJHH010000004.1, forward strand.
CCGAGCCCTCGCAGCGCAGCCACGCCTCCAGGGTGCCGAGCAGCACCTCCCGGTCGGCCGGGTCGAGGGCGAGGACGGGCCGCAGCACAGCGCCGCTGAGGTGGCCGGCGAGTTCGGGCTGGCTGACCACCAGCGCGGCGGGCAGCCGGTCCTCCAGCAGCGCGATCTCCGGCCCCTCCCCCACGCAGGTCCGCAGGGCGAGCTCGGCGAGCCTGCGCGCCCGGCCCAGCTCGGTCAGCCCCTCGACCACCGGGCTGATCCCGGCGCAGCCGGTGACGTGGGGGCGCAGTTCGCGGGTCAGGTCCTCCATCACCGCCTCGCGGAGCAGGGCGACCGCGACCTCGTAGTCGGGGCGCATCCGCCACAGCAGCCGCATGACGCCCAGGGCCGCCGGGCGGACGGCGTCGTCCCGGTGGTCGTGACGGCCCGGCAGCCGGGTGATGACGACCGCGTAGCGGCCGAGTTCGGGCAGGTCCAGCGCGGCGGCGGCACTGCGGGCCAGGGCGGCGTCGGCCCGGTCCTCCAGGAGGGCGTCGAGCAGGGCCTGGACCCGTTCGGCCGTCCGGCCGAACATCTCGGCCTCCCGGTCGCGGTACGCCTCGGCGGCGGCGACCGCCTGCCGGTCGACGGCGTGCCAGACCTTGGTGGCGCTGCGGATCAGCACCGGCAGGCTGTCCGGCTCCTCCTCGGCGACGACGCCGACCAGCCCGTCCCACATCACCTGGGCGGAGATCCGGTAGCTGCGCAGCAGCGAGTCCATCGGGAGGCCCTGCTCGGCGCGGCGCCGGGCGGTCCGCTCCGCCTGCTGCAGGTCGCGCCGCTCGGCGAGAGGGAGGAGGATCGCGCCGATGCCGACCTGCATGGCGTCGTACACGCTCTGCCAGTGGTCGTCGGTGGGCACCATCCGGCGGTAGGCCTCGTCGGTGTCACGGGTCCTGGTCACCAGTTCGTCGGTGAGCTCGGGGAGGCGCTGCAGCAGCCGGGCGGCGGCCATGCGCATGATCCTGCGCACCTCGTCGTCGGCGGTGGTCCGGAGCCCCATCAGGCAATGGTGTCAGCCGCACACGTTGCCGAACAAGATTCTGTTCTGTTCCGTGATCCCGCACTGTGCTGACGCACAACCGGCAGCGGGCCCCCATGGGCGCCGGCCCCGACTTCACCCCCGCGTCTGGACTCCGGTGAACCCTCCGGGTTGGATGCGTTCAACAATCGTCAGGAGGCATATGTGACTCCTCCGCTCCCTGAAGAGAGCGGCTCCCCGCCCGTCTCGGCCGAGGCAGGCGGTGGCCGGACCCCGACCGGTCCCAGCAGGCGGGCCGTGACCGGGGGGCGCTTCCTCCGCCGGTCGAGGCCGGCGGTCCCGTCGCCGGACACGCCGGACGTCCACGTCCCTCCACCGCCCGAGGACCGCGGGCTGGCCGTCCGGGACCTGGCGGTGAACTACGGCCCGGTGACGGCCCTGCGCGGGATCTCGCTGAGCGTCCCGCGCGGTTCGATCGTCACGGTGCTGGGCGGCAACGGCGCGGGGAAGTCGACCCTGCTGCGCGCCGTCTCGGGCACGCTCAGGTTCCACCGAGGCGCGATCACGGCGGGCGAGATCGGCTTCGACCGGGCGAGGCTGTCCGGCACCGCCGCCTCGGCCGTGGTCGCCCGCGGCGTCGTCCAGGTGCCCGAGGGCCGCCGGGTCTTCGCGCGGATGACCGTGGAGGAGAACCTGCGGGCCGGCGCGCTGGGAGCGCGTGACCGCCGGGCCGCGGCCGAGGCCAGGGAGCGCGTGCTGACGCTCTTCCCGGTGCTCGCCGAGCGCGCCCGGCAGCGCGCCGGACTGCTGTCGGGCGGCGAGCAGCAGATGCTCGCCATCGGCCGCGCGCTGATGGCCCGGCCGAGGATGCTCCTGCTCGACGAGCCCACCCTCGGCCTGGCGCCGATGGTGGCGGCGCGGATCGCCGACACGGTCCGCGAGATCAACGCGCAGGGGACGACGGTGCTCCTGGTGGAGCAGAACGCCGCGACGGCCCTGTCCCTGGCCTCCTATGCCTACGTGCTGGAGGTCGGCGAGGTGGTCCTGTCCGGCCCCGCCGCCGACCTGGCCCGCAGCGACGAGGTGCGCCGCCGTTACTTGGGGGTCGAGGACGGCCCCGGCGCCCCCTCGCCCGGCGGGCCCGCCGGGCGCCCGACCCTGGCGAGGTGGTCGGCATGACCGGCGACCCCGTGAAGGCGAGCCCCGCGACGGCCGACTCCGTGGCGACGGGCCCCGCAGTGGTGAGCCTCACCAAGGCGAGCCCCACGACGGCCGACCCCACGGCGGCGGGCCCCTCGGCCGGTCCCGCGACGGTCGACTCCGTGGCGACGGGCCCGGCCGGCGCGCGCGGCGGCGGATCCGGACGGTCCACATGAGCGACACATACCAACCGGACGGTATGGACAACATCCCTCCCCGGCTCGAAGTCCGGGACGTCACCGTGCGCTTCGCCGGGCTCACCGCGCTGGACGCGGTCGGCTTCACCGTCGAGCCCGGCAGCGTCCACGCGGTCATCGGCCCCAACGGCGCGGGCAAGTCGACCTGCTTCAACGTGCTGTCGGGGGTCTACCGGGCCACCTCGGGCAGCGTGCGCTTCGGCGGGGCGGAGCTGACCGCCCTGCCCCCGCACCGCATCGCCGCCCTGGGCGTGGCGCGCACCTTCCAGAACATCGCCCTGTCACCCCGCCTGTCGGTGCGCGAGAACCTGATGCTCGGCCGGCACCGGCTGACCCGCGCCGGGTTCGTCGCGGCCGGCCTGCGCCTGCCGTCCGCGCGACGGGAGGCCGGGCGGCACGGCGAGCGGGTGACCGAGATCGCCGCCTTCGTCGGGCTCAGCGGACGGCTGCCGACACCCGTCGGGCTCCTGCCGTACGGCGTGCAGAAACGGGTCGAGCTGGCCCGGGCCCTGTGCATGGAGCCCAGGCTGCTCCTGCTCGACGAGCCGGTGGCCGGCATGAACGGCGGCGAGCGCCGCGACATGGCCGAGCTGATCGTCGCCGTCCGGGAGAGCCTCGGCATCTCGATCCTGCTGGTCGAACACGACATGGGGATGGTCATGCGGATCGCCGACGCGGTGACGGTCCTGGACTTCGGCCGGCGGATCGCCGGCGGGCCTCCCGCCGAGGTCCAGGACGATCCCGAGGTGATCCGCGCCTACCTGGGCGCGGCCGACGAGGCCGGGGAGGCCGCTTCGTGATCACTTTTCTGGAGCTTCTGGCGAACGGGGTCTCCGTCGGCGCGGTGTACGCGCTGATCGCCCTCGGGTTCGTCATCATCTTCAAGGCGACCGAGGTGGTCAACTTCGCCCACGCCTCGCTGCTGCTGGCCGGCGGTTTCGCCGTCGCGAAGCTGCACCCCGCGATCGGTTTCTGGGCCGCCCTGCCGGCCGGTGTCGCCGGCGCGGCCGCCGTGGGCGTCCTGATCGAGTTCCTGATCATCCGTCGGGCGGACGTCTCCTCCCACAGCGTCCTGGCGATCGTGACGATCGGCGTCGACATCGTGCTGACCACCGAGCTCACCCGGCAGATCGGCACCGAGGTCCTCGCCCTCGGTGATCCGTGGCGCGACCAGGTGCTCCATCTGGGGGCCGTCGGCATCGCCCAGACCCGGGTCGTCGCGCTGGCCGTCGCGGCGGTCCTGATCACCGTCTTCCTGCTCGCCTTCAAGCACACCGGCTGGGGCGTCGCCATGCGCGCCACCGCGGAGGACGCCGAGACCGCCGCGCTGATGGGCGTGCGGCGCGGGCGGGTGTCGATGGGGGCCTGGGCGGTCGCCGGGGCCCTGGCCGCCGTCGCCGCGCTCTTCCTGTGCGTGTTCCCCACACCGGGCCTGGACCGCAGCACGACGTTCGCCGCGATGAAGGCCTTCCCCGCGGCGATCCTCGGCGGCCTGGACTCCACCACGGGGGCGCTGGCCGGCGGCCTGATCATCGGGGTCACCGAGACGCTGATGAGCGGCTACCAGAACGACCTGGCCTTCCTCGGCAGGGGCGTCGGCGACGTCGCGCCGTTCCTCGTGATGATCGTGGTCCTGCTCATCCGCCCCGCGGGGCTGTTCGGGACGAGGGAGCTGGCACGTGTCTGACAGACCCGGCGGGTCCGCGAGGATCCTCATCCGGTCGGCGATCCTGACCGCGGCGGCGGTCGCCGTGCCGTTCTACCTGGAGGGCTTCTGGCTGCAGGCCGGGCTCTTCGCGATGTCGGCGGCCGTCGGGGCGATCGGCATCAACCTGCTGACCGGCGCCACCGGCCAGCTCTCCATGGGCCACGCGTTCTTCCTCGCGGTCGGGGCCTACGCCTACGTCTACTTCGCCTCCGCCCCCGGGCACGGCCTGGGCGGCCTGGGCCTGCCCACCCCCGTCGCGGCGGTGCTCGCGGTGCTCGCCGCGGGCCTCGCCGGGGGCGCGTTCAGCCCGATCGTCGGCCGGCTGAAGGGGGCCTACCTCGGCATCGCCACACTCGCCCTGATCTTCCTCGGCCAGCACCTGCTGTTCAACGCCGAGCCCGTGACGGGCGGCTACAACGGCCGCCCGGTGCCGCCCATGGAGCTGTTCGGCTTCGCCTTCGCCGACTCCCCCGCGCTCGTGGTGGCCCAGGTGCCGTTCGGCGCGCTGGAGCGGCTCTGGTTCCTCGGCCTGGCCGTCCTGGTCTGCGCGGCGCTGTTCGCCCGCGGGGTGCTGCGCGGCCGCCCCGGCCGGGCCATGAACACCATCCGTGACCACGAGATCGCGGCCGGGGTGATGGGGGTCCCCGTGGCCCGCTACCGCGCCGGCGTGTTCGTGCTGTCGTCGATGTACGGCGGGCTGGCCGGCGTCCTGCTGGCGCTGGTCTTCCAGCGGACCGTGCCGGACTACTTCGGCATCCTGCTCTCCCTCGACTACCTCGCCATGATCGTCATCGGCGGGCTCGGCTCGGTCGCGGGCGCGGTGATCGGCGCCGTCTTCATCTCGCTGCTGCCCCAGCTCCTGACCCGCTACAGCGACGCCCTGCCGCTGGTGGCCGAGCCCGGCTCCGGCGGGGTCTCCCCCGCCGAGGCCGCCCGGATCCTGTACGGCGCGGCGGTCGTCGTCATCGTCCTGTTCCTGCCGGGCGGCCTGCTCGGCCTGGTCGGCCGCCTGCGGTCCGGCCTCCGCCGCCGGACCGCGTCCGCCCCCGCGGCGGAGAAGACCTCCCTGCGCCCGTCCCCCGAATCGAGGAGCTGACATGACCTCACTGCCCGAAAAGCGCCGCCGCGCGGTACTCCGGCGGATCGCGGTGCTCGCCCTGCTGGCCCTGGCGGTCGCCGCGTGCGCCAGCGGGAAGGCCACCGGGGGCGCCGGCGCCTCGCCGGCCGTCGGCGGCGACGGGGTGAAGACCGGGCCCGGCGTCACCGCCGACAAGATCACGGTGGCCGCCATGACCGATCTCACCGGTCCCTACGCCTCCTTCGGCAAGAGCCTGACCCAGGCGCAGCAGCTCTACTTCGAGCAGGTCAACGCGGCCGGCGGGGTGTGCGGCCGGCAGATCGAGGCCGTCGTGCGCGACCATGGCTACGACGCGCAGAAGGCCGTGGCGGCCTACACCGAGATCGCCCCCAGGTCCGCGGCGATCGCCCACTTCATCGGCTCCCCCATGGTGATGGCGCTCAAGCAGCGCATCGAGGCCGACCAGCTGCTCACCATCCCGATGGCCTGGGCCACCGGGCTGCTCGGCGGCAAGGCCATCCAGGTGACCGCCACCACCTACGACATCGACATGATCAACGGGGTCGACTTCCTGGTCAAGGAGAAGGACGTCAGGTCCGGAGACAAGATCGGCCACCTCTACTTCGAGGGAGACTACGGCGAGAGCGCGCTGAACGGCTCCAAGTACGCCGCCGAGAAGCTCGGCCTGACGGTCGTCGAGCAGAAGATCAAGGCGACCGACCAGGACATGAGCGCCCAGGTGGCCGCCTTCAAGGCCGAGGGGGTCAAGGCCGTGCTGGTCTCGGTCGGCCCCAAGCAGTCGGCCTCGCTCGTCAGCGTCTCGCTGGCCAAGGGCATGGACGTGCCGTTCGTCGGCAGCAACTCGGCCTACTCCCCGCAGCTGCTGCCCACCCCGGCGGGGCCCGCCCTGCTGAAGGACTTCTACGTCATGACCGGCGGCGCTCCGATCAGCTCGCCGTTGCCGGCCATGAAGAAGCTGGCCGCCGACTACACGGCGAAGTATCCCGGCGAGACCATCGACAGCGGCGTCGCCACGGGCTACGCGGCGGCGGCGATCGTCGGCGACGCCCTCAAGAAGGCCTGCCAGGGCAAGGACCTGAGCCGTGCCGCCATCGTCGCTGCGCACCGCAGCCAGTCGTCCTGGGGCGGCGACTACGGCACGGTCATGGACTTCACTATGTTCGACAGGCCCGCGGCCCGGGCGTCCTTCGTCGTCAAACCGGACAAGGCCGCGCTCGGCGGCGCCGTGGTCTTCAAGGAGGCGGCGGTCTCCGACCTGGCCAGGGACTACCCGGTGCCGGTCGGCTGAGCACCGGTCCCCGGCAGGGCCCGCACCCCCTAAAGTTGGGGGGTGCGGGCCTCACCGGCGGCAAGTAGTGTGTGAAATACCACACACCTTCGCTCCCGGGGACACGATGACCGAGAAGCTCAACACCGGCAGCCACGACCTGCCGATCTCCGACGCCCTCGCCGCATTCATGGCGACCGGCTGGGCCGACACCCACCGCGACGACCTGGTCGCGCTGCCGCTGGCCACCTACACCGCCAAGCGGCGCGCCGCGCTCGCCGCGCGCTTCCCCGGCGAGCGGCTCGTCATCCCCTCCGGCACGCTCAAGGCCCGCAGCAACGACAGCGACTACCGCTTCCGGCCGCACAGCGCGTTCACCTATCTCACCGGCGACCAGGAGCCGGGCAACGTGCTGGTCATCGAGCCGTCCGGGGCGGCGACGCTGTTCCTGCGGCCGCGCTCGCCGCGCTCGGCGCCGGGGACGGCCGGGCAGGAGTTCTACCGGGACCGCCGCTACGGCGAGTTCTGGGTGGGCCGCCGCCCCGACCTGGCCGAGGCCGAGTCGCTCTACCTGGTCGACTGCGCGGCCGTGGACAGGCTGGACGAGGCGCTCGGCGGGCCCGCACGGGTGCTGCGCGGGGTGGACGCCTCGGTGGACGCCCGGGTCGCCCCGCACGACGGGGACGGCGAGCTGGAGACGTTCCTGTCCGAGATGCGGCTGATCAAGGACGAGTGGGAGATCGCCGAGCTGCAGTTCTCGGTGGACGCGACCGCCCGCGGGTTCGAGGACGTGGTGCGGGCGCTGCCCGCGGCCCTGGCCCACCGGCGCGGCGAGCGCTACCTGGAGGGGGTCTTCGGCCTGCGCTCCCGGCTGGAGGGCAACGCGGTCGGCTACGACAGCATCGTGGCCTCCGGCGCCCACGCGTGCGTGCTGCACTGGATCCGCAACGACGGCCGGCTGAACGAGAACGATCTGCTGCTGCTGGACGCGGGGGTGGAGACCGACAACCTCTACACCGCCGACATCACCAGGACCCTGCCGCTGTCGGGACGCTTCAGCCCGATCCAGCGCCAGGTCTACGAGCTGGTCTACGAGGCCCAGAGCGCGGCCATCGCCGTCCTGCGCCCCGGAGCGAGGTTCCGCGACTTCCACCAGACGGCCATGCGGGTCATCGCCGAGGGACTGCACGACTGGGGTGTGCTGAAGATCGGCGCGGACGAGGCGATGGAGCCCGGCAGCGGCCTGTACCGCCGCTACACCCTGTGCAGCAGCGGCCACATGCTCGGCATGGACGTGCACGACTGCGCCAAGGCCCGCTCGGAGGTCTATCTCGACGGGGTGCTGGAGGAGGGTCAGGTGCTGACCGTCGAGCCCGGCCTCTACCTCCAGCCGGACGATCTGACGCTCCCGCCGGAGCTGCGCGGCATCGGCGTGCGCATCGAGGACGACCTCGTCGTGACCGCCGACGGCGCCCGCCTGATGTCGGCCGGGCTGCCCCGCCACCCCGACGAGATCGAGGGCTGGATGAGCGCGATCTCCAGCTGAGCGCGGCGCCCGGCCGCGCTCCGCCGCGCCCGGCGGCGGCGCCGTACCTCGCGCCCGATCCTCACGACCACCTGCGGAAAGTGTGAGGCCCTGACAAGATGTGATCTGGGCCTCATCCCTTTTCATCAAATTACCCAGGAGCCATCGACTTACTGGACTACCCGTCAGTAGGGTGACTGATCCATGGTCGGAGTCGCGAGCCCCGAGGTGGTCATGGCACAACGGACGGCGCACTGATGGCGGTCGGCGGGCAGGACGGGGTCACCGGTTACCTCGCCCGCAGGAGCACGGACGTGTTGGGCCGGGTCGGCGACATGTCGGTGATCGCGCTTGAGGGCTTCCGCCGCACCTGGGACGTCCGGACCTGGTTCTGGGAATACGTCCAGCAGTGCTGGTTCCTCGCCCGTGTCACCAGCCTGCCCGTCCTGCTCGTCTCCCTCCCCCTGGGCGCGACCGTCGCCCTCCAGGTGGGCCAGCTGGCCTGGCAGCTGGGCGCCTCCTCGGCCACCGGCGGCGCCGTGGTGGTCGGCCTGGTCCGCGAGGTCGCCCCGATGGCCTCGGCCCTGCTCATCGCGGGCGCCGGAGGCTCGGCCATGACCTCCGACATCGGCGCCCGCAACATCCGCGACGAGCTGGCCGCCATGGAGGTGATGGCGGTCAACCCGATCCACCGCCTGGTCACCCCCCGGCTGTGGGCGGCGAGCACGGTGGCCGTGCTGCTCGTGCCGCTGGTCATCGTGGCCGGGGCGGGCGGCGGCTACTTCTTCAACGTCGTCATCCAGGGCGTCACCCCCGGCGCCTACTTCGACGGCGCGGTGTCCCTGCTGGTCACCAGCGACCTGCTGGTCACCCTGTTCAAAGCGTGGATCTTCGGCTTCATCGCGGCGATCATGTCGTGTTACTTCGGCATGACCTGCCAGACCAGCCCGGTCGGCGTGGGACGCGCGGTGAACCAGTCCACGGTCGTCACGTTCATGCTGGTGTTCGCGGTCAACTACGTGGTCACCATGATCTACTTCCTCGCCTACCCGCCCAGGCCCCTGTGATGGCGACGATCCCGGGCGCGCGCACCGCCGGATTCCGCGCCTACGGCGTGCTGCGTGACCTCGTGGACCGCCTGGCCTCGCTGTCGGACTGGCCGCTGTTCCTGTGGAAGGTCGTCTTCTACTCGCTGCGGGACATCGTCTTCCGGATGAAGTTCACCAAGGTCGTGCTCCGTCAGGTCAGCGACGTGGTGGTGGGCGTCGGCGCGACCGTCATCGGCGGCGGCATGGTCTTCGTGGCCTTCACCATGGCCTTCGCGGTCGGCGCCACCGTCGGCCTGCAGGGCTACCAGGGTCTGCAGGCGATCGGCGCCGAGTCCTTCATCGGCCTGGTGGGCAGCTTCGCCAACGTCCGGGAGATCACCCCGATCATCGCGGCGGTCGCGCTCGCGGCGCAGGTCGGCTCGTCCTTCACCGCCGAGCTGGGCGCGATGCGGATCTCCGAGGAGATCGACGCGCTGGAGGTGATGGCCATCAACGCCTTCACCTACCTGATCTGCACCCGGGTGGTGGCCGCGCTGATCGCGCTGGTCCCGGTCTACCTGATCGCCCTGTTCGCCAGCTTCTTCGCCACCCGGCTGATGTGCACGGTCCTGTTCGGCATGTCGCCGGGCGTCTACGACTACTACTTCTACCTCGGCCTGCCGTTGATCGACATCGTCTACAGCGTGATCAAGGTGATCGTCTTCGCCTTCGCCGTCATCAGCATCCACTGCTACTACGGGTTCAACGCCACCGGGGGCCCGGTCGGCGTGGGGACCGCGGCCGGGCGGGCGATCCGCCAGTCGATCGTCACCGTCATCCTCCTCAACCTGCTGCTGTCCTACCTGTTCTGGGGCAACGGCAGCGGCGTGAAGCTGACGGGGTGAGCGGCGATGGCGCGCGGTGAAGTCCCCCTGCCGGTCCGGCTGGCGATCTCGCTCGGCGTGGTGCTCGCGCTCCTCCTGGCCCTCGTCCTCGTCATCCGGGCCGCGGCGGAGGTGAGCGGCATGCGCGTGACCGCCGTGTTCACCCACGCCGGGCAGGGGCTGGACCCCAACTCCCCCGTCAAGATCCGCGGCATCACGGTGGGCGGGGTCAGCTCCGTCACCCTCGACCCCGAGGGCCGGGCCGTGGTCGCCATGCACGTGGAGCCCGGGGTCAAGGTGCCCGAGACCGTCACCGCCGCGATCGAGCCGACCTCGGTCTTCGGCCCCAAGTTCGTCAACCTCATCCTCGGCTCCGGCGAGACGGGCGGCCCCTACCTGGACAGCGGCGCCGTCATCACCAGGACCGAGGCGCCCAAGGACCTGTCGGACTCCCTCACCGACGCCTACGAGGGGCTGGGCGCGGTGGACCCCAAGGACATCACGACCATCGTGCACACCCTGGGCCGCGGCCTGGACGGCAAGGGCCCGCAGATCGCGGAGATCGTCGACGACACCGGGAAGATCGTCGAGGTGGCCCACCGGCGCCGCGGGGAGTTCCGGCGGTTCATCGGCGACGCCGGGGCGCTGAGCGCCGCGCTGTCCGACAAGGGCGACGAGCTGGTGGCGATCTCCTCCGACCTCAACGTGATCACCCCGGACCTGCTGAAGCGGGCCGACAAGGTCCGCGCGCTGCTGCGGGAGTTCGACGAGATCTCGCACCTGAGCGCGCACGGCCTGCGCAAGCACCGCAAGGACCTCAAGGCCGCGGTGAACGCCGGGGAGCGCGCGGCCGCGCTGCTCTACGCGCAGCTCGGCATCGCGGGCGACGGCGTGCGCGGGCTGAACCAGATCCTCACCGTGCTGAACGACCTGGTCTCGGGCGAGGGTCCGGGCGGCGCCAACCAGATCAAGATGGAGGCCTTCGTCGCGACCGACATCTGCGAGCTGTTCGTCGGCGCCTGCGGCCCCACGAACGGCAGGTGAGCCCTTTGGCCCGGTCGAGAGAGCAGATCCAGCGCCGCTGGACACTCGCCAAGTTCGTCCTCTTCCTGCTCGTGACGGGCACCCTGACCGTCCTGATCGGCGCCCAGATCGCCCGGGTGAGCCTCGGCGACACCTACCGCCTCGTGGCCACCTTCGACGACGTCTCCGGGCTGCACGAGGGCGACCAGGTGAAGATCGCGGGCGCGCCGGTCGGCCAGGTCGAGTCGATCGAGGTGGTCGACGGCCGGGCCGAGGTCGTGCTCGGCGTGCAGGCGGCGGTCAAGGTGCCCTCCGACAGCTCGGCGGCGGTCCGGTGGCGCAACACGATCGGCCAGCGGGTGGTCTACCTGGAGCCGGGCGCCGCCCGGGACATGCTGGGCGACGGGGCCCGCGTGAAGCTGACCAGCTCGGTGGTGGACATCGGCGAGCTGGTCAGCGACCTCGGCCCGCTCACCCGGAGCCTGGACCCCGACCAGATCAACCAGCTGCTGACCGCGGCGGGCGAGGCGCTGGACGGCAACCAGGAGAACATCCCCGAACTGGTCGACAACCTCAACGACCTGACCACCACGGTCGCCGAGCGCAAGAAGATCATCAAGGGGCTGCTGGAGGACTACGCCACGGTGACCGGCGTGGTCGCCCGCAGGGACCGGCAGATCTCCCGGCTGGTGGACAACCTGGTCGCGCTGACCGGCGCGTTCGCCCGGAACCGCGAGCTGGTCGACGACGCCCTGGTGGAGCTGTCGGCCACGGTCAGGGTCAACGACCAGGTGCTCGGCCGCAACTCCCGGGAGTTCGGCCGGATGGTCGACAGCATGACCCGGCTCACCGGCGGCATCCGGCGCAACATCGGCAGCGTGGAGAAGGTGCTCAACACCATCACCCCGCCGCTGCGGCGCTCGTTCCAGGTGACCGGCCGGGGCCACTTCGTCACCACGGCGGTGCCCTGCCTGGCGCTGGGTCCCCTGCCCTGCCCCTATCCGATGAGCAGCCCCCCGCCGCTGCGCGGCAGTCTCAAGCTCACCAGCACGGGGAACCTGCGGCGAGTGCTGGTGGGGCCCTGATGGCGCTGAAGTCGTTCCGCGACCGCAACAAGACCGTCGTCGGCCTGGTGTCGATGACGGTCCTCGCCGCCGTCCTGGTCGCCACCTTCCTCGTCGGCAACCTCGGACTGCTGGAGGGCGGCTACACGATGTCGGCGGTGCTGCCCGACTCCGCCGGCCTGCGCTCCGGCAACGACGTGCGCGTGGCGGGCGTCCCGGTCGGCAAGGTCACCGAGGTCCGCGCCGACTACGGCCAGGGACACGTCGTGGTGACCTGGAAGGTGGACGACGGGATCAGGCTCGGCCCGCAGACCCGGGCCGAGGTCACCCTGTCGAACCTGCTGGGCGGCCGCTACGTCAAGCTCACCGGACCGGTCACCCGCCCCTACATGGACGAGCTGCCCGAGGAGAGGCGGCGGATCCCGATGTCGCGGACCAGCACCCCGGTGCTGGTCACCGACGCGCTCAAGGACGCCACCCGGCTGGTGCAGCGGCTCGACACCGACTCGGTCGACAAGCTCCTGACGGAGCTGGCCGAGCTCAGACCCGCCCGCAAGGGCAGGGTCAGCAAGCTGCTGGACAACATCGGCGAGCTGTCGGAGATCATCAGCGAGAGCGAGCCGCAGCTGCGGAGGCTGCTGGACAACGGCAACAAGATCATGGACGTGCTGGAGACGAAGGACGCGCAGCTCGGCCGGCTGATCGACTCGATCGAGATCATGCTCGACGAGCTGCGGCGCCGCCGCGACGAGCTGAAGGCTCTGCTCGGCGACGGCAGCGACCTGGTCAACAGCATCACCACACTGGTCACCGAGCACGAGAAGAACCTGATCGCGGTGGTCGACGACATGACCGCGATCGGCAACCGGCTCGACTCCACCAGCGGCAAGGCGCTCAACTCCGTCCTCGCCTGGGTCGGACCCACCTTCTCCGGGCTGGCCACCACCGGGGGCCAGGGCCCGTGGGTGGAGGCCATCGCCACCGGGCTCGGCCCGATCAACCCCGAGGTGCTCGGCGCCATCCGCAAGGACAGGAACAGCCGATGACACGCCGCAGACCGCGAGGGACGGGCCGCGCACGCCGCGCGCCCGGGAGCGGAGCGACCCGGATGACACGTGGACCGGCGGGGACGGGCCGCGCGCCCGGGAGCCGACGCCCCCTGAGGAGGACGGCCGCGGCGCTCCTGGCCGGGGTGCTGCTGCTGTCGGCAGGAGGCTGCTCGCTGCTGCCCGGCGGGGCGTCGCCGTACCGGCTGACGGCCTACTTCAGCGCGGCGCCCTCCCTGTACGAGCAGGCCAAGGTGAAGGTGCTGGGCCTGGACGCCGGGACGGTGGACAAGCTCACCGTCGAGGGCGACAGGGTCCGGGCGGACCTGATCATCGACGGGGAGGTGCCGCTGCCCGCCGGGGTCAAGGCGGTCGTCGCCGCGCAGAACACGCTCGGCGAGCGGAACGTGGTGCTCCACCCGCCGTGGAAGCCCGGCCAGGCCAGGATCGCCCCCGGTGCGGTGATCCCGCTGGAGCGGACCGACCTGCCGGTGGAGATCGACGACGCCCTGGAGGCGTTCACCAAGCTCACCGACGCCCTCGACACCGACAAGATGGGCGACGTGGCCGGGAACCTGGCCGACACGGTCAGGGGCCGGGGCGGGCAGATCAACCGGGCGCTGGCCGACGCGGCCTCGCTGACCCGCACCCTCTCCGGACAGGACCAGCAGCTCATCGAGCTGGCCGACGGCCTCAACCGGCTCGCCTCCAGCCTCAACCGGCGCGAGGGCCAGGTCAAGACGGCCATCGACGCCTTCGCCGAGGCCAGCGCCACCCTCGCCGACGAGCGCCGGCGCATGAAGCGCTTCATCACCGGCCTGGCGGAGTTCGTGCAGCGGGGAGACGTGCTGATCGAGGCCTACCAGGAGAGACTGCCCAAGGGCGTGGCCAACCTGGCCGAGCTGGTGCTGACCATGAAGGTCAACAGCGAGTCCGCGGCCGCGGCCATCGCCGGGGCCCGCGAGTTCGTCGACAACCTGGTCCTGTCCTGGGACCGGGAACACCATGTGATCAAGATCCGCCTGGTGCTCAACGCGATGACCCGGGCCTGGCTGAGGCCGCTGTTCGAGGCCCTGGGCCTGGGCAAGGTGCCGTGCCTGCCCGGAGAGCTGAGCAACTGCGCCGGGGAGAGGGCGAGGCGGTGAGCGCGGTACGGCGGGCCGGCCGCCGGGCGGACGGGAGCGACGGGTGACCTGCGGGAAGGGAGGACGCCGGATGAGGACGTGGACACGGCTGACCGCGGGGCTGACCGGGCTCTGCCTGACGGCGGCGTGCACGCTGCAGACCGTCGGGGCGCCGACCGGCGGGCTGACCCTGACCGCGACCTTCGACGACGTGCAGAGCCTGGTGGCCGGGCACAGCGTGCAGATCTCCGACGTGCGGGTGGGCAGCGTGACCGACATCCGTCTGGAGGGATACCGCGCGAAGGTCACCATGTCCGTCGAGGACGGCATCCGGGTGCCCGAGGGCACGAGCGCCGTCGTGGCCAAGACCTCGATCCTGGGTGAGAACTACGTCGAGTTGAAGCTGCCCGCGGGCAAGGACATGACGGGCGGGCCGTTCATGCGCAGCGGCTCGACGATCGCCGAGACATCGGTCGAACCGGACATCGAGCAGGTCACCGAGCGGGCCGGGCCGCTGATCGACGCGCTCGGCGCCCAGGACGTGAACGCCGTCCTGGACGCGGCGGCCACCGGTCTCGGCGGCAAGGGGAAAGATCTCAACCGGCTGCTCAGGCAGATCACCGAGGTCACCACCGCCTACGCCGAGACCCGCCAGGACCTGGCCCGCACCATAGACGGCCTGGCCGAGCTCGGCGACGACCTCGCCAAGGGCAGCGGGGAGCTGGACCGGCTGCCCGGCACGCTCGCCGACGCCACCGCCCGGCTGAACCACGGCCGCAAGCACGTGAAGAAGACCCTCCAGGAGCTGACCGCGCTGGCCCGCGAGGTCAACCGCACCGTCTACCCCAGACACGCCGCCCGGCTGCGCACCCTGTTACATGAGCTCGACGCGGTTTCCACCTCGATGGTCCGCGGTAAGGAAGACCTGAAGGTCCTGGTCAGCCGCATACAGCGGTTCATCGACCTGCCACCGATCGTGGTGAACGGCCAGCTGCTGACCTTCGTCTGGCTCAAGGGGCTGCTGCTGCCCAAGCCGAAGAAGAGCAGCGACCGGCCGCGTCCGCCCAACCCGGTGGACGACTTCCGCCTGCTGCTGGAGCCGCCACGATGAGGAACCGCATCTGGATCAACCTCGGTTTCTTCGCGGTGCTCGGCGTGGTGATGACCGTGTGGGCCTTCACCAGCATCATCAAGCTCGACGTCATCGAGCGGCCGTACCGGGTCAACGCGGAGTTCCTGTCCTCCCCCGGTCTGGTGCGGGGCTTCGACGTGGCCTATCTCGGCGTCCGGATCGGCCGGATCGACGACGTGGCGCTGGCCCCGGGCAGGATCGTGGTGGGCCTGAGCATCAACCGCGACGTACGGCTGCCGCAGGGCGTCACCGCCGAGGTACGCCGCAAGTCCGCCATCGGCGAGCCGTACGTGGAGATCTCCCCGCCCGGCGCGGGGGCCGGCGGCGGCACCCTGGCCGCGGGCGCCACCATCCCGCTGGCCCGGACCTCGGTCCCGCTCGACTACAAGAAACTGTTCGACGGGGTCGGCAAGCTGCTGAACGCGGTGCCGCCGGAGGACGCCCGGACCATCGTGCACGAGCTGGCGACGGGACTGAACGGCCGGACGACCTCGATCCGCGAGGTCGTGGACAACGCGCACGGCCTCACCGCGACCCTGGCCGACAACACCGACCTGCTGGACGATCTGTCGGTGGAGCTGACCCGGCTGACCGGCACGCTGGCGGGCAGACGCGAGAAGCTGTCCCAGGGGGTGACCGACCTGGCCGGGGTGACCCGATCGATCCGCGAGTCCCGCAGGCAGCTCTACGCCGCCCTCGACCACGGCCCCGGCTTCTTCCGCCAGGTCGACGACCTGCTCAACACCGCCCGCCCCGGCCTGTCCTGCGCGCTTACCGCGGCGGGCATGAACCCCGGCGTGGTGTTCACCCCCAGGAACCGGGCGCACGTCAACCACCTGCTCCGGACCGTGCCCACCGCCCAGGCGCTCCTGGCCGACGTGGTCGACAGGCGGGCCGACGGGGCGTACGGCAGGACCACGTTCGTCCTGAGCGTCCCCGGCGGCCCCCGGGTGCCGCTGGAATACCGTGGCCCGCTGCCCCCGCCGAAGGTGCAGGGGCTGCGCTCCTGCCCGAAGGGCGCCCCGGTCAAGGCGTCCACCAGGACCGACGACGACGAGGACCGCGGTCCGCACCCCACCGACGGCTCCTGGGCCGGCGACGGCCCGGCCGGTGAGACGACGCCGACGCCGCAGGAGAGCGACGGGCCGTCCGGCGTCCCCGGCGCCGAGGACTCCGACCCGGCCGCCACTCCCTCGGTGGGCGCCGGCCGGGCCTCGGACTCCGCCGGCCAGGACCTCACCCCCTTCATCGCCGCGATCCTCTTCGCCGTCGCCGTCTCCGGCGGCGTGCTCGGCTGGATCGCCGTCGGCCGGGCGTCTCGCCGCCGTGAACAGGAGTAAGCAGATGAGCCCAGTCCCTCAGCAGCCCGAAGAGCTTCCTCAGGAAACGGGTTCAGGCCGCGGTGAGGTCCCCGAGGACGGCGGGGAGCCCACCCAGCCGGACCCCGCGGCCGTGCCCGCCACCGGCGCGGTTCCGGACCGGGCCGCCTCGGACAAGGCCGCCTCGGACAAGGCCGCCTCGGACAAGGCCGCCTCGGACAAGGCCGCCTCGGACGGAGCGGCACCGGATCGGGTCGCCCCGGACCCGGCGACACCGGAAGGGGCGGCGCCCGAAGAGACGGCGGCCGGGGGCGGGGAGCGGGGCCGCCTCTCGGGGGCCGGGAGATGGCGCGGCAGGCTGGTGGGCGCGGTCGCGGCCATGGCGTTCGCGGCGACGGCGGCGACCGCCGTGCTCCAGTGGATGGCCGCCGACCGCCTGGCCGAGGAGAAGGCCGATCGCAGCGCGGTGTCCGCGCGGGCGGGCGAGTTCGCCGTGGCCCTGCAGACCTACGACTACTCCGACCTCCAGTCCTACCGCGACCAGGTCTTCGCCATCTCGGGTGAGGACTTCGAGAAGACCTACGACGAGGCCTTCAGCCCGCTGGAGGGCGTGATCACGTCGATGAAGGCCAACTCGTCCGCCTCGGTCCGGGGCGTCTACGTCGCGGAGGTCGCCGAGGGCCGGGCCAAGGCGATCACGGTCGTCGACTCCCAGGTCACGAGCACCGCGGGCACCCGGCGCATGCTCGGCACCTACATGGAGCTCGGCCTGATCAAGACCGGCGGCGAGTGGAAGGTCAACGATGCGACCGTGATGGGCGCGGCCGACGAGCTGGTCACCGACCCCAACGGCAAGGCCGTCGACGCGACCCCCACCCCCACCCCGTCCCCGGGCACCGGTAAGAAGGACGGATAGGGCTCCCGGCGCGGCCCGCGGCGCCGCTGTGGTCTGTGGCGGACCGGGAGGGACCCGCGCGGTCCCTCCCGGGGGCCCGTCGGCCAGGGGCCGCCCCGTCGATCACGCGAAGGTCACTCCGGAGACTCTCCGGGTGAAGTTCGAGCTAGCGCAGGCCGCCGAACAGCTTGCTCGCCTCGGGCTGTTTCCAGACGATCCTGTTAGGGTCGTCGGGAGCCGGCCGCCAGGGCACCGCGAGGAACGTCGGCCGGCTCTCGCGGGCGCTTTCGGCGACGGCGACCATCGTCTCCAGGTCCATGTCGCTCTTCACGCTCCTGGTCGCCGCGGAGAGGAACGACCGGAGCCGGACGGGGTCGGTAAGTCCCTGCCTGGCCTTCCTCAGCATCGTCTGCATGAGCGCGACCTGGCGTTTGATCCGCTGGATGTCCGAGCCGTCGCCGTAGTAGCGCAGTCGCGCGTAGGCGAGCGCCTTCTCGCCGTCGAGCAGGCTCCTGCCGGCGGGGAGCGTCAGCTTGGCCTTGGGGTCGTTCACGGGTCCGGGCAGCCTGACCTCGACGCCGCCGAGGGCGTCGACCACCTCCTTGAACGCCTGGAAGTTGAACTCCATCGCGTGGTCGATCCGCACGTCGGTCAGCGTCTCGACCGTCTTGACGGTGCAGGCGAGGCCACCCTTGTCGAACGCTGAGTTGATCATGTCCTTCCGGGCCGGCGTCGCTCCGCAGGCGGGGATCTGGACGATCGAGTCGCGCGGCAGGCTGACGAACGTGATCCGCTCCCGGTCCGCCGGCAGATGCGCCAGCAGGATGCTGTCGCTGCGCGCGCCCCTGCGGAAGCGGGGGGTGCCGGCCTGGCTGTCGGTGCCGACAACGAGGATGTTCAGCGCTTCGGTCACCTTGACCGGCCTGGCTCCGGCCGGGGCGGCGCTCTCACCGGCGTTCAGCACCAGCGTGGGCACGGTCACGGCGGCCACGGTGGCGGCGGCGGCCAGGCCCATGACCGGCCAGCCCACCCGCAGGCGGCGGGACCAGACGGGCGGCGGGCGGTCGCCCTGGTGGGCCGGCAGGCGGTTGCGCTGGCGGGCCAGGGTCGCCGGCGGCTGGTGCTCCAGCTCGGCGCCAAGGTCGCGCAGCATCTTCAGGTCGTCCATCGTCACGCCTCCTCGACCATCGGGTTGGTGTCGCCCAGCGCCGCCCGTACCTTCCGCCTGCCCCTGTTGAGGCGGGAGCGTACGGTACCGACCGGGATTCCGAGTGCCTGCGCGACCTCCTCGTACGTCAGGTCGCCCCAGGCGATCAGCAGCAGCACGTCGCGGTCCTTGGCGGGCAGCGCCGCGAGCGCGCTGATCAGAGCGGGCCGGGCGGCCTGCGCGCTCACCCCGGCGGCCACCCGGTCGGCGGGCGAGTCCTCGTGGTCGTCCACGGGCGCCCGTAGCAACGCCCGGTAGCGGGCCGCCTCGGTGCGGCGCTGACGGGATATGAGCTTGGTGAGGATGCCGAAGAGCCAGGGCCGGGCATCCGGGTAGGCCAGGTCATAGCTTCTGCGGCGGGAGAAGGCGACCAGGAACGTCTCGCCGACGAGGTCCTCGGCCGGCTCCGGGCCGAGCCGTTTGGTGACATACCGGTAGAGCATGCCGGAGTAGCGGTCGAACAGCTCGGCGAACGCCTCCGGCTGGGTCCAGGAGGCGCTGACGAGGTCGGCGTCGCCGCCCCGGGTGGCGGGTTGTGTGATCATCTCCGCCCTTCTGTAGGGAAGTCGGTCAGGGATGTATCGCCACAACCCACCACCCGGGTTCACGGCAGCCCACCACCCGGGTTCACGGCAGCCCACCACCCGGGCATTGTCGCCCTCACCCGCCTGGATTGGTTCCAAGGGGTTCGGTGGTCGTAGGCGGTCGGCGCGGACAGCCGACCGGCCCTCCGCCCTGGATGCCGACCCGGACGAGTGATGATCCCGGTGCGTCTCACTCCTGGCGCAGGAAGGCAAGAGCCTGCTGGAGGTTGTGCTCGGCGATTTCCATCATGAAGTCGCGGTCGGGGAAGTCGCCGTCGAGGAGCCGCAGCGGTCCGGCGACGAGCGACAGGTGCAGCGCCAGCGTGTAGAAGGTCAGGCGCTGCTCGTCGAGGCCGCTTCTGTGCAGCCACCGGTAGTGCTCACCGAAGCGGAGACGCAAGAACGCGTGTTCCCACTCGACGTCGAAGAACATCAGGCCCTCGATGTCGATGAGGACGGGGTGCCCGTGCCGGTCCACCAGCACGTGATCCGGTCCGAGTTCGCCGTGGATGAGCCCGTACTCCGAGCGTGGGTGCACCGTGGCGGCCAGTCCGCGGACCACGTCCTCCAGGCGGTCGCGGGTGCCCGCGATCCGCGTGTCGCGCGAGGCGGCTTCGGCGAGGTCGCCGAGGGCGCGGTCGAGGACGACCTGCTCACACGAGTGTCCCTGGGAGATGCCGCCGTTATCGATCAGAGCGACTTTGCCGAAACCGGGTCCCTGATGCCGCTGCATCACGTCGAGCGCGTCGGCAAGCCGTGACAGAGACACCTTCATGCCGTGCGGGTCTTGCTGGAGCAACGCCTCCAGCGTTGCACCGGGCACATCCTCGACCACTGCGATGTCCGCCGGGTAGTGGCTTCTGCTCCGGTCAGCCAGATGGATCCGCGGGGTGCGGATCCCCAAGGCGTCCAGGCGCCGGTGCGCGGCCTCGAACAGGTCGATGCCGGAGGCGTGCGAAAACGGATCCGCGTGGTTCTCGGTTTCATCGATCTGCGTGGCGGGCCAGTAGTTCTCGGCGTCGTCCCAGATGTAGACGATCACGGTGGAATCATTGTCGAAGGTGAGGCGGTACACGCCTTTCTTGCTACCGCCGCGGAGCCGTGAGACGCCGGTCAGGCGATATTCGGCGCCCAGAGCCGCGCGTGCGACTCCCGCCAGGTGATCACCCGCGACAACCCTGCGTGACACGTCCACGATCTGCTCCCCACGTATCGGCTGGAAGCCTCCGTCGGAGGAGGACAGGAAACCGCCCCTCAGGCGACCACCGCACAAGCGACCGATCTTAGGCGATGCCTGCGTGCTTGGGAGAAGGGAGCTCAATGAACCTTCCCGGTGATCGTCGATCACGCTGCGTAGCCTGTGAACCGTCCTTGGCTCCTGGCCCCGGACATGGGTGAAGCCCCTGCTGGAACTGGTCTTTGCGAAGAGATCAAGTCCACAGCGAGAGGCTTCACTTGCCGTCCAGTATCAGCGGCCTGTGACAACCACATCGGCAGATCGACGGCCTGCCGGCTGCTGCACGAGGGCATCGATGTCCTGGCGGAGCAGGCCCCGGACCTGACGACCGCGCTGGAGAGCGCCACCCAGGCCGGGCTGACGCATCTCAACCTGGACGGCATGCTGATCCGCACCGACCGGATCTCCACTCCCGGGCCCAACGGCGCCGACCTGTACTGGTCAGGCAAGCACAAGCATCACGGCGGCAACATCCAGGTCCTCTTCACCCCGGACGGCTGGCCGATCTGGGTGTCGACGGTCCGGCCGGGCCGGGAGCACGACCTGACCTGTGCCCGTACCCGCGGCCTGCTGGAGGCTCTGTCGCTCAACGCGACCGAGTCTGGCCTGATCACACTCACCGGCCTGGGATATGAGGGGGGCCAGGGAGATGTTCAGGATGCCGTTCAAGCAGCCCAAGGACAGTGAGATCACTGAGGCGCAGCGCGCTTTCGACCAGCTCATACGAGGCGTTCATGGGATCGGTGAGCGGGCGGACACCTTGCTCAAGACCACGTTCAAAGCCTTGCGGCGAGTCAGCCTCGATCCGAGCCGGATCACCCGGATCGCCGCCGCGGCTCTCGTCCGACTTCAGCTGGAGCACGGACGGATCATGTGAGGCGATCACGGATATCCCATCGCAAACCCTCTCGAATGATCTTGAAAGCGGAACCCTTCGGCCCTATGCCATCGAGGCCGTCTCGCTGTGGCGAGACAGCGGCTTCCGCCGCTACTGACTCTCCCGGACCTGGCCGCGATCCGTGCAGAGCTCATGTGCGGGGGATCTGGCCATGTTCGTAGGCCCAGATGACCGCCTGGACGCGGTCGCGGAGCTGGAGCTTGGCCAGGATGCGACCGACGTGGGTCTTGACCGTGCCCTCCGAGAGGAAGAGGCGCCCGGCGATCTCGGCGTTCGTCTCGCCCTGTGCGATGTGCTGGAGGACCTCCCTCTCGCGGTCCGTGAGGGGGATGGGCGGATCGGCCGGCAGCGGCAGGGTGGGGGCGACGTGGTCGAGCAGCCGCCGGGTGGTGGAGGGTGCGATGACCGCGTCGCCCTCGTGCACGGTCCGGACGGCGGCCACGATCTCCTCGGCGGGCGCGTCCTTGAGCAGGAACCCCGAGGCGCCCGCACGGAGCGCGGCGAAGGCGTATTCGTCCAGGTCGAACGTAGTGAGCACGATGACCTTGGGCCCGGCCCCGGTCAGGAGCCTGCGGGTGGCCTCCACACCGTCGAGGAGAGGCATCCGCACGTCCATGAGCACCACGTCGGCGACGATGTTCCCGAGCCTGGTCAGGGCTTCGAGGCCGTCGCGCGCCTCCCCCACGACGGTCATGTCGTCCTGAGCCTGGATGACCATGATCGTGCCGGTACGCACGAGGTCCTGATCGTCCACCACGAACACCCGGATCGTCACACTGCGCCCTTCTGGTATGGCAAGCGGGCCGTCACCACGAAGCCCCGCTCCTCTGCGGGTCCGGCGGAGAGCGTGCCACCGACTGCCGACAGTCTTTCGCGCATCCCGGCCAGCCCGTTGCCCGGCGCCGTGCCCGCAGTCGGTGTGGGAGCCCGGCCGTCGTCCGCCACGGCCACTTCCAGGTTCACCGGCGTCCACGACAATCTGACCGACGAGCTCGCTCCGCCGCCCGCGTGCTTGAGCGTGTTGGTCAACGCCTCCTGGATCACCCGGTAGAGCGCCAGCTCCGCCCCCGGCCCGATCGGCCGCGCCCTACCGGAGGTGGTCATGGTCACCGCGAGCCCGGCCGCGCGAGTCCGATCCAGCAGCTCCGGGAGTTCGGCCAGCCCCGGTTGCGGCCGCAGATCGCCGGCCTCGGAGCCGACGGCGGTGTCCGAGCGGAGCACGCCGACCAAGCCGCGCATCTCGGTGAGCGCTTGACGTCCGGTCTCCTCCACCGTGGCCAGCACCTCGGTGGCGCGGTCGGGGATCAGTCGCCCACCTCTGGCCTGGGCGACGATGACGGCCAGGGCGTGGGCCACCACGTCGTGCATCTCGCGGGCGATCCTGGCCCGTTCCGCCAGGGTGGCCTGAGCGGCTGACATGCTGGCCTGTTCCTTTAGGAGGTTGACGTAGGCGAGCTGAGTCCTGCGGTACAGGCCAAGCCCCCAGGCCGCCACCACAATGGCCACCAGAAGACCCAGCAGCATCCACGGATTCGGTCCCAGATGGGCGGCCGCGACGCTGGAGTCCGTGGCGAACCTGGCCGCCGCCAGTCCCGCCCCCGCCAGTCCCACGACCACGGGTAGGTACGACCTGCCGTACGCGGTGCAGGAGTAGAGGGCGAGCGGGAAGAGCACGACGGTCGGCAGGACGATGAAGAGCCCGGTCACGACTGCTTGTACGGCCAGCGCCACGGCGATCACGAGGAATACGCGCAGGTCCCGGCGGAAGGCGAACGCCACGTGCGCCAGCAGGCAGGCCGCCACCAGGATCGCCGCCCGCTCCCCCGGCACCGACAGCACCGCCACCACGACCGAGAGCAGGAACAGTGGTACCCCGACCACGAACGCGACCACAGCGTCGAACGCCCGCGGCCCCGCCACCCACCGCATCACCGCGCGAGCACCCTGGCGCTCTGCCGCTGGTAGACCAGGGTGGCCCCGGCCACCGCGAGCCCGAACAGCAGCCAGCTCCCGTACACGCAGGAGACCATGACGACCGCTGAGGCGTCACCGAGCGGCACCGGCCCGTCGGTCACGCCCATGAGCTGCGAGAGGGTGCCGAACACGGACATGCTCCCCATGGTGCTCAACATAGCGGCTCCCGTCCAACCGCCGAACAGCACCAGCCCGCGCGGCAGCCGCCTCCCCCACGCCTGAACGAGGGCCAACGATCCGACCGCCCCGATGGCCAGCATGATCATCTCACCGTACGGAAATCCCTCGGAGTAGTCGGCGGGGCGCAGCAACGACCCGCCCAGCGACCAGTACAGCTTGACCGTCGGATAGATGAACCCGAGCGCGAAGGCCGTGTAACCGAGCCACGGCCCGCTCGGCAGCCGGGTGCGCCGCAGCACCAGCGCCCCAACCAGCCCGGTGGCAGCGAGACTGAGCGCCCGTCCCGCCATCCCGGGCCCGTCCACCCGAGCGAACTCCCCCGCCGGTATCCCGGTCACCACGAAGAACGCGCGGAAGCAGTCGAGCACCAGCCCACCCGCCGACCAGAGCAACAGCACCGACGAGAGCCAGCCCACGGCGACCGGCCGTTCGAAGACGGCGAAGCCCGCACCGGCCAGGGCGGCGGCGGCCGTCACCCAATGCGGAGCGAACCCGGTGGTGTAGGACAGCGAGGGCAGCGCCTCGGTGGCCAATGCGGCGATGAACGTGAGCACGGACGCGGTCAACGCCGCAATTCGGAGTCTGGATAGTCGCATGCCCCCAACGATTCCGCCCGGGAACGGTCTGCCGCGTCTGCACGGAGTCCACCAAGGAGGTGACCTGCGAGGTATTGACAGACCCGGGTTACAGCTCCAGAACCCCCTGGGTTCCGTCGACCGTGACGACAATGAAGATCACGTTATGTGATGCTGACATGGTCCAGTCGTGCCCGTGGTTGAGCAGGGCGAGTGCGGCCTGAGTGATCTGGACGGCGGCAAGGGCGGTGATGACGCCGTGCGGCGGGCGCAGGTCATGTCGTGATCGATCGCGAACTGTTTGATGCAGGTGTTGTCGAGGAACCAGCGCAGGATGAGCACGGCCTGGGTGAAGCAGTTGAGCGCTCAACGGCCCTGCCGAGTATGTGACACTGGTGGGCACGTGAGCCTCTGGCTGCGAAGTTGATCTTTAGACAAGGCCACTTCCACCAGAGGCTTTACGCTTTCTGATCACCCAGCGCATCAGTCGGCCTCGCCCGCTACCGAGAGCAACAGGCCGTTACCGGCAATGGCTCAATACGGCCGGACTCCCTGCGGTGTGGCCGTCCGAGTCCTGCAGCGCGTCCTCGCGCTGTCGCGGCGGTTGGGGTGGCCCACGGCGTCGAGCCGGCTCTCCCGGCCGGGATCCGGCGGGCGGTCACTCCCGGCTGCGCCGGTCCCGGGGAGCCCCGGTACTCCTGTCGGCGGGACACTCCCCACCGCTGGATCGAGAACGCCACGACGCTCCGTCGAGGGGCGAAGCCGGCTCCGGAGAAGGCGGCCCGGTTCCCGGGCCTCTCGGTTCCATGATCACGCCCCAACCGCTATGAGAAATTCAGCCCGCACCAGGCAGGGGTGTGTCCCCGGCGGCACCGGGCAGGGCGAGCCGGAGGAGCGCTATGCCAGGTGGGGGGTGAAACTCCCGGAGTTGCCGAGGGCGAGCATGACGGCCAGCACCCCGAGCAGGCTCCCCATGGTGATCCGCTGGGCCCGCAGCCAGGAGGGGCGGCGGGTGAGAAAGCCCGCGACGGCTCCGGCGGCCAGCACGATCGACAGGTTCACCGAGACGGCCACCATGATCTGGAAGCCGCCGAGGATGATGCCCTGGAGCAGCACGTCGCCTCTGTCGAGGTCAACGAACTGCGGAATGATCGAGATGTACAAGATGGCGATCTTCGGGTTGAGCAGGTTCGTCATCAGTCCCATGGTGAAAAGCCGCCGCGGGGAGTCGGCGGGCACGTCCTGAACGGTGAAGACCGATACGCCGCCGGGTTTGACGGTCTTCCAGGCGAGCCACAGCAGATAGAGCGCCCCGATGATCCTGATGGCGGTGAGGAGCTCCGGCACAGCGGCGAACAGCACCGCGAGGCCCAGATTCGCCCCCACCAGGTAGACCAGGAATCCGGCCGCGACCCCACCCAGGGAGATGATCCCGGCCCGGCGCCCCTGGCTGATGCTTCTCGATACCAGATACATCATGTTCGGGCCCGGGGACAGCACCATGCCCAGCGCGACCGACACCACACCGAGCAGCGCGCTCTGTTCGACCATTGCCACCGTCCACCTTCTGCGCTCGAGCCCCGAGGTCGTCGCAGGCCCAGGTAATCGTTCCGGGGGCGCGCCGATTGCGCCGATATGGCGAAGCTATCTCCTCAATTCATTTCAGTGCAATATTAGAAATTGAACTCGGAGCAATTTTGTGCTTGAATTCTGTCGGGGAGGAGACGGCCATGGATGACTACCGGCGGGTGGCTGACGAGGTGGCGGCGGACATCGCGGCCGGGCGGCTACGGCCGGGCGACCGCCTGCCGCCGCAGCGGGAGTTCGCGCGCCAGCGCACCATCGCCAACTCCACCGCCGCCCGCGTCTACAAGGAACTCGTCCGCCGCGGCCTGACGGTCGGCGAGGTCGGACGCGGCACGTTCGTCAGGGCCGCCGCTCCACGCCCCGACCCCGCTCTCGCCGAACCGGCCGGCAGCAGGGTCGATCTGGAGCTCAACTACGCCTTCGTGCCCGAGCAGGCGAGTCTTCAGGCGGCGAGCATCGGTTCCCTGCTCCGCCCCGACGTGCTGGAGTCGTCCATGCGTCCGGTGGGCGCGGCGGGGACGCTCCCGGCGCGCAGCCGCGTCGCCGAGCTGCTGGCGCGCGGGCACTGGCGGCCGGACCAGGAGCGTGTCCTGTTCGCGGGCAACGGTCGCCAGGCGATCGCCGCCGCGATGGCCGCGCTGGCCTCCCCCGGAGCCAGGATCGGCGTGGAGGAGCTCACCTATCCCGTCGTCAAGGCGATCGCCGGCCGCCTCGGCGTCACCCTCGTGCCGCTGGCCGTCGACGCGGCCGGAGTGGTCCCCGAGGCCGTCGAGGCCGCCACGCGCAAGACCCCGCTCGCCTCCATCTACCTCCAGCCGACGCTGCACAACCCGCTGTCGCTGACCATGCCCGTGGAGCGTCGGGCCGAGCTCGCGGGCCTGCTGGAGCGGCTGGACCTCCACGCGATCGAGGACGCGATCTGGTCCTTCCTCCGCCCCGACCTCCCACCCCTCGCCGCGCTGGCCCCCGAACGGACCATCCTCGTCGACAGCCTCTCCAAGCGGCTCGCTCCCGGCCTGACGCTCGGATTCGCCGTCGTCCCCGAGGCCCTCGGCGCAAGCGTCTCGACCGCCCTGCGCTCCGGCGGCTGGACGCCGATGCGTTTCGCGCTGGACGCCGCGACCCGGTGGCTGAGCGACGGCGTCGTCGACACGGTGGCCCGCGCCAAGCAGCGGGAGGCCACCGCCCGCCAGGAGCTCGTCACCCGGCATCTGGGGGAGTTCGCGGTGCACAGCGACCCCCACTCCTTCTACTGCTGGTGGGAGCTCCCGCCGCCGTGGCGGGCCGACACCTTCGTCGCCGCCGCCGCGCGCCAGGGCATCGCGGTCACTCCTGCGGCGGCTTTCGCCGTCGGCCACTATCGCGCCCCGAACGCCATCCGTCTCGGCCTCGCCTCCCCGCCCACCGAAACCCTCGCACGGGCCCTGGCCACGCTCGCCGGTCTCGCCCGCTCGACACCGGACGACCTGATCGCCGAGTGACGGGCAGGAGCGAGGGAAGGTCCCATGGCGATGTCCGCCCGCCTGAAGCGGGCCTGACCGAAGCGGGAGGAACCCGGCGTCGGGCCCACGGTCTTACTCGGGGGGTTCGGGGTCCCGGCCACCGTCCCGGAGCGGAGTGACGGCCGGGGCGGTCGCCGTATCGCCGGCGATCCATTGATAGATCACCTTTTAAGGCCCTAAAACGCTTAATCTGGGCAGATGCGCGATTGCCTGGTGCTGGCCGGTCCCACCGACGAGATCTACTCCCCCGACAGAATGGACCTGTTCACCGAGATCGAGCGTGAACGCGCGGCGACGTTCCTCAGGGAGAGCGACCGGCGCGACTTCGTCGCGGCCCATCTCCTGGTACGGCAGTGCGCGGCCAAGGTCGTCGGCGTCCCCGAGGACCGGCTGACGCTGCTGCAGCACTGCGACCGCTGCGGGCCGGGGCACGGCAAGCCGTACTTCCCGGAGGTCCCCGAACTCGGCGTCAGCCTCTCCCACAGCCACGGATACGTGTGCGCGGCGGTGGGTCCGGGCCGGGTCGGCGTGGACGCCGAGCGCGTCCCCGCGGGCCCCATGGACAAGGCCCTGGTCGCGCACGTCCTGGCCCCCGCGGAGCGAGCCCTGGTCCGCGACAGCGAGGAGCTGATCCGCCTCTGGGTCCGCAAGGAGGCGCTGATCAAGCGCGGCGAGCTCACCCTGGACGACCTGAGCACCGCGGACCTGTCCGCGCTCCCCATCACGGTGGAGGCGTCCTCCCCCGACATCACGGTGGAGGCGTCCTCCCCCGACGGACCGGGGCCCCGCCTCGACGGAGCCCGGCTCCACCGCATGGAGTGGGAGGGCAGGCACCTGCTGGAGTGGCGGACGGCCTCAGCCGTCGCGGTCTGCGTCGTCACCGACCACCCGGCCACTCTGGGCTGACCTTCCCGGGGTCGGGTCGAGGAACACCTGCGAGATCGAGGAGAAGCGCTCCTGGAGCCTGCGCGCCACCCGGTCGGCGGCCAGCTCCAGGACGGCCCCGGTGGTGTCGTCGGCGAAGTCGACCCGGGCGGCGACCAGCACCTCGTCCGGCCCCAGCATCATGGTCAGCAGTTCCACCACCTCCTCGACCTCGGGCAGGGCGAGCAGCTCGGCCCTGATCTCCTGCTCCATCCGCACGGGCACCGCCTGGCCGATCAGCAGGGACACGTTGGTGCGGATGAGGTTGAGCGCGACTGCGAGCAGCAGCAGGCCGATCGCCACCGAGGCGACGCCGTCCCACAGGGGGGATCCGGTCAGCTGGTAGGCCAGCAGGCCGCACGCGGCGATCAGCAGGCCCACCAGGGCGGCCCCGTCCTCGAAGAGCACGGCCTTCAGCGCGGTGTCGGTGGTTCTGGAGACGTAGCGCTGCGGGCTCACCTTCAGCCGTGCGGCCTCGGCCCGCACCTGTGACAGCGCCTTGAGAAACGAGACGCCCTCGATGACGGCCGAGACCGCGAGGACGGCATAGGAGATCCTCAGGTCGGCGAGCTCCTCACCGTGACCGATCTCGTGCAGGCCGTGGGTGATGGAGAATCCGGCCCCGCCGATGAGGGTGGCGAAGGCGGCCATCAGCGCCCAGAAGAAGCCGGCCATGCCGTGCCCGAAGGGATGCCGGGCGTCGGCGGGGTGGCCGGCCCGGCGCACCGCGACGAACAGCAGTATCTCGGTGACCGTGTCGGCGGCCGAGTGCACGGCCTCGGACAGCATCGCCGACGAGCCGCTGATCAGACCCGCGACCAGCTTGGCCACCGCGATCGCGAGGTTGGCCAGACCCGCCACGACCACCGTGCCGAGGCTCTCCGATCCGGTCTTCTCCGCCGCCTTGTCCACCACTCGATCACTGTACGTGCCTGTGAGCCACGTCTCGGGAGCCGGTCCGGAATAGTTGAAGGTTCACCTATGTTGATGCGGACATATAGCCCATAAAGCATTTAAGGACACAAAGATGGCTCTCGTGCTCTCCTCCGACGCCCAGGACCTGCTCTTCCGTGACGCCCGCACGGCGAACACCTTCACCGACGAGCCGGTCAGCGACGAGCAGATCCGGGCGATCTACGACCTGGTCAAGTACGCCCCGACCGCGATGAACCAGCAGCCGCTCCGGATCGTCCTGGTCCGCAGCCCCGAAGCCCGCGAGCGGCTGATCCCCCTCATGAACCCGGGCAACCAGGCCAAGACCGCCGCCGCTCCGCTGGTCGCCATCCTCGCCGCCGACCTGGACTTCCACGAGGAGCTCCCCAAGGTCTTCCCGCACGCCACCGGTGCCAGGGACATGTTCGCCGCCGACGAGGCCAGGCGCACCCACTCGGCCAGGTTCAACGCGACCCTGCAGCTCGGCTACTTCATCCTGGGCGTCCGCGCCGCCGGCCTGGCCGCCGGCCCGATGGCCGGCTACGACGCCGCCGGCATCGACAAGGAGTTCCTCGACGACGCCCACACCGTGCTGGCCGTCGTCAACATCGGCAGGCCCGGCGAGAACGCGTGGTTCGACCGTCTCCCCCGCCTCTCCTACGAGGAGGTGGTCACGGCCGTCTGATGTAGGTTCTGACCTATGAGCAGGGAGCGCGCCGACGCGGGAAGCGGAATGGCCGGCCGGACGGAGCCGCCCGCACAGCAGACGGACGAGGGTGAGCGATCGGTGGACACCGAGGATCCCCGTTGGCTCAACTCACTTGAGCAGCGGGCCTGGCGTGCCCACCTGGCCGCGCACAAGCTCCTGGAGCACCGTCTCGATCGCGATCTGCAGACCTTCGGGCTCTCGGTCAACGACTACGAGATCCTGGTCAACCTCTCGGAGCACCCCGAGCACCGCATGCGCATGAGCGACCTGGCCGACGCCACGATCCAGTCCCGCAGCCGCCTGTCCCATCAGATCTCCCGGATGGAGACGGCCGGACTGGTCGCCAGGGAGACCTGCGCCGACGACCGGCGCGGCACCTTCGCCGTGCTCACCGAGCACGGCTGGGCCACCATCCAGAAGGTCGCGCCGCACCACGTGGCCAGCGTGCGCCGGCACTTCATCGACCTGCTCACCGACGACCAGCTCAACGAGCTGGAGATGGCCTACGTCCCCGTGGTGAGCCACCTCAAAAGCCTGCGCTGAAGCGAAACCGATACCGGCGGGTTCTCCCTTAGTTGACCGAGCGGTCGCTACGATCCGGCCATGTCTGCTCGCCGGATCCTCGTCGCCGCGGTGATCGCCGCGCTCTCCCTGATCACCGCCTGCGGCGGCGGTGGCTCCTCCGGTGACCAGGCGGCGCTGCCCGGCGGGGCCGAGCTGGTCAAGAAGTCCGCCGAGGCGATGCGGAGCGTCAAGTCCGCCGCCTTCACCATGGAGACCGAAGGCACCCCGCCGGTGCCGGTCAAGAAGGCCAGCGGCCGCCTCAGCGGGACCGGCGACGCCGACGGCACCATCAACATCGACCTGGCGGGCAGCCTCCAGGAGATCCAGTTCGTCCTGATCGGGGAGACCGTCCACTTCAAAGGCGTGACCGGCGGTTTCCAGAAGATATCGCGGAGCCAGCTGGCCTCTATCTACGACCCGTCGGCCATCCTCAACCCCGACAGGGGCATCGTCCAGCTCCTGACCAACGCGCTGGACCCGAAGACCGAGGCCGAGGAGAAGGTGGACGGCACCGGCGCCTACCGGGTCTCGGCGACGCTCTCCCAGCAGGTCCTGGCCACGATGGTGCCGGGGCTCACGCAGAGCGTGAACGGCAGGCTCTGGATCGACAGGTCCACCAACCGCCTGCTCAAGGCCGACCTGCCGCTGAACGGCGGCAAGGTGATCGTCACCTTCCGCGACTACGACGTGCCGGTCCAGGTCACCGCACCGGCGGAGTGACCCGTGACCGACCCTGTCCCGCCCCCCGCGCCCGGCCATGCGACCGGCCCCGGACCCGGCGGGGATCCGGCCGCCCGGCGGCGGACCGCGCTCGGCGTGGGCGGCACCGCGGTGCTGCTGGCCGCCCTGGACGCCTATGTCGTGGTCACCGTCCTGGTCGACATCGCCAAGGACGCCGACGTCCCGCTGAACCACCTGGAGCGGGCCACCCCGATCGTCACCGGCTTCCTGCTGGGCTACATCGCGGCCATGCCGCTGCTCGGCCGGCTCTCCGACCGGTACGGCAGGCGCCCGCTGATCCATCTCTGCCTGGCGGGCTTCGCGGCCGGCTCGGTCGTCACCGCGCTGGGCGGCACGGTCGCCTGGCTGGTCGCCGGGCGGTCCCTGCAGGGTCTGGCGGGCGGCGCGCTGCTGCCCATCACCATGGCCCTGGTCGGTGACCTGTGGGACGAGCGCGACCGCCCGGTGGCCCTCGGCGCGGTGGGCGCGGCCCAGGAGCTCGGCAGCGTGCTCGGCCCCCTGTACGGCGCGGCCCTGGCCGCCCTGGTGCCGCCCACCCTGCAGCTGGGCGGCGTCCAGCTCGGCGGCTGGCGGTCGATCTTCTGGCTGAACCTCCCCCTGGTCGCCCTGGCCGCGGTGGCCGTGCACCGGTCGGTACCGCCGCCGGTCCGCGGCCCGGCCGCCAGGACCCGCGTCGACGTGGTCGGCGGCCTGCTGCTGGCCCTGGCGCTGGGCCTGCTCGTGGCCGGGCTCTACAACCCCGACCCGAGCGCGTCGGTCCTGCCGCCGTGGGGCCTGCCCATGATCGTGGCAGGGGCGGTGTCCGCCGCCGCGTTCGCCGGGTGGGAGAGCCGGGCCCGGACCCGGCTGATCGACCTGGCGGGGGTCCTGCGCGGGCCGTTCTTCGCCACGCTCGGGGTGAGCTTCCTGACCGGCGCGGCACTGCTGGTCACGCTCGTGGACGTGCAGCTGTCGGCGCAGACGCTGCTCGGGCTGGAGACGCTGGACGGCGCGCTCGTGCTGTCCCGCTTCCTCATCGCGCTCTCGGCGGCCGCGCTGCTGGGCGGGGTCGTGGCCCGCCGGTACGGAGAGCGGGTGGTCGCGGTGGCCGGGCTGGCGCTCGCCACGGCCGGCTATGTCCGGATCGGCCAGTGGCCCGCCGACCTGGCCGCCGCCGGATACCGCATGGACGTCGACCTGGTCGTCGCCGGGCTCGGCCTGGGCGTGGTGATCGCCCCCGTCTCCTCGGCGGTGCTGCGGGCCACGCCGGCCGCCCAGCACGGCGTGGCGTCGGCGGCGGTGGTCGTGGCCCGGATGATGGGCATGCTGCTCGGTGTCGCCGGGCTGTCGGCCTGGGGTTTCCACCGCTTCCAGTCGCTCACCGCCGACCTGGACACGCCGCTGCCGTTCGGCGTGGACCCCACCGTCTACGCCGGACGACTGGCCGACTACGAGAGCAAGGTGCGGGCCGCCCTGCACACCGAGTACAGCGAGATCTTCCTGCTCACCGCCGCCTTGTGCGCGGCGGGGGCGCTGGTGGCGCTGCTGCTGCCGCACCGGCCGGCGGACACGGCCGTGAAGTGAGCCGGACCCCGTCCGAGGACGCGCGGAAACGGCGGACGGCCCGGCGTGAGCCGGGCCGTCCGCCGGCCGTCACTTCTTCTGGGCCGGCCGCTTCTCGCGGATCTTCATCGTGACCTCGATCGGAGAGCCGGCGAAGCCGAACTCCTCGCGGATGCGGCGCTCGATGAAGCGGCGGTAGGTCTCCTCGAGGAATCCCGAGGTGAACAGCACGAACTTGGGCGGCTCCGTCGACGCCTGGGTGGCGAAGAGGATCTTGGGCTGCTTGCCGCCGCGGACCGGGGGCGGGGTGGCCGCGACCAGGTCGGTGAGGAAGGCGTTGAGCCGGGCCGTGGGCACCCGGGTGGACCAGGACTCCAGCGCCCTGTCGATGGCCGGGACGAGCTTCTCCACGTGCCAGCCGGTCTTGGCGGAGATGTTGGCCCGCAGCGCCCACGGAACGCGGATGAGCTGGCGGTCGATCTCCTTCTCCAGGTAGTAGCGGCGGTCCTCGTCGAGGAGGTCCCACTTGTTGAACGCCACGACCATGGCCCGGCCCGACTCGATCACCAGGGAGATGATCCGCAGGTCCTGCTCGGTCAGCACCTCGCTGGCGTCGATGAGCACGACCGCGACCTCCGAGCGCTCCAGCGCGCCCCGGGTGCGCATGCTCGCGTAGAAGTCGGCGCCCTTCAGCTCGCGGTCGCGCCGGCGGATGCCGGCGGTGTCGACGAAGCGCCAGGTCTTGCCGCCGAGCTGGACCAGCTCGTCGACCGGGTCGCGGGTGGTGCCCGCCATCGGGTCGACGAGCACTCGCTCCTCACCCGCCAGCTTGTTCAGCAGCGAGGACTTGCCCACGTTGGGCTTGCCCAGCAAGGCCACCCGGCGCGGGCCGCGCTCGACGCCGAAGCGCTGCTGCGGCGTCTCCGGCAGCTTGTCCAGGATCACATCCAGCAGGTCGCCGCTGGAGCGGCCGTGCAGGGCCGAGACCGGCTGCGGCTCGCCCAGGCCCAGGGACCACAGGGCGGCGGCCTCCAGCTCCATCTGCTGGTTGTCGACCTTGTTCGCGGCCAGGATGACCGGCTTGCCGGAGCCGCGCAGCACATGGCCGACGATCTCGTCGGCGTCGGTCACGCCCACCACGGCGTCCACCACGAACAGGATCACATCGGCCAGCTCGGCCGCGACCTGCGCCTGCTCGGCGATCTTCAGCGCCATGCCGGTCGCGTCGGGATCCCAACCACCGGTGTCGACCACCGTGAACCGGCGGCCACGCCAGGTGGCGTCGTAGGTGACCCGGTCACGGGTCACGCCCGGCACGTCCTC
The DNA here is from genome assembly GCF_055586905.1 of Streptosporangium sp. NPDC048886. Lineage (NCBI taxonomy): Bacteria > Bacillati > Actinomycetota > Actinomycetes > Streptosporangiales > Streptosporangiaceae > Streptosporangium > Streptosporangium sp. NPDC048886. The sequence goes on from NZ_JBVJHH010000004.1 coordinate 130,797, forward strand.
CACGACCGCCTCACGGCGGCCGATGATCCGGTTGACCAGGGTGGACTTGCCCACGTTGGGGCGGCCCACCACGGCCACGACCGGCTGCGGGCCGGAGTCGTGGCCCGCTTCCTGCTCAGAGCTGTCGTCGGTACCCAGATCGGCCAGCTCAGCCTCGATCCAGCCGCTGTCTTCTTCCCCGGTCACGCCTTTTCCTTAATCACACGTAGCACCACGGCGATGACCTCTTCCAGGTTCAGCGCCGTGGTGTCCAGTTCGACGGCGTCGGCCGCCATCGAGAGCGGGTCTGCCTTCCGCGTCGAGTCCAGGGTGTCGCGCCTGGCCATCGCGGCCTTCTGCGCCTCCACCGTGGTGCCGGTGAGCTCCGCCGTACGGCGGAGCGCCCGGGCGTCCGCGCTCGCGGTCAGATAGATCTTGACCGGGGCGTCGGGCGTGACCACCGTGCCGATGTCACGGCCCTCGACGACGATGTCGCCGGCGCCAATGATCTCACGCTGCTCGGCCACCAGCCGGCGCCGCACCTCGGGCACGGCACTGACCGCGGAGACCGCGGCGGTGACCTCGGAGGTGCGGATGGCCAGGGCGGCGTCGAGGCCGTCCACGGCCACCGACGGGGCGTCCGGGTCGGTGCCCATGGAGAGAACCGGCTCCATGGCCCTGGCCGCGATCGCCCCGGGGTCGGTGAGATCGACGCCCCGTTCGAGCATCCACCACGTGATCGCCCGATACATCGCTCCGGTGTCGAGATAACGCAGCCCCAGCGCCCGCGCGACCCCGCGCGACGCGCTCGACTTGCCCGACCCCGAAGGACCGTCCATGGCGACGACCAGTCCGGTCACGACGCCTCTCCCTTGCAGCCCGCTTCAGTTGTCCGTACGAGGCTACCGGGAGCGGGGACGGAAGCACGCATCGATCGCCCCCGAGCGTCCCGCCTCCCGCCGGAGCGGGCGCGGGACGACCCGTTACGGCAGCTGCCAGCCGTGCGCGCGCAGCGCCGCCGACAGCGTCTCCACCGCCTCGGGCTGCACCGACAGGTCGGCGGCGCCCAGCGGCAGCCCGGGGGCGTGCTCCAGCCGGACGTCTTCGATGTTGACGCCCGCCTCCTCGGCCACCAGGAACAGCCGGGCCAGCTCGCCCGGGCGGTCGCCGATGATGACCTGGACGGTCGCGTAGGTGCGTGCCGGGCCTCCGTGCTTGCCGGGGATCCGGCCCGTGCCCGCGACGCCGCGGTGCAGCAGCTCGGTGACCCGCCCCATGGCCGCCGGGTCGGCGGAGGCCCGCAGCGAGGCGGCCGCGGCCGCCAGGTCGGCGGCCACCGCCTCCAGCACGTCGGCCACCGGCAGCGCGTTGCCCGACAGGATCCCGGTCCACAGGCCCGGGTCGCCGGCCGCGATGCGCGTGACGTCACGGACCCCCTGCCCGGCCAGGCCGAGCGCGGTCTCCGGCGCCTCGGCGAGCCGGGCGGCCACCGCGGAGGCGGCCACGTGCGGGGCGTGCGAGACGACCGCGACAGCCCTGTCGTGCTCGGCGGCCTCGACCTCGACGGCCTCGCCGCCACAGAGCTTGATCAGCCCGCGCAGGGCCTCCACCGCGTCGGGCGAGGTCTCCTCCGTCGGGCACAGCGCCCACGGACGGCCCAGGAACAGGTCGGCCCGGGCCGCGGCGGGCCCCGAGCGTTCCCGGCCGGCCAGCGGGTGCCCGGCGACGTAGGTGGTCAGATCGCAGCCGAGGTCGGCGGCCTGCCGGAGCGGGAGCGCCTTGACGCTGGCCACGTCGGTGTAGAAGCGGGCGGCGCCGGCCTTCTGGAGGTCGGCGAGCCGGTCGGCGACCACGTGCGGGGGGACCGCGATGACCGCGAGGTCCACGCTCCGCCCGGCGGTCCACTCGGTGCCGGCGCCCAGCTCCCGGGCCAGCCGTACGGCTCCGGCGTCGCGGTCGGCCAGGTAGACGGTGACCCCCTGCTCGCGCAGGGCCAGGGCGACCGAGGTGCCGATCAGGCCGGTGCCGACGACGAGGACGCTTTCGAGGCCGCTCACGCGTGCTCCCTGGGCTCGGCGGGCGTGGTGACGCATGACGGGGTCACTGGGCGATGTCCACGCGCAGCGCCACCGCGCCGCGCAGATAGACGTGCTGGATCTCCTGGCGGGGCCGGTCGGTCTCCACGTGGGCCATCAGCCGGACGACATGGGGCAGCGCACCCGGGACGTCGATCTCGGAGGCGCAGATCAGCGGCACGTCGTGGAAGCCGAGCTTGCGGGCGGCCAGGGCGGGGAACTCCGCGGTCAGGTCGGGCGTGGCCGTGAAGATCACGCTGATCACGTCGTCGGTCGTGAGCCTGTTGCGCCCCATCACCTCGGTGACCAGCTCGGTCACCCCGGACAGGATGGCCTCCCGGTCGTTGCCCTCGACCTGGATCGCGCCGCGGATCGCCCGCACCATCGTCGTTCCTCCATACCGTTCGCGCCGGGCCACCCACGGGCGGCCCGGCGCGTCCTGGACGTGCGTATTACGGAAGGTTACAGGCCGACGGCGGCGTAGAGCTCGCCGACCTCCTTGAGGGTCAGCGCGCGGACCGTGCCCGGCTTGAGGCGGCCGAGCTTGACCGGGCCGAACTCGATGCGGGCCAGGTCGATGACCGGGTGCCCGACCTCCTCCAGCATGCGGCGGACGATGTGCTTGCGGCCCTCGTGCAGGACGATCTCCACCAGGGCCTGCTGCCCGTGCTCCTGGACCAGGGTGAAGGAGTCGGCCTTGGCGATGCCGTCCTCCAGGTCGATGCCCTTCTTCAGGCGCCGGCCCAGGTCCCGCTCGATCTTGCCGGGGACCTTCGCCCAGTATTTCTTCTGCACGCCGTAGCTCGGGTGGGTGAGCCGGTTGGCCAGCTCGCCGTCGTTGGTGAGCAGGATGAGACCCTCGGTCTCGGTGTCGAGACGGCCCACGTGGAACAGCCGCTCGGTGCGGTCGGCCACGAAGTCGGCCAGCGAGGGGCGGCCGTCGGGGTCGGACATGGTGCTGACGACGCCGATCGGCTTGTTGATGGCGAGGTAGACCAGGTCGGGCATCGTCGGCAGGCGCTTGCCGTCCACGTGGATGACCTGCTTGGCCGGGTCGACCCGGGCGCCGAAGCGGCGGACCACCTGGCCGTCGACGGTCACCCGGCCGTCGCCGATCATGTCCTCGCAGGCCCTGCGGCTGGCCACACCCGCCTGGGCGAGGACCTTCTGCAGCCGGACGCCGTCCGGGACCTCGGTGGTGTCGCGCTCGTCGACGTAGTCACGGTCGTAGAAGTCGGAGTCCCGCTTGGGCTGGCGGGAGGTCTTGAACCGGTCGTTCTCGATCGCGCCGGGCCTGCGCTCGGCTTTGGCGGGGCCGCGGCCGGCGGCGGCGCGGGGCTCGCCGTACGAGCCCGCCCGCTTACCGCCGATCGTCTGGACCTCGTCCCGCCGCCCGGTCCTGCCGAACCGGCCACGGGAGCCGCCGCCGGCCGCCTCACCGCGGCCACGGTCCGGACCGGACCGGCCGCGCTGACCGCCGCGGTCGTCACGGCGCGGAGCGTCGGAACGGAAACCGTCACGGTCGTCACGGCGCGGGGCGTCCGGGCGGAAGCCGTCACGGTCGTCACGGCGCGAACCGTCGCGCTCGGCCCGGAAGCCACCGCGGTCGTCACGGCGCGGACCGTCGGAACGGAAACCACCACGGTCATCGCGGCGCGGACCGCCGGAGCGGAAGCCACCCTGCGATCCACCGCGGTCATCGCGGCGCGGACCGTCGGCACGGAAACCACCACGGTCGTCACGGCGCGGACCGCCGGAGCGGAAGCCACCCTGCGATCCACCGCGGTCATCGCGGCGCGGACCGTCGGAACGGAAACCACCACGGTCGTCACGGCGCGGACCGCCGGAGCGGAAACCGCCCTGCGATCCACCGCGGTCGTCACGGCGCGGACCGTCGGCACGGAAACCGCCCTGCGATCCACCGCGGTCATCGCGGCGCGGACCGTCGGCACGGAAACCACCACGGTCGTCACGGCGCGGACCGCCGGCACGGAAACCGCCCTGCGATCCACCGCGGTCGTCACGGCGCGGACCGTCGGCACGGGAGCCGCCCTCGGCGGGCCCGCCGTAACGGCTGCGCGAACCGTCGCGCTCGGCCCGGAAGCCACCGCGATCGTCACGGCGCGACGGGTCGGAGCGGAAACCGCCCTGCGATCCGCCGCGGGATCCGCCGGAGCGGGAGCCGCCCCGGGCGTTGTCGCCTCCACGGGGGCCGCCACCGCGCGGGGCTCCGCCACGGCCTCGACCGCGTCCATCACCGGACGGGGTGCTGCGCCTGCTGTTCACTACTTGTGCTCCTCTAGGGTTTCCACGTCATCGGGAAGGAACGGCGCCAGTTCGGGGAGCTCGTCGAGATCCCGCAGGCCCATCCGTTCCAGGAAGAACGAACTTGTCCGGTAGAGCACGGCCTGGCTCTCCGGTTCGGTGCCGGCCTCTTCGACCAGCCCCCGCGTCACCAGCGTGCGCATGACACCGTCGCTGTTGACGCCTCGGATGGCCGCCACCCGGGCCCGGCTGACCGGCTGCCGGTAGGCGACCACGGCCAGGGTCTCCAGTGCGGCCTGGGTGAGCCGCGTCTGCTGGCCGTCGCGGACGAACCGCTCCACGAGGGCCGCGCACTCGGCCCGCGTGTAGAACCGCCAGCCACCCGCGACCTCTCTCAGATCGAAACCCCGACCGCCGTCGGTGTATTCCGCCGACAGCTCACGGAGTGCGGCGGCGACCTCGCCGGTGGGCCGTTCCAGGACCTGGGCGAGGGTCATCTCACTGACCGGTTCGTCGACCACGAGCAGGATGGCCTCCAATCCGGCGCGCAGGTCCGGTTCGGGCACCACGTCAGTCATGGGCAGGCTCTCTCTTGGTGCTCTCGTCGTAGTCGTCGGCCACGGCGACGTCCCCGTCGTCGCTCCCGGTCCAGGTCACGTGCAGTTCTCCGAGGGGCTCCACCTGGTCGAAGGAGACGGCCGCCTCCCGGTAGAGCTCCAGGACGGCCAGGAAACGCGCGACGACCTCGAAGGTGCCGGCGCAGTCGGAGGTGAGGGCCCGGAAGGTCGCCCGGCGCACCCGCCGCAGCCGCTCGACAAGGATAACCGCCTGATCCCTGACATTGGCGAGCGGTTGGTAGATGTGGGCGACGGAGACCGACGGGGGCGTCTTGGGGGCGAAGGCCCGCTGGGCGAGCTGGGCCAGGCGCTCGGGGCCGATGCCCAGGACCAGCTGGGGCAGGAGGTTGGCGAACTGGGCCTCCATCGGCACGGTCCGCGGGTAGCGCAGGGCCTCCTCGGCCATCCGCCCGGAGAAGACCTTCACGACCTCCTTGTAGGCGCGGTACTGCAGGAGGCGGGCGAACAGCAGGTCACGCGCCTCCAGGAGGGCGAGGTCCTCCTCGTCGTCGACCTCGCCGGAGGGCAGCAGCCTGGCCGCCTTGAGGTCGAGCAGGGTCGCGGCGACGAGCAGGAAGTGGCTGGTCTGCTCCAGGTCCCACTCCGGGCCCCGGGCCCGGATGTAGGCGATGAACTCGTCGGTGACCCGGCTGAGCGAGACCTCGGTGATGTCGAGCTTGTGCTTGGAGATCAGACCGAGCAGCAGGTCGAAGGGGCCCTCGAAGACCTCCAGGTGCACCCTGAAGGTGTTGTCGGCCGGCTGGGCCCCGAGGGCGCCGTCGGCCGTCTGCGGCTGCTCGGTCATCCCACCATTGTCCCGCACCCGGGACCGCAATCACCGCTCCAGCGCGGCCCACCTGGTGAGGACCTCGCGGGCCAGCTCGCGGTAGGCGCTGGCGCCGAGCGAGGAAGAGTCGAAGCTGGTGATGGGCTCACCGGCCACGGTGGCGTCGGGGAAACGGACCGTCCGGTTGATCACTGTGTGGTAGACCTTGTCGTCGAACGCCTCGACCACCCGGGCCAGCACCTCGCGGCCGTGCAGGGTCCGCGCGTCGTACATGGTGGCGAGCAGGCCCTCGATGACCAGGTCCTCGTTGATGCGCTGCTGGACCTTGATGATGGTGTCCATGAGCAGCGCGACCCCGCGCAGCGCGAAGAACTCGCACTCCAGCGGCACCATGACGCCGTGGGCGCAGGCCAGCGCGTTGATCGTGAGCAGGCCCAGGGAGGGCTGGCAGTCGATCAGGCACACGTCGTATTCGGGCAGGAGCGGCTTGATCACCCGGCCGAGCACCTGCTCGCGGGCGACCTCCGTGACGAGCTGGACTTCGGCCGCCGACAGGTCGATGTTGCTGGGCAGCAGGTCCATGCCCTCGACACCGGTCTCCATCAACACGTCCCTGGCGGTGATCTGCCGCTCCATCAGGAGGTTGTAGACCGTCAGGTCGAGCTGGTGGGGGTTGATCCCGAGGCCGACGGAGAGGGCGCCCTGCGGGTCGAAGTCGACCAGCAGCACCTTGAGCCCGGCCTCGGCCAGCGCCGCGCCCAGGTTGATGGTGGTGGTCGTCTTGCCGACGCCGCCCTTCTGGTTGACCATGGCCACGACACGCGCCGGCCCGTGCACCGTACGGGGGGGCGGATCGGGAAAGACCGGACGGGGTCGCCCGGTCGGGCCGAGGACTCCCCCAGTGTGAGGGGTCCCGGCGGTCTTGGTGTCCCCCCAGGGATTCTCGGGGTTTCCGGGGGTCGTTCCCCGGACAGAACCGTCGGTGGTCACAGTCACCAGTCGAACCTCCCTGACGGCCTCGAACCGGACCGTCCGGACGGACACTATGGCGTCAACACGTATGCGGCAAGGCGGCACGCCCGGATATAAGCAAGGTCAATGCCGCGCGCGCGGGTGCGCCGCGGCATAGGCCTCGCGGAGCTTGTCGACCGTGACCAGGGTGTATACCTGCGTGGTGGTCACCGAGGCGTGGCCGAGTAGTTCCTGAACCACCCTAACGTCCACACCCCCGTCAAGGAGGTGCGTTGCGAACGAATGTCGCAAGATATGTGGCGAGATTCCCGCCAGCCCTCCACGCTCGGCGGCCGCCTGGAGGACCTCCCAGGCGCCCTGGCGGGTGAGCCGGCCGCCTCTGGCGTTGAGGAACAGCCCCGAGGTGCCCCTGCCGTGGGCGGCGATGCCCGGGCGCGCCCGGGTGAGGTAGGCGCCCAGCGCCTCCCGGGCGAAGCGGCCCAGGGGCACCAGGCGGACGCGTCCGCCCTTGCCGCGCAGGCGCACCTGCTGGGTCTGCGAGCCCAGGTCGACGTCGTCCACGGCGAGCCCCACGGCCTCGGAGATGCGCGCGCCCGTGCCGTACAGCAGCTCCAGCAGCGCCCGGTTGCGCATCGTGAGCGGCGCGCCCTCGGGGCCGGAGGCGGCGATGAGCCGCTCCACGTCGTCCACGCTGATCGCCTTGGGCAGCCGCCTGAGCTGCCGCGGCGGGCGCACCCCGTGGGCCGGGTCGTGGTCGGAGACGCCCTCGCGCAGCGCGAAGCGGTGCAGGCCGCGGACCGCGGAGACGGCGCGCGCCGTCGAGCTGGCGACGAGGGCCTGGTGCTCCTCGTCGCCCTCTCTGAGTGCGGTCAGGAAGGCCGTGACGTCGGCCTCGGCGATCTCACCGAAGGTGACGCGGCCACGGCTCTTCAGGTGCTCCACATACCGCAGGAGGTCACGGCGGTAGGAGGCCAGTGTGTTGGCAGCCAGGCCCCTCTCCAGCGCCAGGTGGGAGAGGTAGCTGGAGAGGACGGCCTCCGTCTCGCTCAGGGTGTCCTCCTGTCATGCCTCCGGCGCGTCGGCGGGCCGCAGGGAGGCGAAAGCATCCGCCGAAGCGGCGTATGCGGCGAGAATACCGGCCACGGCTTGGGAATTGTGGATCATTCCCGCCAGGGCACGCCGAACCGCGTCGGACAGGGGAATCCAGACCACCGGCATGTCGACCTCCTCGTGCCGGTGGACGAAGTCGAGCTCCCCCTCGGGGATGGGGCTCAGCCCCCTGGCGAGGAAGATGCGGGTCCGCTCGTCGGTCATCCCCGGGGAGGTGAAGGCGTCGATCAGGGTGTGCCAGGTCTCCGCCCGATAGCCCGTCTCCTCCGCCAGCTCGCGCGCGGCTCCGACGTGCAGCGGCTCGTCCTCCATGTCACGCAGGCCCGCCGGCAGCTCCCAGAGCATCCGCCGGACCGGGTGGCGGTACTGGCGGATCATCAGCACCCGGTCCTGCTCGTCGAGCGCGACCACGGCCACCGAGCCCGGATGGACCGCGTAGTCGCGGTTGACGACCTCCCCGTCCTGCATGAGGACCGCGTCGGTCACCGCGGTGATGACGCGCCCCCTGAAGTGCTCGGCGGAGGAGAGGACCTTCCACTCCTCCGGGACGTCCTGGACGTCGAGCCCGGAGTCGCTCACTTGCCCCGCCCGGCCTTGGCCGTGCTGCCACGGCTGTCGGCGTAGGCCAGGGCGGCGCCGACCAGGCCCTTGAACAGGGGGTGCGCGCGGGTCGGCCGGGAGCGGAACTCGGGGTGCGCCTGGGTGCCGATGAAGAACGGGTGGATGTCGGCGGGCAGCTCGGCGTACTCCACCAGGCGTCCGTCGGGCGACAGGCCGGAGAAGACCATGCCGACCTTCTCCAGCTCCCCGCGGTAGGAGTTGTTGACCTCGTAGCGGTGGCGGTGGCGCTCGTCCACCTTCGCCATGCCGTACAGCTGGCGGGCGAGGGAGCCCTCGGTGAGCTTGGCCGGGTAGAGGCCCAGCCGCATGGTGCCGCCCATGTCGCGCTCGCCGGAGACGACGTCCTCCTGGTCGGCCATGGTGGAGATGACCGGATGGGTGGTCTCGGGGTCGAACTCGGTGCTGCCGGCGTCCTCGATGCCGGCGAGGTTGCGGGCGGCCTCGATGACCATGCACTGCATGCCCAGGCAGATGCCGAGCAGCGGGATCTTGTTCTCCCGCACGTGCCGGATGGCGCCGAGCTTGCCCTCGATGCCGCGCACGCCGAAGCCGCCGGGGACGAGCACGCCGTCCACGCCGTCGAGCTCACGGGCGGCGCCCTCGGGGGTCTCGCAGTCGTCGCTCTTGACCCAGCGGATGTTGACGCGGGCGTCGTTGGCGAAGCCGCCCGCGCGCATCGCCTCGGTGACGGACAGGTAGGCGTCGGGCAGGTCGATGTATTTGCCGACCAGCGCGATCGTGACCTCCTTGGCCGGGCGGTGCACCCGGCGCAGGAGCTGCTCCCACTCCTTCCAGTCGACGTCACGGAAGGGCAGGCCGAGGCGGCGCACCACATAGGCGTCCAGGCCCTCGGAGTGCAGCACCTTGGGGATGTCGTAGATGCTCGCCGCGTCGATCGCGGAGACGACCGCGTCCTCGTCGACGTCGCACATGAGGCTGATCTTGCGCTTGAGCGAGTTGGTGATCGGCCGGTCGGAGCGGCACACGATCGCGTCGGGCTGGATGCCGATGCTGCGCAGCGCGGCGACCGAATGCTGGGTCGGCTTGGTCTTCAGCTCGCCGCTCGGCCCGATGTAGGGCAGCAGCGAGACGTGCAGGAAGAACACGTTGTCGCGGCCGACCTCGTGGCGGACCTGGCGCACGGCCTCCAGGAAGGGCAGCGACTCGATGTCGCCGACGGTGCCGCCGACCTCGGTGATGACCACGTCCACGTCGGGGCCGGCCATGGACCGGATGCGGTCCTTGATCTCGTTGGTGATGTGCGGGATGACCTGCACGGTGTCACCGAGATACTCGCCGCGGCGCTCCTTGGCGATGACGTTGGAGTAGACCTGGCCGGTGGTCACGTTCGCCGAGCCGTGCAGCTCGGTGTCGAGGAAGCGCTCGTAGTGGCCGACGTCGAGGTCGGTCTCCGCTCCGTCGTCGGTGACGAAGACCTCACCGTGCTGGAACGGGTTCATCGTCCCGGGGTCGACGTTGAGGTAGGGATCGAGTTTCTGCATGGTGACCCGCAGACCACGCAGTTTGAGAAGGCGTCCGAGGCTCGACGCCGTCAGTCCCTTACCGAGACTGGAGGCGACGCCGCCGGTGACGAACAGATGCTTGGTGTGTGCGGCGCTGCGCAAGAAGTCTCCCGTGGTCGTCATAGATCGGTCGGCACGCCCTGATAGCGGCCCACCTGTCCACGGACTCTCAGGTTATCAAACCGTTCCCCCGAACCGTCCGTACAACCCCACCACCCGTATTCCACTGAAAAATGACCAAGCGGTAACTTAGGCCGTTATGTCGATTCGTGGCGTGATACGGCGTGCCGCCGGCAGCCTCATTCACCGCGGCTGGGCCGCGATCCGGGCGGCCGGCACCGTGAGCCCGGCCAGTCCGGCCGGTTACCGCTTCCGCCGCCTCGGCGAGGGCGCCTGTCTGTCGTTCCCGGTCGGTGCGATCTTCGGTGAGGCGTGGATCGAGATAGGCGACCACACCCTGGTCGGCGAGCGCGTCTCCATCTCCGCGGGCATGGGCCCCGGGGTGGACCTGGGCCCGGACTCGATCGTGCGGATCGGCGGGAGCTGCTCGATCGGCCGGGGCAGCCACATCGTCGGCCACCAGTCGATCGACATCGGCGACCACGTGTTCACCGGCCCGTACGTCTACATCACCGACCAGAACCACGTCTACGACGACCCGGAGACGCCGATCGGCCGCCAGTGGCCGCGTAACAACCCCGTGGCCATCGGCTCGGGCTCCTGGTTGGGCACCGGTGCGATCATCCTGCCGGGCACCCGGATCGGCAGGCAGTGCGTGGTCGCCGCCGGGGCCGTGGTGCGCGGCGAGTTCCCCGACCACAGCGTGATCGCCGGCGTGCCGGCCAAGGTCGTCCGCCGCTACGTCACCGGGGACGGCTGGCTGCCGCCCCACCTCAACGGCGCCCGCCCCGAATCCGCCGAGCGTCTCACGCACGCCGGAGGCACCGGACCCGTGAGATCCGCCGAGCCCGCCGGGGCCCTGGACGCGGCCGGAGCCACGAGACCCACCGGACCCGCGAGGCCCGTCGAACCCGCCGGGGTCCTGGACGCGGCCGAGGCCGTCGGGCCTGCCGGGTCCGGCGGGACCGTCGAGCCCCTCGGGTCCGGGTCGGTCGGCGCCTGAGCCGGGCCGGACTCTGGACCGAACAAGGTTCTGGGATTTACGGTCGCGGCATGCGCACCGCGATCTGCGAGAGATTCGGCGTCGAGTTCCCCCTCTTCGCCTTCAGCCACTGCCGCGACGTGGTCGCCGCGGTGACCAACGCGGGCGGGATCGGCGTGCTCGGCGCCGTCGCCTACTCCCCCCGGCAGCTCGACACGGAACTGGACTGGATCGACGGGCAGGTCGGCGGCCGGCCGTACGGGGTGGACGTCCTCGTCCCCGGCCGGATCGACGCGTCGGCGGCCGACCGGAGCGCCCGCCTCCTCGACTTCATCCCCGACCGGCACCTCGACTTCGTGACGCACCTGTTCGGCAAGTACAACGTGGGCATGCCCGAGCCGTTCACCGGCGCGATGTCGGCCTACGCCGACGAGGTGGGCCGCCGGGTGACCGCCGAGGGCGCGACCGGCCTCATCGACGTGGCGCTCAGGCACCCGATCGGTCTCATCGCCAGCGCGCTCGGCCCGCCCCCGCCGGAGATGGTGACCAGGGCGAGAGAGGCGGGGGTCCCGGTCGCCGCCCTGGTCGGGACCGTCGAGCACGCCCGGCGCCAGGTGGCCGCGGGGGCCGACATGATCGTGGCGCAGGGCTCGGAGGCGGGCGGGCACACCGGTGACATCTCCACCATGGTGCTGGTCCCCCAGGTCGTGGACGCCGTGGACGTGCCGGTGCTGGCGGCGGGCGGCATCGCCGACGGCCGCCAGATGGCCGCGGCGCTCGCGCTGGGGGCCGAGGGGGTGTGGTGCGGCTCGGTCTGGCTGACCACGGAGGAGGCCGAGACCCTGCCCTCGGTCAAGCGCAAACTGCTCGCGGCCACCTCCTCCGACACCGTGCGGTCCCGGTCGCGGACCGGCAAGCCCGCCCGGCAGCTGAGGTCCGCCTGGACCGAGGAGTGGGACGGGGCTCAGGAGAGTCCGGGCCCGCTGCCGATGCCGCTGCAGATGCTGCTGGCCGAGAGCGCGATGGCCAGGATCGGCCGGGCCGCCGACAGCGGCGACCCCGGGGCCGGCGAGCTCGTCAACTACTTCGTCGGGCAGGTCGTCGGCCAGTTGAACCGGGTCAGACCGGCCCGCCGGGTCGTCCACGACATGATCGAGGAGGCCGCCGCCACCCTGGAGCGCCTGCGGGCCGTCACCGACGGCGGACACCACCCCGGGCCGTGACACCACGGCGCCGGCGAGCGTCACCGCGAGCCCGCACGCCGCCGCGCCGACGGGCGCCGTCCCGGACCGCGACAGCGCGGCGCCCACCGGGCCGGGTCCCGTCACCGGAGCCCGCCCGGACGCTCCCTCGTCCGGCCGAGCGGCCCGTCGTCCGTCTGAGGACGGACGCGGCGTCACCCGCCGGGCGGAAATCGCCGTGTGCCCAGGTGGATTGGAGTGGATATCCCTTGTGAGGAGACGAGCCCCGCTCATAGCTTCTCCGGTGTTCGCTCATGCCGACGGATACGGCAGGGCGGTTGGGGAGGGGATCGCGTTGAGCGGAGTACGTTTCGGCCGCCTGCTGCTCGCGGCGGCTTCGGGGGGTGTCGCGGCGCTGGCCGTGACGGTGGTGCCCGCCGTGGCGGCGCACGCGGCCGACGACACGGTCAAGGTCGTCGCCAAGGGCCTCGACAGTCCGCGCGGGCTGACGTTCGGCCCCGACGGCACGCTCTACATCGCCGAGTCCGGCCACGGCGGCAAGGTCAAGTGCGCCTCGCCCCCGGCCCCGGAGGGCGAGAAGGCGGAGAAGATGTGCCTGGGCCTGACCGGCCAGGTGAGCACGCTCAAGGACGGCAAGACCTCGGTGCTGCTCGACGGCCTGCCCTCGGCGGCCGGCGGCGGGTTCGCGCTCGGCCCGCACGACGTCACCCTCACCGAGAAGGGCGACCTGCTGGTGACGGTCGGGTTCTCCGGCGACACCGCCTTCCGCGCCAAGCTCGGCCCCGAGGCCGCGCCCCTGGGCACGCTGCTGACGATCTCCAAGAAGGGCCGGCGGATCTCCGTCGCCGACCTGGCCGCCTACGAGACCAAGCACAACCCCGACCGCAAGGACAAGGGCAGCGCGGTCGACTCCTACCCGTTCGGGGTGGCCCCGTTGCCCGGCGGCGGCGCGCTGGTCACCGACACCGGGGGCAACTCCGTGCTGCGGGTGGGCAAGAAGGGCGGCGTCAGCACCGAGACGGTCTTCCACGCCCGCTCCGTGCCGGCCCCGCCGGCGCTGAAGATGCCGAAGGGCAGCAAGATCCCAATGCAGTCGGTTCCGATGGGCATCACCCGGGGCCCGGACGGCGCCTACTACGTGGCCGAGCACGGCGGCTTCCCGAACCCGGAGGGCTCCGCCCGGGTGTTCCGCCTGGAGCGGGGGAAGGTCACCACCGCCGCGCAGGGCTTCACCACGGTCGTCGACGTGGCCTTCGACGCCGAGGGCCGGATGGTCGTCCTGGGCTCGGTCGGGCCGATCCCGGCCGACGGCATGACCAAGAGCGCCGTCTACCGGATCGAGTCCGACGGCACCCGCACCGAACTTCTCCGACCCGGCACGCTGGTCACCCCGCTCAGCGTGGCCGTCGGCCCCGACGGCGCCGTTTACGTGGCCAACAAGGCCATGGTGCCCGGCAAGGGCGAAGTACTCCGGGTCCCCGTCCCGGAGTAGCCCTCATGGGGGACACGAGGGGCGCATCCCGCACGGGGTGCGCCCCTCGTCGTTTCACCTCAGGCGATTTCCGGCGCCCGGCGGGATCCATCGGCGGCCGGGAATCGTTGAAGGAGGGGACGAGACGGAGGGAGGCGCGATGCTCGCGGCACTGACAGGTCTGGGACTCTCCACCGCGGCGGGGCTGAACGCCTACATCCCCCTGCTGGTGGTCGGCCTGATCGCCAACTTCACCGATCAGCTACGGCTGCCGCAGGAGTTCGCCTGGCTGTCCAACGGATGGGTGCTCGGGATCATCGGCGTGCTGCTGCTGGCCGAGATCGTGCTCGACAAGGTGCCGGTGGTCGACAGCGTCAACGACATGATCCAGACCGTGGTCCGCCCGGTCTCCGGCGGCGTCGTCTTCAGCGCCACCGAGGCGGCGGCCCGGCTCGACGGCTCGACCTGGATGAGCCACAACCCCTGGCTGAGCTGGGTGCTGGGCATCGGGATCGCGCTGGCCGTGCACGTGATGAAGACGACCGCCAGGCCCGTGGTCAACGCCTCGACCGCCGGGGTCGGCGCGCCCGTGGTCAGCACGGTGGAGGACGCCGGATCGCTCGGCATCAGCCTGGTCGCGATCTTCCTGCCGGTCCTGGTCGTTGTCGTGGTGGCCGTGCTGGCCCTGTCCGCCTGGTGGGTGGTCCGCAAGGTACGGCGGCGCCGCGCGCTCCGGCGGAGCCCGGCGTGAACACCGTGCCCGGCCCGGACACCGGATCTCGCGTGGACACCACCGGGTCCCGCGTGGACACCGGGTCCCGCGTGAACACCAGATCTCGCGTGAACACCACCGGGCCCCGGGCGAACACCGGGCCCCGCGTGGACGCGGGGCCGGGCCCGGACGGTGGCCGCGCCTACGCGGCCGCGCGGGCTATGCTCGAAACACCCCGTTACGCCCCTGCTGGGAGGTGGCTTCGATCGGCACTTTCATCACCATCGTGCTGGTGATCCTCCTGTTCCTCCTCCTCATGGGGGCGGCTGGAATCTACCTGCTGGTCAAGGTCGGCAAGAAGGCCACCAAGAAGGCCCGCAAGGTGAGCACCCGCGTCGCCTCCCACATGGCGGCCATGGGCACCGGCGACGCGGCCGAGACCGAGCGGATGCGGCTGGACCTGCGCCGCGAGGTCTCCCTGACCCGCCAGGCGGTGGACCAGGCGCTGCACGACGGCTGGGGACTCGGCGACCTGCCGCATCTCGTGGCCGAGATCAGCACGCACGCCGACCAGCTCGACGCCCAGCTCGGCATCTACGCCCAGGAGCGGCGCGTGTCGGCCTATGTCGACCACACCGCGCTGGGCCGCCTGCGTGACCACCACGCCAAGCTGACCACGGCCTGCGCCCGGATCCGCGCCGACCTGCTCAACGACCGGATGGCGCACGCGGCCGGCGGCATCGACGACCTCCAGAGCCGCACCGACCTGGAGATCGAGGCGCGCCGCCGCGCCCCCGATCCCCTGGACCAGATCGACGAGCTCTACAACCGCACGATGGTCGAGCGCTCCCACCCCGACGACCTGCGCTGAGCCGCCGCCGGAGCTCTCCGACGGCGGGACCAGGTATTTCCGGTACGGCGGCCGGCCCGCCGTCCACGCCGTCGGCTGGAGCCCGCCGTCAAGGCCGGCGCTCCCATCGGGAGCCGCCGTGGGCGGCCACGGACGGGCATCGGCTCCGGCGTCACTGCCCCCCGTCTGAGCGGGAGATGCCCAGTTCCTCGGTCACGTGGGTGACGGGCCGACCTCGGAGCGGACACGCCAGGTGAGCAGGGCACGGCCGTACGCGGTCAGGCGTCAGCGTGGACCGAAGACCTCCGGTTGGGTGAGGACGGCGATCTCCACCACGTCCAGAGGTCTTCTCATCGATCAAGCATCGACCACGGCGTGTCACCAACCTGCCGGCCGACTACGGCCAGGTGCCGGCCGTCCCCGTCAGAGGCGTGCTCCGGTGCCCCGCCGTACTCCCGGCGCCGGCGGCCGGCATGCCGCCACAGGCGTGACGGCATGCGTGCGCCGGCGCCCGCGGCGATTAATCCGGTTGCGGACCTCTCCGGGTCCTGGCACGATCGTGCCCGTTGATCGCCGGGCGCACGGATGCGCCTGAGCACGAGGATCACCGGGCGCGCCGGACGCGCCCATCGGGAAGGGAGGGTGACCGTGACGGTTTTTCCGTGCCTTCTTCACGTCTCTGCCTCTCCCACCGGCCGTCAGCCGATCTGACCACGGCGCCGGTGGGCCTTCCCTCCTGGAGAACCCGCCGTGCCCAAGCGTTCCGAACACCGTCGTCGTGGCAAGAACCGTCTGGACGACGACGACATCGAATGGCTCGACAGCGCCCCCGAGGATCTCGACGGCCCGCCGTCCGGTGACCGGTGGTCCACCTGGGATCTAAGCACTCCCACCGAGCGCGGCCCCCGGCCGCATCCCGGCTGGCTCGTCACCGAGCTGGCCGCCGTCGACACCGAGCTCGGCATCCTGAAGACCGGCAAGGAGGCCGACGTCCACCTCATCTCGCGAGGTGTCCCGGGCACCGACCGGATCTGCCTGCTGGCCGCCAAACGCTACCGCTCCGCCGAGCACCGCCTGTTCCACCGCGACGCCGGCTATCTGGAGGGCCGCGGGGTCCGTGACAGCCGGATCAGCCGGGCGATGTCGAGCCGGTCCCGGTTCGGCAAGGAGATGATCGCCGGCCAGTGGGCCGGTGCCGAGTTCGCGGCGCTGTGCCGGCTGTGGTCGCTGGGCCTGCCCGTGCCGTACCCGGTGCAGATCGTCGGCACCGAGATCCTGGAGGAGTTCGTCGGCACCCCCGACGGCGCCGCCGCGCCCCGCCTGGCGGCGGTCTCCGAGGGGCTGGCGGAGCTGTGGGAGCAGCTTGTGGAGGCCCTGGTGGTCCTGGCCCGTGAAGGTCTCGCCCACGGGGACCTGTCCCCCTACAACATCCTCGTCCACGAGGGACGGCCCGTCATCATCGACCTGCCGCAGATCGTGGACGTGGTGGCCCACCCCACCGGCCCGGAGTTCCTCGACCGCGACGCCCGCAACGTCGCCACCTGGTTCGCCGCGCGCGGGCTGGCCTCGGCCGACGCCGGGGCCCTGGCCGGCCTCCTGCGGGCCGAGGCCGGCGTCCGCTGACCATCGGCCTCCCATCGGCCGCCCGGAGGACCACGGGGCCCGTGGCAGCCCGCGCAGCCGGGTGACGTCGAGGGCCGGCGGGCATATCGGGACCGGTCCCCCATGACCAGCGGCCCCTGGACGGAGCCGGTGGGTATGCCGGGACCGGTCCGCCATGACCACGACGGCCCCCTGGACGGGGCCGGCGGGGGACGGCGCGCCTCCCCACCGGCGGCCCGGGGCCTGCGGGCCGCCCCGGCTCAGGAGACGCCGGCCTCCCGCATGTCACGGACCTCCCGCTTGAGCTCCTTGATCTCGTCACGGAGCCGGGCGGCGACCTCGAACTGGAGGTCGGCGGCCGCCTGGTGCATCTGGTCGGTGAGCGACTCGACCAGCGCCTCCAGCTGGGCGCGGGGCATCTCCCCCGCGATCGCCTTGGCGTGCTGGCCGGCCTGCTTGACCGCGAAGCCCGGGACGGGGGCCTTGCCGCGCGACTGCTGACGGCCGCTGCCGCCGAGGAGCTGGGCGGTGTCGGCGTCCTCGCGGTTCAGCGAGTCGAGGATGTCGGCGATCTTCTTGCGGAGCGGCTGCGGGTCGATGCCGTTGGCCTCGTTGTAGGCCGTCTGCTTGGCCCGGCGCCGGTTGGTCTCCTCGATCGCCCGCTCCATGGAGGGGGTGATCCGGTCGGCGTACATGTGGACCTGGCCGGAGACGTTACGGGCGGCGCGGCCGATGGTCTGGATCAGCGAGGTCTCCGAGCGGAGGAAGCCCTCCTTGTCGGCGTCGAGGATGGCCACCAGCGACACCTCGGGCAGGTCCAGGCCCTCCCGGAGCAGGTTGATGCCGACCAGGACGTCGAACTCACCCATCCGCAGCTCCCGCAGCAGCTCGATGCGGCGCAGGGTGTCGACCTCGCTGTGCAGGTAGCGGACCCGGATGCCGAGCTCCAGGAGGTAGTCGGTGAGGTCCTCGGCCATCTTCTTGGTCAGCGTGGTGACCAGGACCCGCTCGTCCTTCTCGGTCCGGGCCCTGATCTCGTGGACCAGGTCGTCGATCTGGGACGTGGTGGGCTTGACGATCACCTCGGGGTCGACCAGGCCGGTCGGCCGGATGACCTGCTCGACCACGTCGCCCTTGGAGCGGCCCAGTTCGTAGGTGCCCGGGGTGGCCGACAGGTAGACCGTCTGGCCGATCCGCTCCAGGAACTCCTCCCACTTGAGCGGGCGGTTGTCCATCGCCGACGGCAGGCGGAAGCCGTGCTCGACGAGCGTGCGCTTGCGGGAGGCGTCGCCTTCGTACATCGCGCCGATCTGCGGCACGGTCTGGTGGGACTCGTCCAGCACCAGCAGGAAGTCTTCGGGGAAGTAGTCGAGAAGGGTGTTGGGCGCACTGCCCGGGGCCCGGTCGTCCATGTGGCGGGAGTAGTTCTCGATGCCGGAGCAGGTGCCGATCTGGCGCATCATCTCCAGGTCGTAGGTGGTGCGCATGCGCAGCCGCTGGGCCTCCAGGAGCTTGCCCTGCCGCTCCATCGTCTCCAGGCTCTGGGCGAGCTCGGCCTCGATGCCCCGGATGGCCTTCTCCATCCGCTCGGTGCCCGCGACGTAGTGGGAGGCGGGGAAGATGTAGAGCTCCTCGTCCTCACTGATCACCTCGCCGGTCAGCGGGTGCATGGTCGAGAGCTTCTCGATCTCGTCGCCGAACATCTCGATGCGCACGGCGAGCTCCTCGTATTTCGGGATGATCTCGATCGTGTCGCCGCGCACCCGGAAGGTGCCCCTGGTGAAGGCCAGGTCGTTGCGGGTGTACTGCATGTCGACCAGGCGGCGTAGCAGCCTGTCGCGCTCGATCTCCTGACCGACCTTGAGCGCGGTCATCCGGTCGACGTATTCCTGGGGGGTGCCCAGGCCGTAGATGCACGACACCGACGCCACCACGATCGTGTCGCGGCGGGTCAGCAGCGAGTTGGTCGCCGAGTGGCGCAGCCGCTCGACCTCGTCGTTGATCGAGGAGTCCTTCTCGATGTAGGTGTCGCTCTGCGGGACGTATGCCTCCGGCTGGTAGTAGTCGTAGTAGGAGACGAAGTATTCGACCGCGTTGTTGGGCATCATCTCGCGCAGTTCGTTGGCGAACTGCGCGGCGAGCGTCTTGTTGGGCTGGATGACCAGGGTCGGCCGCTGCAGCCGCTCGATCAGCCAGGCGACGGTGGCGGTCTTGCCGGTGCCCGTGGCACCCAGCAGGACGTTGTCCCTGTCGCCCGCCGTGACCCGCCGCTCAAGCTCGGCGATCGCGGCGGGCTGGTCGCCCGAAGGGGTCATGTCGGTGACGACCTCGAAGGGCGCCACCTTGCGCTGCAAATCAGTTACCGGCCTCACCCCACCCACTGTAGGCGGAGCCACCGACATTCCCTCCTGGACGCGTGGCGGACGGGCCCTTCCGGCGGGACGGGCCCTTCCGGCGGGACGGCCTCTGCCGGTTCCGGCGGGACGGCGCCCCGGCGGATCGCCTCCGAGACCGTTTCCGGCGGCCCTCTTCCGGAAGATCCCTTTTGGCGACCCCCTTTCGGCCCGCCCCTTTCAATCGGGTGGCAAGCCATCCGCAAGCGGGATGCCCTTTACTGTCCTGCGTGCGCCCGCCTACCAAGCGTGATATATCGGGCTCTCGACATATATCTACCCCGGAGGTTCGATGTCCCGGCCAAGACAGGCCATGCAGTCGGCGATGGAAGCCGCGCAGGCGATAGGGCAGGGGGGCGATCCGCGTCAGGTGGTCGGCCAGGCGGTGGGTCAGTTCGCGAGCCAGGCCATGGGCCAGGCGGGCGGCGAGAAGGGGTTCGCGCTCAACCCGGCCGACTTCCTGGCCGCCCGCGAGCAGGGCGCGTCCGTGGGCACGGTCATCGAGGCCCGCGGCGCGTCGCTGAACGAGGCCGGCGAGATCGTCAACCGCAGCTTCACCGCGAGCGGCCCGGGTGGCGAGCCGGTTCACGTGATCTCCCCGGTGGTGATCCCCAAGGGCACCACCGCCCGGGTGGTCATCCCCCTGATCGTGCTGGCGGTGCTCGGCCTGGCCGGGCTGGTCGCCACCGGGCTGCCCGACGGTGCCCGGGTGCTGTTCGGGCCGCACTACTGGGCCGTGCTGGTGCTGGCCGCCGCGTTCCTGTGGTGGCGGCGGAGCGTGGTCATGGTGCCCGAGGGCTGCAAGGCCCTGATCACCAAGTTCGGCAAGCTCGTGCAGATCGCCGAGCCGGGCAGGGTGACGCTGGTCAACCCGTGGAAGCGGGTCAGCTACATCGTCAACACCACCCGCGAGTATCCCTTCAACGCGCCCATCCGCGAGGCCCCGACCCAGCAGGGCGTCAAGGCCAGCGTGGACCTCTTCCTGCAGTTCCGGATCGAGGACCCAGCCGAGTTCATCTTCGTCCTCGGCTCGGTCAGCGGCTTCCAGGCCAAACTGCAGAACGCCATCAGCGAGGTCACCCGCTCCCTCATCTACGCCCAGCGCGCCGAGGACATCTACGACCTGGTCGGCGAGAGCACCCTGGGCATGCTGGACAACCTCAACCAGCAGTTCCTGCCCGCCGTACGGCTCACCGACGTGAACATCACCCACGCCGAGCCGTCCAGCCAGGAATACCGGATGGACCTGGCCGCCCCGGAGATGATCAGGGTCGCCAAGGAGGCGTACACCTACGAGTACGAGCTCCAGCTGCGCAAGGAGCAGAACGAAGGTGACCTGATCAAGGAGCTCGCCGGGCTGCAGGAGCAGCTGTCGGCCATCCACGCCGAGATCGCCGGATACCAGGCCCGGATGGACACCGCGCTGGAGCGCGCCTCCCACCAGGCGAAGGCGCAGGCGAGCCAGCGGCTGGTGGAGGCGGAGTCCACCGCCAAGGCCAACGCGGCGCTGCTGGAGGCGCAGGCGCTGGACATACGGGCGCTGAGCGCCGCCGAGGCGCCGGAGATCCTGGACCACCGCTTCCAGCAGGACCTGCTCGACAAGCTCGAGTCGGTGGCCTCCCATCTGCCCCGCGTGGTGCAGGTCGGCGAGACGACCGACATCGACCTGCTCGCCCTGGCCAGGCAGCTCGTCGGCAGCCGCGAGACACAGCTGTTCTCCGCGGCGGACATGGCCGCCATCAGGGAACGGATCGCCGAGATCGGCAGGCGGGTCGAGGGTCGCGAGGCGGAGATCACCGCCCTGCTCAACCCGGCGGTCCCGGAGACCGCCACGCCCGCCGCTGCTTCGGAGACCGCCGCGCCCGCCGTAGGGGAAGTCACGGCGCCCGCCGTCAAGGAAGAGACCCAGAGATGAGCAGAGAGTTCTCCAAGATCAAGGAATCCCTGGCCTCCTGGTCGGAGATCCGCCAGCTGCTGCGCGGCGGTGAGGCCGGCCAGCTCGTCCCGGTGGTCATCCCCAAGGACCGCCGCGGCTTCGCCTGGGTGACGCTGCTGCTGCTGGCCGTCTACCTCGCCGGTACGGCGCTGCTGGCCGGCGGGACGTTCTCCGCCCTGGCCGCGGTCGGCGCGGTGCTGTCCCTGCTCGCGGCGCTGGTCTGGCTGTGGCGCCGGGCGATCATCGAGATCGAGGAGGGCACCACGGGCGTGCGCAGCCGGTGGGGCGCGATCGTGGGCACCCTGCCCCCGGGCCGCCACTACCTGTGGCTGCCGTGGGACCGGGTGGACGCGGTGGTGGACACCTCCACTGAGATCCCCTACTCCGCCCCGATCGTCGCCTGCCCGACCGCCGAGAACGTGCCGCTGAAGTCGATCGAGTTCTTCCTGAAGTTCCGCATCATCGACCCGGTGGCCTTCGTCCGGACGATCGGCGCGGGCAACTTCGACCTGGTGCTCAGCAGCGCCGTACAGGACGCCATCCGCCAGCGCAGCCGCCTCGTGCACACCGAGCGGGCCTACGACCTGCGCGGCTCGGACGTCGGCGACATGCAGGAGCTCCTGACCCGCCAGCTCGGCCGGTACGGCGTGCGGATCACCGGCGCCAACATCCCCGACGTGCAGCTGCCCGACCAGTACCAGCAGCACCTGGCCACCCGTGAGAAGGTCGCCAAGGAGCTGTCGGCCTTCGAGCGCGAGTGGGAGCTCACCCGCAAGCGGCGGATCGACACCCTGCTGATGGAGATCGAGCGCGCCAAGAAGACGCGCGACGCCCGCATCGTCGAGGTCCGGGCCGCCGCCAACACCGCGCGCAAGGACGTCGCGCGCATGCTGGAGGAGCACGAGACCGAGGCCCAGCGGGTGCGCTGGGAGATCGAGGCCAAGGGCCGGGCCCAGCTCACCTCCGCGGAGAACGAGGCCAAGGGGCTGCGCCGGCTGGCCGACGCCTACCGCGACAACCGGGCGGTGCTCCAGTACGAGCTGGCCCGCCGCCGCCTGGACGTCGGGGCCAAACTCGCCGAGCAGGCCCCGCGCCCCGTCGTCGTCCGCACCGACGGCGCCTCCGGCGACTCCTCCGCGCTGTCCACCATGCTCCTGGCCCAGATCCTGCCGCAGCTCGGCCGCGGGAACGGCCAGGTCAAGCCGGCCGTTGAAACCAACTGAAACCCACTATCCCCTTGGGAGTCCATCGATGGTGTTCCGTAAGCTGATGGCCGCGTTCGGCGCGGGTGTCGAGGTCGACACGATCCTGCAAAACTCCAACGTCCGCCCCGGCGAGGTCCTGCGCGGGCAGGTCAACTTCCGCGGCGGCGGCTCCGACTACAAGGTCGAGGGCATCTTCATCGACTTCACCGCGGTGGTCGAGGTCGAGAGCGGCGACAACGAGTACAAGTCGACCTACAGCTTCCTGCGCAAGCAGATCACCGGCCCGTTCCACCTCGCGGCGGGCGCTCCCCAGTCGGCCCCCTTCGAGATCCCGGTCCCGTGGGAGACCCCGATCAGCGCCGTCGGCGGCCACCCGCTGCGTGGCATGCAGCTGGGCGTCTCCACCGAGCTCGCGCTGGCCGGCGCGCTGGACAAGGGCGACCTCGACCCGCTGTTCGTCAACCCGATGCCCGCCCAGGACCACGTCCTGGGCGCGCTGGACAACATGGGCTTCCGCTTCAAGAAGGCCGACCTGGAGCGCGGCACCCTGCGCGGCTCCCAGATGCCGTTCTTCCAGGAGATCGAATACTACGCGGGCCACGAATACGCCCGGCACTTCAACGAACTGGAGCTGACCTTCATCGCCGGCCCGCAGTCGATGGACGTCATCCTGGAGGCCGACAAGCGCGGTGGCTTCCTGGAGTCCAGCCACGACGCCTACAACCGGTTCACCGTCCGCTACGACGACCACCCGGGCCAGGCGGACCAGGCGCTCCGCGCCGGCCTGCAGGCGATGGCCCAGCGGCGCGGCTGGTTCTGACCCGCCCCGTACGGCCGACGCCCCGGCCGCCGTTCACCGGCCGGGGCCGCCGCCCGCGCCCCGCGCGGAGCCGGTCGTGCTCCCTGTCCTGCCCGTGGTGGGCGGGCGGTTCCGCGTCGCCCTCGCCGTCATCGACGGCGTACGGCGATCACGGGCAGCCGGTCCGTCCGGCCCGCGACGGAGCCTGGAACGGGGCCGAGGTCTGGCCCTACCATGACGGCGAGGCTGACCGGCGACACCATGACGGCGGGCCTGACCGGCGACCCGTCCGGCCCGGCCGGGCGGCCGCCCGTCACACGACCGAGGAGGATCGCGTGGTTCAGGGGACGGATCTCGAACACGCCCGCCGGATCGCCGTCGACGCCGCGCGGGCGGCCGGGCGGCTGATCACCGCGGGCGTCCTGGGGACGGTCGAGATCAGCCCCAAGGGCGACGACGGCGACGTGGTCACCGACCTGGACCTGGCCTCGGAGGAGCTGCTGCTGCGGCGGGTGCTGGCCGCCTTCCCCGACCACGCGGTGATCGCCGAGGAATCGGGCGAGCAGGGCCGGGCGGGGTCGGAGTGGACCTGGCTCATCGACCCGCTCGACGGCACCAACAACATCGCGATCGGCCTGCCCCTGTACGCCGTGGGCCTGGCCCTGTGCCGCGACGGGCGCCCCGAGCTGGGAGTCGTCCACGAGCCGGTGACCGGCAGGACCTGGTCGGCCGTGCGGGGCCGGGGCGTGCTCGGCCCGAGCGGCCCGCTGGCCGCCCCGTCGCACCGCCCGGCCGGCGGCGGTCCCCTACTGGCCTGGATCCAGGGGTACGGCGTGCGGCGCGGCGACGCCGTGGCCTGCGCGCTGAAGGCGGGGCTCGACAGGCGTGCCCGCCGGGTGCTGAGGCTCTGGGCTCCGTTGCTGGCCTGGGTGATGCTCGCCCGGGGGGACATCGACGGGATCGTCGGCTACCAGACCGGGGTCGTCGACCTGCCCGGCGGCCTGCTGATCGCACAGGAGGCCGGCGTGGTGGTCAGCGCCTTCGACGGCACCCCCTTCGACTGCGCCCCGCTCGCCGGGGGCGGGCGCGACTTCGTCGCGGGCCGGGCCGGGTTCCAGGAGGACCTGCTGGAGGCGGTCCGGGCCGTCCCCTGACCCGTGGGGCCTCCGCCCCGGTACGGCTCCCGCCCGGCGGGCCGCCCCGCTCGGCCTGCCCGAGGGGTGGGCGGCGACCGCGCCGGACGGCCGCGACCGGCCGGTGGGCGAGGTGGCGGGCCGGTTCCGATACGTCGTGGGGACCCGCGGGTTGGAGGCCGGAGAGCCGGACGCCCGCCTGCCCGCGACCGGGCGGACCGCGCCGGACGCGGAGTCCCGGCTCAGGTGACGGTCCGGGCGGTCAGCTCGGCCCAGACCTCCTCCACCCGGGTCCCGAGATCCTCCAGCGACCCCTCGTTCGGGATCACCAGATCGGCGATCTTCAACCGGTCCTCGCGGGCCGCCTGGGCCGCGATCCGGGCCCTGGCGTCCTGCTCGCTCATGCCCCGCAGCTCGACCAGCCGGGCCAGCCGGATCTCGTCCGCGGCGTCCACGACGACGACCACGTCGTACATCGGGGCGAGGTTGTTCTCCGCCAGCAGCGGCACGTCGTAGACCACGATCGCGCCGTCGTCCGCCTGCCGCTGCAGCTCCGCCACCCGCGCCCCGACCAGCGGGTGCACGATGCCGTTGAGGGAGGCCAGCTTCCCGGAGTCGGCGAAGACGATCGAGCCGAGTCTCTCCCGGTCGAGTGAGCCGTCCTCGCGCAGCACCTCGGCGCCGAACGTCTCCACGATGCGCGCCAGCCCGTCGGTCCCCGGCTCGACCACCTCACGGGCGATCTTGTCGGCGTCGATCACCATGGCGCCCATGGACGCCAGCCGCCGCGACACCTCGCTCTTGCCCGAACCGATCCCGCCGGTGAGTCCCACCTTCAGCATGATCCGCAGCATACGCGGTGCGGTGCGCGCCCCGGGAGACCGGGACGGAGGCTCCCACGGCCGGTCATCCGGAGCGGGACAAGCCGATCACCCATCTCAGGAGAAAAATAAACAGACCGATCCTTTACCGGTGTCGCGATCACACCTGGAGCCCTCACACCTGGATCTCCCTGCGCATGTGGACCAGGGTCAGGTGGTCGCTCATCCGCTCGCGGCGGGTCTCGCGGTAACCGTGGCGGCGGTAGAGCCGCAGGTTGCCCTCCGACAGGTGCCCGGTGAAGAGGTCGAACGCCGCGGCGGCGATCTCGTCGTGGAGGGCCGACAGCAGGGCCCCGCCGATGCCCCGGCCCTGCGTGTCCGGCGCCACCACCAGGCGACCGACCAGGCAGGTCGTGCCGGACAGCTGGCCGCGGACCGCGCCGACGATCCGCCTCCCGCTGCGGGCGACGAGCACGGTGCCGGTCTGGACGGCCCTGCGGACCTGCTCGGCCGACTCCACCAGCGGTGGGATGAACGGATCGCCGTAGAGCTGGGCCTCGCCCACGTAGGCCGCCCGCTGCACGGTCAGGATCTCGCCCGCGTCCGCGGGCTCCGCCCGTCCGATCAGGGTGTCGGCGGGCTCCGCCCACTCGATCGAGGTCACGGGGCAACGATATCGACCGGGATCGCCAAGCGGCGCTCAGGGTCCGGATACGGGAAAGGGCCCCGCCGGAGCGGGGCCCTTCCGTGGATCCTCAGATCCTCACTGCTACGCCGACGTCAGCTCTGGCCGCCCGCGAGCTTCTCGCGCAGAGCCGCGAGAGCCTCGTCGGAGGCGAGAGCACCCGAAGCCGGAGCCGAGGAGCTGCTGGAGCTGGAGCCGGAGCTGGCGGCCGGGGTCTCACCGGAGTAGGACGTGGGGGCAGCCTCGCCCGCCTCGGCCTCGGCCTTGCGGGCCTCCTCCACCTGCTTCTTGTGAGCCTCGAAACGGGTCTGGGCCTCGGCGTACTGCCGCTCCCACTCGTCACGCTGCTTCTCGAAGCCCTCGAGCCACTCGCTCGTCTCGGAGTCGAAGCCCTCGGGGTAGATGTAGTTGCCCTGGTCGTCGTAGGTCGCCGCCATGCCGTAGAGCGTGGGGTCGAACTCGATGTCGGCGCCCGTCGCGCTCTCGTTCGCCTGCTTGAGCGACAGCGAGATCCGGCGACGCTCGAGGTCGATGTCGATGATCTTCACGAAGATCTCGTCGCCGACCTGGACGACCTGCTCGGGGATCTCGACGTGGCGCTCGGCCAGCTCGGAGATGTGGACCAGGCCCTCGATGCCCTCCTCGACGCGGACGAACGCACCGAACGGCACCAGCTTGGTGACGCGACCCGGGACGACCTGACCGATCTGGTGGGTGCGGGCGAACTGCTGCCAGGGGTCCTCCTGCGTCGCCTTGAGCGACAGGGAGACCCGCTCGCGCTCCATGTCGACGTCGAGAACCTCGACGGTGACCTCCTGGCCGACCTCGACGACCTCAGACGGGTGGTCGATGTGCTTCCAGGACAGCTCGGAGACGTGGACCAGACCGTCGACGCCGCCGAGGTCCACGAACGCACCGAAGTTGACGATCGAGGAGACGACGCCCTTGCGGACCTGGCCCTTCTGCAGGGTGTTGAGGAAGGTCTGGCGGACCTCCGACTGGGTCTGCTCGAGCCAGGCGCGGCGGGAGAGGACCACGTTGTTGCGGTTCTTGTCGAGCTCTATGATCTTCGCCTCGAGCTCACGGCCCACGTACGGCTGAAGGTCACGGACGCGGCGCATCTCGACCAGGGACGCCGGCAGGAAGCCACGGAGGCCGATGTCGAGGATGAGACCACCCTTGACGACCTCGATGACGGTGCCGGTGACGATGCCGTCCTCGTCCTTGATCTTCTCGATCGTGCCCCAGGCCCGCTCGTACTGAGCGCGCTTCTTGGACAGGATCAGGCGCCCCTCCTTGTCCTCCTTCTGGAGGACGAGGGCTTCGACGTGCTCGCCAACCTCGACGACGTCCGCGGGATCGACATCGTGCTTGATCGAGAGCTCACGCGAGGGGATGACACCCTCGGTCTTGTAGCCGATGTCGAGCAAAACTTCATCTCGATCGACCTTGACGACGGTGCCCTCGACGATGTCGCCGTCGTTGAAGTACTTGATGGTCAGATCGATCGCTGCGAGGAAGTCTTCCTCGGACCCGATGTCGTTGACCGCTACCTGCGGGGTGCTCGAGGTGGCCTCAGTGCTGCTCGTCATGTGTGGAATTGCTCCGAACGCGGACAGAAGTCGATGTGGCGAACACGCGGCAGGCCTCTTATCGTTCAGCCGAAGGATTCATCGGCGTGACCGAGCGCGAGCCCACTCCGTCCGAGACACGCGCGAGCCCACAGCGCAGCGATCAGCATATGAGACCAGACGAGTCTGGTCAATCTGGAGGCACGACACCTCGGAAAACGGCTTTAGTAGGCGTTGACCTGCCGCCTACGCTCGGAGCTGATGATACCCCGAAATTTCTGCGGCACGGAGATACGGCCGGGGTCGCCGTCGGCCGTGTAGCGCCTGTCCGGATGCTTGTTCAGCCACTCCAGCCAATACTGCGAGCACCACTTGCGGCACTCCCCCTTCTTGCCGTTGCTCTGGATGCGCTGGATGGCCCGCCAGTCGAAATCCTTGGCAAAGGGCGACGACGACGGCTGCGCGCCGGCCAGGAAGACGCCCTTGAACGCGAAGCGGTCGCCGTCCCACTTGCCCGACTGCACGGTGGACCTCTTGCGCGGCATCGCGCCGAAGGGCAGCGCGAGCGTGGCGGACGGGCCGGCGCCGAACTTCTTCAGCAGCCGCTCGACCCGGATGATCTGCTCGGCGACCTTCGCCTTCGACAGGCCCGGCAGGTAGGGGTGGGACCAGGTGTGGTTGGCCACCTCGAAGCCGCGCGAGGTCAGCCACTGCACGGCCCGCTCCTGGTCCCGCCGGTCGCGCAGGCCGAACGGCTCCCGGTTGACCCAGAAGGTGGCGACGGGGCGGAAGCCCGGATACTTCTTCGCGACCTGGTAGATGATCCCGACCGCGGTGTCCTTGGCCGGCATGCCGTTGCCGTCGAGCGCGAAGTGGCTCGCGTGCCCGTCGTCGAAGGTCAGCACGACCGGGTGCCTGCCCGCCGGGATGTCGATCTTCCCGGTGACGAACTCCTGCGCGGTGACCGGCACGTAGCCGTCCCTGGCCAGTTTCTCCATCTCCTGGCGGACCTGGGAGGGCGTGCGGTCGATGGAGGCCAGCCGCTTCTTCATGATCCGGTGGTACATCAGGATCGGGACCATCCCCGCCTCGTTGGCCTTGACCTGGCGGGCGGACTCCGGGGTGGCCGTGACCGGCGGCGGCAGGTCGGCCGAGGGCAGATCGGGCGACGGCGAGGGCGTCGGCGGCGCGGGGGTGCCCGTCACCGCGCCGGTCGCCAGGCCGGCCATGGGGGTGGCCCGGGGGACCGCCGCCGTGGGCAGTGTCAGAAGCACCACCACTGCGGCGGCCACCACCACGACGTTGGCCACCATGATGATCTGCGTGAGGGGGGATTGACTCCGCACAAAACTCCCGTGCCCGTCGAGGTGTCGGCTGAATCACCAACCCTAGAACAGACTCGGACAGGCCGGACCAATCGATCAGTGGGCGGCATCCTCCCAGGTGTGGCCGACGCCCACCGAGACCTCCAGCGGGACCCGCAGGGAGTAGGCGGCGTTCATCCGCTCGGTGACCAGCTCGCGCAGGGTCTCCAGCTCTCCCGGCGCCACCTCGAACACGAGTTCGTCGTGGACCTGGAGCAGCATCCGGGAGGTGAGGGCGGCCTCCTTGAGGGCGCTCTGCACGTTGAGCATGGCGACCTTGATGATGTCGGCCGCCGAGCCCTGGATCGGCGCGTTGAGCGCCATCCGCTCGGCCATCTCGCGGCGCTGGCGGTTGTCGCTGTTGAGGTCGGGCAGGTAGCGGCGGCGGCCCATGATGGTCTCGGTGTAGCCGTCGTGCCTGGCCTGCGCGACGATCGCGTTGAGGAAGTCGCGGATGCCGCCGAACTCCTCGAAGTATTCCTCCTTCAGCGCCCTGGCCTCCGACACCGGGATGTTGAGCTGCGCGCCCAGCCCGAAGTCCGACAGGCCGTAGGCGAGGCCGTAGTTCATCGCCTTGATCTTGGCCCGCATCTCCCCCGTCACCTGGTCCGGGGCGATGTCGAAGACCCGGGCGGCGGTGGCCTTGTGGAAGTCGTGGCCGGACTCGAAGGAGGCGATCAGCGACTCGTCGCCCGACAGGTGCGCCATGATCCGCAGCTCGATCTGGCTGTAGTCGGCCGTCAGCAGGGTCTCGTAGCCCGGCCCGACCACGAAGCCCTGCCGGATCCGGCGGCCCTCGACGGTGCGGACCGGGATGTTCTGCAGGTTGGGCTTCTCCGAGCTGAGCCGTCCGGTGGCCGCCACGATCTGGTTGTAGGTGGTGTGGATGCGCCCGTCGTCGGCGATCTCCTTGATCAGGCCCTCGACCGTGACCTTCAGCTTGGCCTGGTCGCGGTGCCTGAGCATGATGGTCGGCAGCTCGTGGTCGGTCTGGGTGGCCAGCCAGGCCAGCGCGTCGGCGTCGGTGGTGTAGCCGGTCTTGGTCTTCTTGGTCTTGGGCAGGTTGAGCCTGGTGAACAGGATCTCCTGGAGCTGCTTGGGCGAGCCCAGGTTGAACTGCTCCCCGACGGCCGCGTGGGCCGCCTCGACGGCCTGCTTCACCGCGGCGCCGAACTCGGCCTCCAGCTTGCCGAAGTGGTCCCGGTCGGCGGCGATCCCGGCCCGCTCCACCTCGGCCAGCACGGACACCAGCGGCAGCTCCACCTCGCGCATCAGGCTGGTGCCGCCACGCGGCTCCAGGAACGCCTCCAGGGCGTCGGCGAGCTCCCGGACGGCCAGCGCCCGCAGGCCCAGCTCCAGGGCCGCGCTGTCGTCCTCCTCCTCGAAGAGGCTGGTCTGGCCGCCGCTGTCGCTCTCGCCGCGCAGCTCCCGTTGGAGGTAGGCGCGCACGAGGTCCTCCAGCGGGAAGGCCCGCTGCCCCGGCATCGCCAGGTAGGCCGCCAGCGCCGTGTCACAGGTCAGGCCGCGCAGCTCCAGCCCCTGGGCCCACAGCGCCAGCATGGGGCCCTTGGCGTCGTGCACGGCCTTGGACCTGGAGGCGTCGCCGAGCCATCCGCGCAGGGCCGCCTCGTCGTCCTCGGTCAGCGTGGTGGGGTCGATGAACGCGGCGCCGCGTCCGCGGGCCGCGGCGGGGCCGTCGGGCGCGGCGATCGCGATGCTGTCGATGCGGCCGGTGCCGCTGCCGTAGGCGCCCTTGAAGGCGAGCCCGGCCCGGCCCTCGGGCAGCTCCCGCAGCCATCCGGCCACCTGGCCGGGGCCGAGCACGACGGTCTCGACCTCGAAGCCCTCCTCGGCCTCGGACTCCGCCGGCAGGAGCGTCTTGAACAGCCGGTCGCGCAGCTCGCCGCGGAACTCCAGCGTGTCGAGGATCTTGTTGATCTCCTCGCGGTCTCCCCGGCCGACCGTCAGGCCGGAGACCTCGCGCTCCAGCGGGACCTCGCGCATGAGCTGGGTGAGACGGCGGTTCATCAGCACCTGGTCGAGGTGGTCGCGGAGCTTGTCGCCGACCTTGCCCTTGACCTCGTCGATCCGGTTGACCAGCTCCTCCAGCGAGCCGAACTCGCGGATCCACTTGGCCGCGGTCTTCTCGCCCACGCCGGGGATGCTCTTCAGGTTGTCGCTGGAGTCGCCCCGGATCGCCGCGAAGTCGGGGTATTGGACCGGGGTGAGCTCGTATTTCTCCTGCACCGCCGCGGGGGTGAAGCGGGTCATGTTGCTGATCCCGACCCGGGTCATCAGCACGGTGACGTGGTCGTCGACCAGCTGCAGCGCGTCACGGTCGCCGGTGACGACCAGCACGTTCATGCCCTGCCCGGCGGCCTGGGTGGCGAGCGTGGCGATCAGGTCGTCGGCCTCGTAGCCCGCCAGCGACAGGTGCGGGACGCGCAACGCGTCGAGCATCTCGTGGATCAGGCTCATCTGGCTGCGGAAACTGTCGGGGCTCGCACTCCGGTTGGCCTTGTATTCGGCGTACTCCTCGTGCCGGAACGTCGGCTCCGACCGGTCGAAGCAGACCGCCACGTGCGTGGGCTGCTCGTCGCGGAGCACGTTGACCAGCATCGACGTGAACCCGTAGACCGCGTTTGTCGTCTGCCCCGTCGTCGTGGAGAAATTCTCCTCGGGCAGGGCATAGAAGGCGCGGTAGGCCAGTGAATGCCCGTCCAGCAGCAGGAGACACGGACGATTGGGGGTCGCTTCGCTCTTCGGCACACCGGAAGCCTAGTCTGCCGGGGCGACAGAAAACCTGGCCGCGCATGACAGGAGGCATCCCCTTGACCTTGCCAGACCTCGAAGAAGTGACCCGCCGCGTGGAAGAGGGGCTCGGCGCCTCCTACAAGAACACGCTCGTGGACCGGATGGGGATCGAGATCACCGAGGCCACCCCCGAGCGCGTGGTCGGCCGGATGCCCGTGGAGGGCAACATCCAGCCGTACGGCCTGCTGCACGGCGGTGCCTCGTGCGTGCTCGCCGAGACCCTCGGCTCGACCGGCGCGACCCTGCACGCGGGCCCCGGACGGGTGGGCGTGGGCGTGGAGATCAACGCCACCCACCACCGCTCGGCCACCTCCGGGCACGTCACGGGCGTGGCCACCCGGATCCACGGGGGCCGGACGCTCGCCACCTATGAGATCGAGATCACCGACGACCAGGGGCGCCGGGTGTGCACCTCACGCCTCACCTGCATGCTGCGTGACATCTGATCCCACAAGTATTCGCCCGTATCAGACCTCCCCTTTTTGCACTCTTGCCACATGAGTCGCTACCGTGGGTGACAGTGATGCCCGTGGGGAGGCCGAGTAGAAAACGTACAGGGTCGGGGAAGCTCTGTACGGTGCCAAAGGCTCCCCCGGGCTCGCACCGCCCGGCCGGCACGGCACGGCCCGCGCCACCTGGGCGCGGGCCGTGCCGGAACCGGCTGTCAGACGTCGGTGTGCGTGGGGTCGAGCACGCGGCGCAGGAAGGTCTTGGTGCGCTCGTGCCGGGGCTCGCCGATCACCTGGGCGGCCGGGCCGTCCTCCACGATCACGCCGCCGTCCATGAAGACCACCCGGTCGGCCACGTCCCGGGCGAAGGCCATCTCGTGGGTGACCACGAGCATGGTCATCCCCTCCTCGGCCAGCTTGCGCATGACCGTGAGCACGTCGCCGACCAGCTCCGGGTCGAGCGCCGAGGTGGGCTCGTCGAAGAGCATCAGCGCCGGGTTCATCGCCAGTGCCCTGGCGATGGCCACGCGCTGCTGCTGGCCTCCGGAGAGCTGGGCCGGGTAGGCGTCGCACTTGGCGGCGATGCCGACCTTCTCCAGGTTCTCCCTGGCGACCTTCTCGGCCTCCGCCCTGCCCCGCTTCAGCACCCGCCGCTGAGCGATCATCACGTTCTGCAGCGCGGTCATGTGCGGGAACAGGTTGAACTGCTGGAAGACCATGCCGACCCGGCGGCGGGCCGCGTCGAGGTCGACGTCGGGGTCGGTCAGCTCGACGCCCTCCAGGACCACCTTGCCCGAGGTGGGCTGCTCCAGCAGGTTCACGCAGCGCAGCAGAGTGGACTTGCCCGACCCCGAGGGGCCGATGACGCAGACCACCTGGCCGGGGTCGACGGCGAAGTCGATCCCCCTGAGCACCTCCAGCTTGCCGAAGTATTTGTGCAGATCACGGATCTCGACCGCGTGGTTCACCGGAGTCACCGTCCCTTCGCCTGACGCTTCTCCAGCCGGGACGCGAGGTAGCCCAGCGGGATGGTGACCAGAAGATACGTCACGCCGACGACCAGGATCGGCGTGGCGTTGGCGTGGGTCGAGGCCATGTCGTTGCCGAACTTCGTCAGCTCGACGTACTCGCCGGAGACGCCGAGGAACAGCACCAGCGAGGAGTCCTTGAGCAGGGACACGAACTGGTTGGTCGTCGGCGGGATGACGATGCGCACGGCCTGCGGGATGACGATGGTGACCATGGAGCGCGCGTGCGACATGCCCAGCGAGCGCGCCGCCTCCATCTGCCCCTTGGGCACCGCCTGCAGTCCCGCGCGGAGCGTCTCGGCCATGTAGGCGGAGCCGACGATCGTCAGGCCCAGGATGCCCTGTCCGTAGGTGCCGCCGGGCACCTCGAAGCCCGGCAGGGCCAGCGGCAGGAACAGGATGAACAAGAAGATCAGCAGCGCGGGCAGGCCCCGGAAGATCTCGATGTAGGCGATCGCGATCCACCGGTAGGGCCGCACCGACGACATCCGCATCAGCGCGAACAGCAGGCCGAGCAGGAAGGCGAAGGCGAAGCCGCCCACCGAGTAGATGATCGTGTTCTTCAGCGCGACCGTGAACACGTCCGGCAGCGTCTGCTCCGCCACCTCGGGCTTGGCGAAGTTCTCGCCGAGCTTGACCCACTCGATGCGCAGGGCGAGGAAGACCACGACGGCCGCCAGCACGACGTACTGGACGATCCGGCTGATCTGCTGCTTCTTACGGGGGCTGAGCCCGGTCCGGCCGGGGGGAGCCCCGGCCGGACCGGACGGCTCAGCCGTCGTTGACTGGTCGGTCATGGATCAGCCGAGCTCGCCGGGCTTCTTGCCGAACCACTTCACGAAGATCTCGTCGTAGGTCCCGTCCGACTTGGCCGCGGCGATGGTGTCGTTGATGGTCTTGAGCAGGACCGGGTCGGCGCCCTTCTTCAGGCCGATGCCGTACTGCTCACCGGTGTCGAGGCTGGCGACCAGCTCGAACTTGTCGGCGATCTCCGGCTTCTTCAGCCAGGTCAGGACGACGGGAAGGTCCTGGACGATCACGTCGACCTGGCCGGACTGCAGGCCCAGCAGCTCCTTGGGAGAGTCGGCGAACTCCTTGGGGTCGAGCCCCTGCTTCTTGACGTAGTCGAGGCCCGTGGTCGAGGCCTGGGCGCCCAGCTTGAGGTTCTTGGCCTTGATCTCCTCCAACGTCTTGACGCCCAGGCCCTTCTTGGCCAGCAGCGCCTGGGTGGCGTCGAAGTAGGGCACGGAGAAGTCGATGTTCGCCTGACGCTCCGGGGTGATGGTCATGCCCGCGGCGGCCACGTCGCACTTGCCGGCGGCCATCGCCGCACCGCTCTTGATGACGGCGAAGTCGATGTCGACGATCTCCTGCGTCAGACCGAGCTTCTTGGCCGCCAGGTCGACGATGTCGACGTCGAAGCCGACGACCTTGTTGCCCTCCTTGAACTGGAAGGGCTCGTACGGGAGGTTGGTGCAGGTGGTCAGCTTGCCGGGGGTGACCAGCTTGGGACCACCCGCGGCGGCGGGGGCACTGGACGAGGCACCGTCACTCGTGCTCGCGCCGGTGGTCTCGCCACCGCCGCAGGCGGACAGGCCGAGCGCACCGGCGACGACCATCGCGCCCACCGCGAGCGCACGGCGGGAAACAAAACTCAGGCCCACGAAGGCCTCCTTACGGTCAATGTCGCATCTCGAACAGCTACCTCAGTGCTGGTGATGCTGCCCCACCTGCATGGCCATGCAGATCACCGATGCGACACAATTCGGACAACAACCACACTCGGAGTCGTCTGATCAATACCCTGTTCGCGGCGTTGATCGTGACGCGCCCGTTCATCGAATGGTCAACGACTCCCCTTTGAGCCGACCGTCGTGGCCTCGGACCTGTCGGATCGAGTCCACGGAACATGAAAATAGCCTATATCTGCACTTCAGGCATGTTTCACCGCACCAACCCGGGAAACGAGGTCCTCCCCGCGGGGACGGACTCCCGCGTACAGGACGGCGATCCCGCGGCCGGACCGACAATCTCCATAAAGCCGGCAAAGCTAAGAAATGTTCTCATTTCACCCACGCGGGCCGGTGGCGCCGCGGCCGTCCCGGCAGGCGCTTTCCCGTCGCCGCCGATGCATTGATCTCCGGGACCCGACTCGGTTACGTTGCCCGGTGTGCGCAACCCCCTGATGCGGCTCACCGGCGCCGCCCTGGCAGGCGCCCTCCTGACCGGTTGCACCGGGCCGGCTCCGCCGCGGCCGGCGGCCGCCCCCGCCACGCCCACCCCCTCCTACGAGCTCGCCCCGCGCCCGGTCCGGCCCGGCGAGCGCCCGGTCCGCGCCGCGCCCGTGACCGACGGCGACGGCCGCTTCCAGGTGATCGGCCTGCAGACCGGCATGAGCGGCTTCTTCGGCACCCACGCCGAATGGCAGGCCAAG
Source organism: Streptosporangium sp. NPDC048886 (assembly GCF_055586905.1). Classification (NCBI taxonomy): domain Bacteria; kingdom Bacillati; phylum Actinomycetota; class Actinomycetes; order Streptosporangiales; family Streptosporangiaceae; genus Streptosporangium; species Streptosporangium sp. NPDC048886. Next base: position 166,317 of record NZ_JBVJHH010000004.1, read on the forward strand.
GGCCAGTTCGTGGTCGTGCGGATCGTCGTGGAGAACCCCGGCCGCGCCAACTCCCGCTTCGACGCCAAGCGGCAGAAGCTCATCACCACCGACGGCAGGACCTTCGGCATCGACAGGTTCGCCCAGGCCATCAAGCGCCAGCCCGACACCCTCCCCCTCGGGGCCGAGGTCAGGATCGAGCTGGACCTGTGGTTCGACATCCCCAAGGAGGCCAAGGTCGCCGCGGTCCAGCTGTTCGGCGACCCGCCGCTCGGCGTCGGCGGGACCACCGACGGCGTCAAGGTGCCCCTGGCCTGAAGCGGGCAGCCTCCGCCCGGGAAAGGGCGGGCCCGCCCCGCTCCGTGCGCGGGACGGGCCCGGGAGTACCGCGCCGTACGGCGCGCCCGCCGGCGGGCGCGCCGGTCCCGTCCCGCCCCGGCGCAGGCACGGGGGCGGGACGGGACCGGGCGGGTGTCACACCGTACGGCTCACGGCCGCTCCGGCGGCCCGTCAGTGCCCGAGGCCGCCACCGAGGTAGGCGGCCTGCACGTCGGGGTCGTCGAGCAGCTCCGCGGCGGGCGCGCTCTTGACCACCTTGCCGGTCTCCAGCACGTAGGCCCGGTGGGCGAGCTTCAGCGCCTGCTGGGCGTTCTGCTCCACCAGCAGCACCGTGGTGCCCCGGCGGTTGATCTCCTCGATGATGGAGAAGATCTGCTGCACCATCAGCGGCGCCAGGCCCATCGACGGCTCGTCCAGCAGCAGCACCTTCGGCTTGGCCATCAGCGCCCGGCCGATGGCCAGCATCTGCTGCTCACCGCCTGACATCGTGCCGCCCATCTGCGTCCGGCGCTCGGCCAGCCGCGGGAACAGCTCGTAGACCTCCGCCAGGTCGGCGGCGAAATCCCCTGAGCGCGAGTATGCGCCCATGAGCAGGTTGTCGTGCACCGTCATGCCGGGGAAGACTCCCCGGCCCTCAGGAGCCTGCCCCAGCCCCGCCATGACCCGCTTGTGGCCGGGCATCTTGCTGATGTCCTTGCCGTCGAAGGCGATGCTCCCCGACGACAGGCCGCGCAGACCCGAGATCGTCTTCAGGGTCGTGGTCTTGCCCGCACCGTTCGCCCCGATGAGAGTGACGATCTCACCCTCGTTCACCTCGACCGAGATGCCCTTGATCGCCGCGATCTTGCCGTAGTGGACGTGGATGTCCTTGATCTCAAGAAGCATCTGTGGAAGCCCCCAAATACGCCTCGACGACCCGGGGGTCGTTCCGCACCTCATCCGGCAGGCCGTCGGCGATCTTCTGGCCGAAGTCCAGCACCGCGATGCGGTCACTGATGCCCATGATGAGGCTCATGTCGTGCTCGATGATCAGAATCGTCCGGCCGGCGTCGCGGATGTCCCGGATCAACTGCTGCAGCGCCACCTTCTCCGCCGGGTTCATACCGGCGGCCGGCTCGTCCAGCAGCAGCAGCTTCGGCTTGGTCGCCAGCGCGCGGGCGATCTCCAGCCGGCGCTGGTCGCCGTAGGGCAGGTTCTTGGCGTGGTCGTTGGCGCGGTGGGAGATGCCGACGAAGTCGAGCAGCTCCATCGCCAGCGCACGGCCGTCGCGCTCGGCCTGGCGGTGCCAGGGAAGCCCCAGGGCCACGCTCACCATGCCCGAGCGGTGGTGCGTGTCCGCGCCCACCATGATGTTCTCGATGGCCGTCATGTTGTGGAACAGCCGGATGTTCTGGAACGTGCGGGCGACGCCACGCTTGGTGATCTTGAAGCGCTTGACGCCGCTGATCTTCTCGCCCTCGAAGCGGACCTGCCCCTCCGTCGGCTGGTAGACGCCGGTGATCACGTTGAAGATCGTGGTCTTGCCCGCGCCGTTCGGGCCGATGAGGGCGAAGATCTCACCCTCGTTGATGGTCAGGTTGACCTCTTTCAGCGCCGTGACGCCGCCGAAGCGCATCACGACGCCCTGCATCTCCAGCATCGCGCGGGCACTGCGCTCCTGGGCAGTCCCTGCGTTCACCTCGGCGCTCACTTGGAGGCCACCTCCTCACCACGCGACTCCGGCCCGGGCACCTCGGCCGCGAGCGTCCCCATTCCGCCCGATCCCTCTTTCAGCTCCGCCTTGCGTTGACGCGACGGCAGCAGCCCCTCGGGACGGAAGATCATCAGTGCGACGAGCACCGCACCGAAGATCAGCATGCGGTATTCCTGCAGGCCGCGGAAGCGCTCCGGCAGCCACGCCACCACGAACGCGCCCAGCATGACGCCCGGCAGGTTGCCCGCGCCGCCCATGACCACCGCGGCCAGGATCGTCGCCGACAGCAGGAACTGGAAGTCGTTCGGGTTGAGCGAGATGACCTTGGAGGCCCACAGCACGCCCATCGCGCCGCCGATGGAGGCGCCGATGGCGAAGGCCAGCATCTTGAAGCGGAACGTCGGCACGCCCATGACCTCGGCCGCGTCCTCGTCCTCGCGGATCGCCGCCCAGGCACGCCCGACCCGGCTCTTCTCCCAGCGCTTGACCAGGATGATCACGATGACGGCCAGCGCGACCAGCAGGTAGTAGTAGGGCCGCGGGTCCAGCACGCCGTACTTGAGGAACTTCACCCCGAGGAGCTCGTAGAGGTCGACGCCGAAGAGGTTCAGCTCGTCGATGCTCGGCGGGTGCGGGATGCCGCGGATGCCGTTCGGGCCGCCGATCTCGTCGGTGTTCCGCGCGGTGATCCGGATGATCTCACCGAAGCCCAGCGTCACGATCGCCAGGTAGTCGCCGCGCAGTCGCAGCGTCGGACCGCCCAGGGTGATGCCGGACAGGGCGCAGATCAGGATGCCCACCACCAGGATCAGCCAGAAGTTCCAGCCCATCCTGGTGCCGATCAACGCCATCGCGTAGCCGCCCACCGCGTAGAACGCGACGAAGCCAAGGTCGAGCAGGCCCGCCTGGCCGACGACCACGTTCAGGCCGATGGCCAGGACCACGTAGGTGCCGATCGGGAAGAACAGGATGCTCGCCCAGTCGGTGTAGGGCGACATGAAGCTGCCGATGGACTCCGACGGCAGCAGCAGGGCTCCGATGATCAGAGCCACGTACACGATCCATCGCTGCCAGCCCGGCGTGTTCAGCCAGCGGTCGTGCACGGCGTCGCCGTACTGGCCGGTCTTATGACGGAAGGCTTCCAGGGAACTGTTCTGCTTCATGCGCGCGCCTGCTGGAGTGATTCACCGAGAATTCCGGTGGGGCGGAACATCAGGACCAAGACGAGGATGCTGAAGGAGATCACGTGTTTCCAGTCGGAGCCGAAGAAGATGGCTCCGTAGTTCTCCACCAGACCGAGCGCGACTCCGCCGACCAGGGCACCGCGCAGGTTGCCGATGCCGCCCAGGACCGCCGCGGTGAACGCCTTGATGCCGAACAGGAATCCGATGTAGTAGTTCGTGTTCTCGTACGAGATCAGGTAGAGCGCGCCGGCCACGCCGGCCATGCCGCCGCCGATCAGGAACGTCATCCGGACGATCTTGTTGATGTCGACGCCCATCAGGACGGCCGCCTCGGGATCCTGCGCGGTGGCGCGGATACCACGGCCGATCTTCGTGCGGTTCACCAGCCTGTCGAGCGCGATCATCATGCCGACCGCGGCCACGATCACCAGCACCTGGTCGACGCGGACCGAGTGGCCGAAGATCGAGAAGAGCTCGGTCCGCTCCATCAGCCGGGGCAGACCCATCTGGATGCGGCCCTGCTGCGGACGGTTGAAGACCTCGGGGATCACCAGCAGGGCGAACAGCTCCTGCAGGAAGATCGAGGCGCCGATCGCGGAGATCAGGGCCGCCAGCCGGGACGCCCCGCGCTTGCGCAGCGGCCGGTAGGCGATCTGCTCGAGCGCGATCGCGGTGCCCGCGGAGGCGAGCATGCCGGCCAGGATCATCGCCACGATCACGCCCACCAGGGCGAGGCCCGTGAGCGCCGAGTTGATGCCGAGCACGAAGGGAACGAACATCGCACCGAAGGTTCCGATCATGAACACTTCGGAGTGCGCAAAGTTGATCAGCCGCAGCACGCCGTACACCATGGTGTAGCCGAGTGCGATCAGAGCGTAAATCGAGCCGAAGGCCAGGCCGTCGATGGTGGCCGGCCAGAACTGATTGATGAAGTCATTGAGCACTAGGGGTTACCACTTCTAGCGGGGGTCGCCTGCACTGCCGGTAGCACACCGCTCCCAGCAGTGCCTCGTGGACTCTCTGGAAGCACGCCGGGAGCGGGAACCCATCGCGGCGTTCCCGCTCCCGCGCGTCAACTACCTACTGTTCTCGAGGTCTCGACTAGCCCAGCTTGGCCTCGGAGGCCTTGCCCAGCAGCGTGATGGCGCCGTCCTTGACCTGGTACATGTAGATGTCCTTGGCCTCGACCTCGCCGTTGGCCGCGAATTTGACCTGCTTGGAGACACCGGCCAGGTCAACGGTCCCGATGAAGGTGTTGATCTTGTCGGTGGTGGTGTTGCCGGCCTTGACCGCCTCGACGAAGACCGTCGCCGCGTCGAAGCCCTCGGCGGCGTAGATCGCCGGCTCGGCGCTGAAGGCGGCCTTGTAGGAGTCGGCGAAGCCCTTCACCTTGGCGTCGGTGACGTCCGGCGTGGCGATGTAGCACGGGCAGCCGACGAGGGCGCCCTCGGCGTTCGGGGCGCCGGCGCCGTCGATCAGGCCCTTGTCCAGCGAGCCGTCGCCGGAGAAGAACTTCGCGTCCTTCACGCCCTTGTCACGGAGCTGCTTGAGCAGGTTGCCGCCCGCGGCGTAGTAGCCGCCGAAGAAGAGCGCGTCCGGCTTGGCCGCCGCGACCTTGTTGACCACCGAGGAGTAGTCGCTCTCAGCCGGGTCGAGCGAGTCGTTGGTGACCTTCACGCCCTTGGTGCCGAGCTGGGTGCGGACCGCGTCGGCCAGGGGCTTGCCGTACTCCGACTTGTCGTCGATCACGAAGACGTTCTTGGCCGCGGCGGCGCCGGAGATGAAGTCCGCGATGCCGGGGCCCTGGACGCCGTCGTTCGGCAGGACCCGGTGCCAGAACTTCCAGCCGTTCTCGGCGAGCTTGGTGTTGGTCGCCGAGGCGGTGATGCTGGGGATCTCCGCCTCCTCCAGCACCGGGCCCACCTGGGCCGACTCACCCGAGAACGCCGGGCCGATCAGGCCGACGATCTTGTCGGTCTTGATGGCCTGCTGGGCCAGCGCGACGGCCTTGGAGGCGTCGCCCTGGCTGTCGTACTCGACCAGCTCGATCTTCACGGCCGGGTTGGTCTTGTTGTACTCGTCGATGACGAGCTTCGCACCGTTCCTGGGCGGAATGACAATGCCGGCGTTGGGACCGGTCAGGTCGCCCATGAAGCCGATCTTGACGGTGCTGGGAGCGGCAGCGTTGGAGCCGCCGTCCGCCGGCTTGGCCTCCGTGCCGCCGTCACCACAGGCAGCGAGACCGAGGGTGAGCGCCACACCGGCAGCGAGCACTCCACCGAGGCGAGCAGTCTTAGGCCGCAAGGTTGCCTTCCTTTCGCCCGGTCCCGTATCAGGACCGGGTTCACAGATGCCCCTCCCCTGACGGAGTGGCCAGGGGGTCGTGTCGGTTAGTACAGCCAGCGCATGTCACGGGTCGATACAGGAGGGGCCCCCGTTACCACTTCGTTACAACACCGATTCTTTTCGGCTATCACCGACAAAAGCCATGGTCACCGCCTGACTACCGCCCGCAGATGATCACTCCGGGTACGCGAAAGCCCACGCACCCCCTTGACTCACGGGAATGCGCGGGCTTATCGACGGGAAGATCCTCCCCGTACGGCGCGGCGAGACGCCGGCGGGACAGGTCCCTCAGGCACCCTCCCCCTCAGCCGGACCAGGCGTCCCGTCGACCACGATCTGCGCCACCTGACGCATGCTCAACCGGCGGTCCATCGACGCCTTCTGGATCCACCGGAACGCCTGCGGCTCGCTCCACCCGTGCTGCTCCATGAGCCGCCCCTTGGCCCGCTCCACCAGCTTGCGGGTCTCCAGCCGCTCGGAGAGCGTGCCCACCTCCCGCTCCAGCGCCGCGATCTCCTCGTGCCTGCTGACCGCCATCTCGATCGCCGGCACCAGATCCGACTTGGTGAACGGCTTCACCAGATACGCCATCGCGCCGGCGTCCCGGGCCCGCTCCACCAGATCCCGCTGCGAGAAGGCGGTCAGGATCAGGCACGGCGCGATCCGCTGCGACACGATCTGCTCGGCGGCCGAGATCCCGTCCAGGATGGGCATCTTCACATCCAGGATCACCAGATCCGGCCGCGTCTCCAGCGCCAGCTTGACCGCGGTCTCCCCGTCCCCGGCCTCACCGACGACGGCGTAGCCGTCCTCTTCCAGCATCTCCTTGAGATCGAGGCGGATCAGCGCCTCGTCTTCCGCGATCACCACTCGCCGCTGCGTACTCACGAGCAAGAGAGTACCGATGTCCGCTAGATTAGGACCACGCCGGTGCCCGACACTGATCCAGTCCTGGGTAGGCTCGCAGCCTGCACGTCAGTTCTGGAGACAGGTCCGGAAATACGCCCCGATATCCCAACGGCAGAGGAAATGGTCTCAAACACCATCTAGTGTGGGTTCGAATCCCACTCGGGGCACATCACAACCGCTCGGCCGGGCAGCCGGGCGGTTTTCCGTATCCGCAGGCGGAACCCTCCGCGCGCGGGCGCCCCCACCTGCCGGCGAGATCCGGGCCCGATGATCCGACGGGATGTGGGAGAGGCGGGCAGCGATCGAGTAGGTTGCCGGGGACGGACGGATCGGGAGTTGACGGCATGGGTGATCGGTGAGCCACGTCGCGGAGGGGCGCGGCGGCATCCCGGTGAGCTTCCCCGCCGAGCTCCGGCTGAGCGGACACGGCCTGGTGCTGCGGGAGTGGCACGACGGGGACCTGGCGGCGATGGTGGGGCTGTTCGACGACCCGGACGTGGCCTACTGGACGCCGCTGGTCTCGCCGTTCGACCTGAACGCCGCGCGGGTCTATCTCAAGCGGGCGCGGGAGAGACGGGCCGCGGGGCAGCGGGTCCAGCTGGCCATCACGGCCGACGGCGGCGAGCCGCTGGGCGAGGTCCTGCTCATGCTGACCGGGGCCGACCTGGACGTCGCGGAGATCGGTTACGTCGTGGGGGCGGCGCACCGGAGGCGGGGGCTGGCCTCCCGGGCGGTGCGGGTGATGACGGACTTCGCCCGTGACACGGTGGGCGTCGTCCAACTGCTGCTGGAGATCGAGGCGGGCAACGCCGCGAGCGCGGCGGTCGCCCGCGCGGCGGGATACCGCCTGACGGACGTGCCGCCGATCGCCGGGGAGGACAAGGGGCGTCCGCTGTCGCTGCGGACGTGGGCCTACGACCACCTCTAGCGGCACGGGCCGCCCGCGGCCCCTCGGCGCCGTACGGGGCTGAGAGTCACCGTGTGACCTCTGGGGACCGCCGTGGCCATACGAAGGCCCGGACGGCTGCCGGGGACCGTCAGCGCGTCGTGGACCAGCGCGAGACCGCCGTGGCCGTACGAGGCCCGGGCGGGGCCGAGGCCGGCGCCCGGCGCGGCTGAGTCCCGCAGGGCGCGTGCGGCGCGGCTGAAGTCCCGCAGGGCGCGTGCGGCGCCCCGGTCCCGGTGGCCGACGCAGACCCGCCACCGGGACCGGAGTGGTCCGGTGCCCCCGGAGACCACATGGGGACCGGGAGCACCGATTACCCCGGAATCATCACGGGAAACAGGGACCGTGTCGAGTCCGCGGCCGGGGCCCGGTGCGACGGGGGCCCCGCGGCGGCGCCGCCGGGGCGGTCAGGCGGGGTGGGAGACGGCCGCGCCGATGGTGTGGACGCGCAGGGCGTTGGTGGAGCCGGCCGTGCCGGGGGGCGAGCCGGCGACGATGACGACCTTGTCGCCCTTCTCCAGGCGCGCGTTGGCCAACAGGGACGCCTCGACCTGGCGGACCATGTCGTCGGTGTGGTGGACGAACGGCACCTCGAAGGTCTCCACGCCCCAGGTCAGCGCGAGCTGGCAGCGGACGTGCGGGGAGGAGGTGAAGGCCAGCAGCGGGATCGGCGAGCGGTAGCGGGCCAGGCGGCGGGCGGTCTCTCCGGACATGGTGAAGGCGACCAGGGCCTTGGCGCCGACGATGGCACCGACCTCGGCGGCGGCACGGGCGATGGCGCCGCCGGTGGTCTCCGGCAGCCGGTCGAGGCTGTGGGTGGCCTGCAGCGAGGTCTTCTCCGCCGTGGTCGCGATGCGGCTCATGGTCTGCACGGCCTCGATGGGGTAGTTGCCGACCGAGGTCTCGCCGGAGAGCATGACCGCGTCGGCGCCGTCCATGACGGCGTAGGCGACGTCGGAGGCCTCGGCGCGGGTCGGGCGGGGCGCGCTGATCATCGAGTCGAGCATCTGGGTGGCGACGATGACCGGGCGGGCCTTCTCGCGGCAGAGCTCGATGGCGCGCTTCTGCACGATCGGCACCTCTTCGAGGGGCAGCTCGACGCCGAGGTCGCCGCGGGCGACCATGATGCCGTCGAAGGCTTCGATGATCTCGGGCAGCCGCTCCACGGCCTGCGGCTTCTCGATCTTGGCGAGCAGCGGGAGGCGGACGGCCTCCTGCTCCATGATGTTGCGCACCACGTCGGCGTCGGAGGGACGGCGGACGAAGGAGAGCGCGATGAGGTCGAAGCCGGTGCGCAGGGCCCAGCGCAGGTCGGTCTCGTCCTTGTCCGTGAGGGCCGGGGCGCTGACGTTGACGCCGGGCAGGTTGAGGCCCTTGTTGTCGGAGATCATGCCGCCGATAATCACGCGGGTGGTGATGCGCTGGCCGTCGACCCTGGTCACCTCCAGGTGGACGCGGCCGTCGTCGACGAGGATGCTGTCGCCCGGGCGGACGTCCTTGGGCAGGCCGAGGTAGGTCGTGGAGACCTGCTCGCGGTCGCCGGGGACCTCTTCGGTGGTGATGGTGAAGACGTCACCGAAGCCGAGGCGGACCGGGCCCTCCTCGAACTTGCCCATCCGGATCTTGGGGCCCTGCAGGTCGGCCAGCACGCCTACGCCACGGCCGAGCTCGGCGGCGGCCTCCCGCACCCTGTCGTAGACCTCCTTGTGCAGCTCGTGGCTGCCGTGGCTGAGGTTGAAACGGGCCACGTCCATGCCCGCGGCGATGAGCTCGCGGAGGCGTTCGGGAGAGGAGGTGGCAGGGCCGAGAGTGCAGACGATTTTCGCGCGACGGGTCACGGGTCCCACCCTAATTGGTACAGACCACTTGGTTGTTACGTTGGCCGTAGCACCGATGAAAAACTCAGTGACATTACGCTACCTCCGGTCACCGATGGTCGGCGAATCGGCCTGCGGGGTTCATCGGATCTTCATGGGCCGACGAGGGGGTTGTCGAGGGGACCTCCGGGAGCGGGCCCATGGATGTGCGGACAGAGCCACGGTGGTCGAGACGGGCGCCGCCCGGCGGGTGTCACCGGGTGACGGTGGCGGCCTTGGCGGCGTTGACGATGCCCCGGCCGTAGAAGCCGTTGCGGGACTTGGCGCCCTGGCAGGTCTGGGGGATCTTCTGGCCCTTGATGCGGTAGACGTACTTGCGCGGCGAGGGACAGGCGTGCTTGGTGGCGGTGGCGTAGAGCAGGCGCTCGACCTCGGCGGGGGGCATGCTGAGGCCGCCCTTGCCGGGCCTGCCGAAGCGGCTGATGAGGATGGCGGCGACGCCGGTGGCGTGCGGGGCGGCCATGGAGGTGCCCGCCAGATACTGGTAGTAGGCGCAGGTGCCGTCGTGGCAGTCGCGGACCACCGAGCGGTTCTTGGGAGCGCCGTCGCGGCTGATCAGGCCCTCGGCGCGGAGCATGTTCTCGGGCGCGGCGGCCAGGATGGTCCGGGTGACGTCGGACCCGCCGGTGCCGTCGAACTCGTCGCCGCCGGGGGCGGCCAGGTCCGTCTGCTCGACGCCGTAGTCGGAGTAGTAGGCCTTGCGCTTGCTGACGCCGAGCGCCGCCACCGAGATGACGCCCTTCGACTCGGAGGGGACGCTGAGGCAGGAGTTGTCGACCTTGCGGACGCGCTCGGAGTCGGCCGGGTAGTCGGGGCTGGACATGTCGTAGCGGGGCCTGCCGAGGTCGATGAGGTCGTTGCCGAGGGCGCTGATGAGGGTGACGCCGCGCTTGCGGGCGTAGTCCAGCGCGCGCTGCATGCCGACGACGACCCCGCGCTGTTCGAGCTGCTCGGCCTTGGAGTCGGCCGGGTTGGCCTTGCAGTTGAACAGCCAGGGGTCGATGTAGTAGCTCATGTTGACCACGTCGATGCCCGCGTCGGCGGCGTAGGTGAGCGCGTCGATGCTGGGTTTGAGGAAGAACATGCCGGAGTCCTGGCCGGCGCGCAGGTTGACCAGGGAGACCTGGGGGGCGACGCCGGCGACGCCCAGGCCGTTGATCGGCGAGGCGACCGTGCTGGCGACGTGGGTGCCGTGGCCGTCGTCGTCCCAGTCGGCCGGGTCCTTGCATCCCTTGAACTCGCAGGGCCCGTCGAAGGTCTCCCCCTTGGAGTCGGTGGGCCGGTCGGTCACGAAGTTGCGGCTCAGCGCGCGGTTGAAGTTCGGCGCGATGTCGGGGTGCCTGCCGTCTATACCGGTGTCGATGATGCCCACGAGCACTTTCCTGCTGCCGCGCGCGGTGGCGTAGGAGCCGTCGGGGGTGGCGCCGATCATCTTCATGTCCCACTGCCGCCCGGCCAGCGGCTCGCCCCCGGAGGACAGCTCGACCTCCCGGATGTCGGAGGCGTTCGCGCGGGTGGCGGGGGCGGCGGCGGGTGCCGCCGTCGCGGAGCCGATCCTGCGGTCGGAGGAGACGCCCGCCACGGCGTCGCTGCCGGCGAGGCTCTCGACGAAACGGGCGCCGGGACCGCGGGCGACGACGTAGCCGAGCCTGGGCTCGGTGGACAGCGCGGTGCCGCCGCCCGCCCTGACGGCCTCCACCGCCCGGTCCCGGGCGCCGTCGGCGTAGAAGACCAGGTAGTCACCGAGCTGCCCGGTGGCGGCGGACGCCCCGCCGGTCGGGGGGGTCGCCGTGAGGGTGCCGGCCAGGGCCACCACCGTCACCGCGCTGGTCAGGCGACCGCTCCACCGGCTCATATATCCCCCATATTCACATAGATAAGGATGAATAATATTTCAGGGATATATCCGGCACAGCAACTCGCACACTGATCCCCGCGGTGTTCCCGGTACGGCGGGCGCCGCCGTACCGGGAACACCGGGGAACGGTCAGACCAGCGGCCGGGCGGTCGGCGGGATCGCCACCGGAAGGGCCGTCTGACCGGTGAGGTAGCGGTCGGCCGCCGACGCGGCCGAGCGGCCCTCGGCGATCGCCCAGACGATCAGCGACTGGCCGCGGCCCATGTCGCCGGCCACGAACACGCCGTCCACCGAGGACATGTAGCCCTTGTCCCGCGCGACGTTGCCGCGCGCGTCGAAGAACTCGCCGGAGGCGAGCTCGGCCAGCTCCTCCAGCAGGCCGCCCTTCTCCGGGCCGACGAAGCCCATCGACAGCGTGACCAGCTCCGCCGGGATCTCCCGCTCGGTGCCGGGGACCGGCCTGAAACCGGCCGCCGGACCCTCGACCTCGACCAGGCGCAGCGCCCGGACGTTGCCGTCGGCGTCGCCGACGAACTCGGTGGTGGAGACCGCGTAGACCCGGTCGCCGCCGCCGTCGGCCAGCTCCTCGTGGGCGCTCTCCATCTTGAACAGGATGGGGAACGTGGGCCACGGCTGGCTGCCCGGGCGCTCGGCCGGAGGCTGGGGCATGATCTCCAGCTGGGTGACCGAGGCGGCCCCCTGCCGGATCGCGGTGCCGATGCAGTCGGCGCCGGTGTCACCACCGCCGATCACGACGACGTGCTTGCCCTCGGCGCTGATCGGCGAGACCGGGTAGTCGCCCTCCTGGACCTTGTTGGCCGGGGGGAGATACTCCATCGCCTGGTAGACGCCCTTCAGGTCGCGTCCGGCGACCGCCAGGTCGCGCCACCGGGTCGCGCCGCCCGCCAGGACGACCGCGTCGAACTCCTCGCGGAGCCGGGCCGCGGTGATGTCGACGCCGACGTTGACGCCGGTGCGGAACTCGGTGCCCTCGGCCCGCATCTGCGCGAGCCTGCGGTCGATGTGCCGCTTCTCCATCTTGAACTCGGGGATGCCGTAGCGGAGCAGGCCGCCGATCCGGTCGGCGCGCTCGAACACCACCACGTCGTGCCCGGCCCTGGTGAGCTGCTGGGCGGCGGCCAGGCCCGCGGGGCCCGAGCCGACGACCGCGACCCGCTTGCCGGTCTTCGAACTCGGCGGCTGGGGGGTGACCCAGCCCTCGTCGAAGGCACGGTCGATGATCTCGACCTCGACCCGCTTGATCGCGACCGGGTCGGAGTTGATGCCGAGCACGCACGCCGCCTCGCACGGAGCCGGGCACAGGCGGCCGGTGAACTCCGGGAAGTTGTTGGTGGCGTGCAGGCGCTCGATGGCCTCCTGCCAGTCGTCGCGGTAGACCAGGTCGTTCCACTCGGGGATGAGGTTGCCCAGCGGGCAGCCGTTGTGGCAGAACGGGATGCCGCAGTCCATGCAGCGTGCGGCCTGCTTGGTCAGCGCGGGCCGGGGGAAGTCCTGGTAGACCTCCCGCCAGTCGCGGATGCGCACGTCCACCGGGCGGCGCGCCGGCAGCTCGCGCCCGTGCGTGAGGAAACCCTTCGGGTCAGCCATCGGTATGCCCCCTTATCCCTGAACAGTCTCGTGAGCGCGGCCGGTCATGACCACTCCGGTATGTGTCGGCATCGGCGTCATCCCTGAACCGCGGCGGCCATGACCGCCTCGTCGATGTCGCGGCCCTCGAGGCGCGCGGCCTCGGCGGCCCTGAGGACCCGCTTGTAGTCCGTCGGCATGATCTTGCTGAACCGGGCCGGGTCCCAGTCGGTGAGGAGCGCCTTGGCCACCGTGGAACCGGTCTCGGTCAGGTGCGCCTCGACGACCTCCCGCAGCATGTCGGAGTCGGCCTCGTCCAGCGCCTCGATCTCCACCATCTCGCGGTTGACCCGGTCGGCGTTGAGGTCGAGCAGGTAGGCGACGCCACCGGACATGCCCGCCGCGAAGTTGCGGCCGGTCGGGCCGAGGACGACGACCTTGCCGCCCGTCATGTACTCGCAGCCGTGGTCGCCGACGCCCTCGACGACCGCGGTGGCGCCGGAGTTGCGGACGCAGAACCGCTCCCCCATCACGCCGCGGACGAACACCTCGCCGGAGGTCGCGCCGTACAGGCCGACGTTGCCGGCGATGATGTGCCCCTCCAGCGGGGCCTCGTCGTGCGGCTGGAGCGTGATCCGGCCACCCGACAGGCCCTTGCCGAGGTAGTCGTTGGCGTCGCCGGTCAGCCGCAGCGTGACGCCCCGGGGCACGAAGGCGCCGAAGGAGTTGCCGGCCGAGCCGGTGAAGCGGACCTCGATGGTGTCGTCGGGGAGCCCGGCCCCGCCGTACCGCTTGGTCACCTCGTGGCCGAGCATGGTGCCGACCGTGCGGTTGACGTTGCGGATGGGCAGCTCCAGGGTGACCCGCCGGCCGTTGGCCAGCCCCCCCTCGGCGAGCTGGATCAGCGTGTGGTCCAGGGCCCTGTCCAGGCCGTGGTCCTGCTCCTGCGTACGGCGGAGCGCGGTGCCCGCGGGCAGCTCCGGCTGGTGCAGGATCGGCGCCAGGTCCAGGCCCGCGGCCTTCCAGTGGTGCTCGGCCGAGGTGGTGTCCAGCAGCTCGGCGTGGCCAATGGCCTCGTCGAGGCTGCGGAAGCCCAGCGCGGCGAGGTGCTCGCGGATCTCCTCGGCGATGAACTCGAAGAAGTTGACCACGAACTCGGGCCTGCCGCTGAAGCGCTTGCGCAGCTCGGGGTTCTGGGTGGCGACGCCGACCGGGCAGGTGTCCAGGTGGCACACGCGCATCATCACGCAGCCGGAGACGACCAGCGGGGCGGTGGCGAAGCCGTACTCCTCGGCACCGAGCAGCGCGGCGACGACCACGTCGCGGCCGGTCTTGAGCTGACCGTCCACCTGCACGACGATCCGGTCGCGCAGGCCGTTGAGCAGCAGCGTCTGCTGCGTCTCGGCCAGGCCCAGCTCCCAGGGGGCGCCCGCGTGCTTGAGCGAGGTCAGCGGGGACGCGCCGGTGCCTCCGTCGTGACCGGAGATGAGCACGACGTCCGCGTGGGCCTTGGACACGCCCGCCGCGACCGTGCCGACGCCGACCTCGGCCACGAGCTTGACGTGCACGCGGGCGGCCGGGTTGGAGTTCTTCAGGTCGTGGATGAGCTGGGCGAGGTCCTCGATGGAGTAGATGTCGTGGTGCGGCGGCGGCGAGATGAGGCCGACGCCCGGGGTGGAGTGCCGGGTCTTGGCGATCCACGGGTAGACCTTGTGGCCGGGCAGCTGGCCGCCCTCGCCGGGCTTGGCGCCCTGGGCCATCTTGATCTGCAGGTCGTCGGCGTTGACCAGATACTCCGACGTCACGCCGAAGCGGCCGGAGGCCACCTGCTTGATGGCCGAGCGGCGGGCCGGGTCGTAGAGCCGCTCGGGGTCCTCGCCGCCCTCGCCGGTGTTGGACTTGCCGCCCAGCCGGTTCATCGCGATGGCGAGGGTCTCGTGCGCCTCCATCGAGATGGAGCCGTAGGACATCGCGCCGGTGGAGAAGCGCTTGACGATCTCGGAGACCGGCTCGACCTCGTCGATCGGGACCGGCTCGCGGACGCCGTCCCTGAACTTGAACAGGCCGCGCAGCGTCATCAGCTTCTCGGCCTGGGAGTCCACCAGGCCGGTGTACTCCTTGAAGATCTCGTAGCGGCGCGAGCGGGTGGCGTGCTGCAGCTTGAAGACCGTCTCGGGGTTGAACAGGTGCGGCTCGCCCTCGCGGCGCCACTGGTACTCCCCGCCGACCTCCAGGCGGCGGTGGGCGTTCTCGGCCCGCGGGTAGGCCCGGCGGTGGCGGAGCGCGACCTCCTGGGCCAGGACGTCGAAGCCGACGCCGCCCAGGCGCGAGGTCGTCCCGGCGAAGCAGGCGTCGATGACGTCCTTGCCGAGGCCGAGCGCCTCGAAGATCTGGGCGCCGGTGTAGGAGGCGACGGTGGACACGCCCATCTTGGACATGACCTTCAGCACGCCCTTGCCGTAGGCCTTGATGAGGTTGCGCACGGCCTTGTGCTTGTCGATGGCCAGGACACCGGAGTCGACCATGTCCTCGACGGTCTCGATGGCGAGGTAGGGGTTGACCGCGCCCGCGCCGTAGCCGACGAGCAGCGCCATGTGGTGGGCCTCGCGGGCCTCGCCGGTCTCGATGACCAGGCCGACCCGGGTGCGGGTCTTCTCGGCGATCAGGTGGTGGTGGACCGCGCCGGTGAGCATCAGCGACGGGATCGGCGCCAGGACGTCGGAGGAGCCCCGGTCCGACAGCACGATGATCCGCGCCCCGCCCTCGATCGCCGCCGAGACCTCGGAGCGGATCTCCTCAAGGCGGCGCAGCAGCGCCTCGCCACCACCGGCGACCTCGTACAGGCCGGAGACGACGCGCGGGTGGAAGCCCGGCAGCGCGCCCTCGTCGTTGATGTGGATGATCTTCGCGAGCTCGTCGTTGTCGATCACCGGGTAGGGCAGGACGAGCTGACGGCAGGAGGCCGGGCCCGGGTCGAGCAGGTTGCCCTCGGGGCCGAGCGTGCTGGCCAGGGAGGTGACGAGCTCCTCGCGGATGGCGTCCAGCGGCGGGTTGGTGACCTGGGCGAAGAGCTGGCTGAAGTAGTCGAACAGCAGCCGGGGCTTCTCGCTGAGCACCGCGACCGGGGTGTCGGTGCCCATCGAGCCGATCGGCTCGGCCCCCACCCTGGCCATCGGCGACAGGATGATCCGCAGCTCTTCCTCGGTGTAGCCGAAGGTCTGCTGCCGCTTGATCAGCGCCTCGTGGGTCGGGATCTCGCGGGAACGGGCGGGCAGCTCCTCGAAGCGGACCAGACCGGCGTGCAGCCACTCGTCGTAGGGCAGCTCGGCGGCGAGCTCCGCCTTGATCTCGTCATCCTCGATGATCTTGCCGAGCGCGGTGTCGATCAGGAACATCTTGCCGGGCTGCAGGCGGCCCTTGCGGACCACGTCCCCCGGCGCGATGTCGAGCACGCCGGCCTCGGAGGCCAGCACGACCAGGCCGTCGGCGGTGACCCAGAACCGTCCCGGGCGCAGGCCGTTGCGGTCGAGGACCGCGCCGACCAGGGTGCCGTCGGAGAAGGTGATCGAGGCCGGGCCGTCCCAGGCCTCCATGAGGGTGGAGTGGAACTCGTAGAAGGCCCGCCGCGCGGGGTCCATCTCGGTGTGGCTCTCCCACGCCTCGGGGATCATCATCAGCACCGCGTGCGGCAGCTTGCGCCCGGTGAGGTGGAGCAGCTCCAGCGTCTCGTCGAAGGAGGCGGTGTCGGAGCCGTCGGGGTCGCAGATCGGGAACAGCCGCGACAGCTCGCCCGGGATGGCGGCGGTCTCCAGCATGGCCTCGCGGGCCCGCATCCAGTTGCGGTTGCCCTTGACGGTGTTGATCTCACCGTTGTGGGCGATGTAGCGGTAGGGGTGCGCCAGCGGCCACGACGGGAAGGTGTTGGTGGAGAAGCGCGAGTGGACCAGCGAGATCGCGGTCTCGTAGCGCTCGTCGCTCAGGTCGGGGAAGAACGGCTCGACCTGCGAGGGGGTGAGCATGCCCTTGTAGACGATCGTCCGGGCGCTCAGCGAGGGGAAGTAGACGTCCACCTCGTGCTCGGCCCGCTTGCGCAGGCAGAAGGCCAGCCGGTCCAGCTCCAGCCCGCTCTCCCCGCCGGGGGAGGCCACGAACAGCTGCCGGAAGAACGGCATCACGGCGCGGGCGCTCGGCCCGGGCAGCGCGGAGTCGGTCGGCACGTCGCGCCAGCCGAGGACCGTCAGGCCCTCCTCCGCCGCGATCTCCTCGATCATCCGCACGCCGATCTCGCGGGCCTCGGAGTCGCTGGGCAGGAAGGCCGTGCCGACGGCGTAGGAGCCCGCCGCGGGGAGCGGGAAGTCCGTCACCGTGCGGAAGAAGGTGTCGGGGATCTGCGTCAGGATGCCGGCTCCGTCGCCGGTGTCCGGTTCGCTACCCTGGGCCCCCCGATGATCGAGATTGCACAGCGCCGTCAGAGCCTTCGCGACGATGTCGTGGCTGCGGCGCCCGGCCACGTCCGCGACCATGGCGACGCCACAGGCGTCGTGCTCGTGCGAGGGGTGGTACAGGCCCTGGGGCTCGGGAAAGCCGAGGTGGGCAGCAGGCATTGAATCCCTCCCGTCGTCTCGCTTCTGTGGAACAAGCAAAGGGACGACGTTGGCCCTGCTGCGTGGTGTGTAGACATTACCGTACCCTGCCGGAAACCTGCCTACCCGACCCATATCACAACCATTTAGTACCGGTTTGACCGCTTCGTACAACATGACGGCACGGCGGAACATTCCAGGTGAGGGCTCTAGGGTGGCCCCATGGAAGCGATTGCGGCGCTCATCGCGCAGGCGGGTGTGGACGGCAGGCGGCTGCGGACGGTGCTGACGCTCCTGGGCGACGGCCGCTGGTGGACACTGGCGGATCTGGTCCGGGAGAGCGCGACGTCACGGCGGACCGTCGAGGCCCTGCTGCGCGAGGTCGAGCTGGAGCGCTCCGGCGAGCGCTTCCGGCTCCGCGAGCCGCTGATCGGCCTGACGGGCGGCGGCCTCGCGCCGGCCGACCCGGTGGCCCACCTGCTGCCCGGGCACGCCGGCCTGGTCGCGCGGATGGAGGAGCTCATCGCCAAGGCGCCCCGCGGCCGCCAGGCGCTGGACCACGTGGCCGCCACCGCCGACACCGTGGTCCGGCGGGCGCTGCTGCTGGAGGCCCGCTTCTGGCTGGAGGGGGCCCGGCTGCTGTGCGTGGGCGACCACGACCTGACCTCGCTGGCCACCGCGATGCTGCATCCGGGCGTCGAGGTGACCGTGGTGGACGTCGACGAGCGCATCCTCGCCTACATCTCGGAGCAGGCCGACCGGCTCGGCCTCGCCGTGCGGACCCGCTGGGCCGACCTGCGCCTGGGTCTGCCCGCCTCCGCGCAGTCGTGGGCCGACCTGGCCGTCACCGACCCGCCCTACACCCCCGAGGGCATCGGCCTGTTCGTCTCCCGCGCCGTGGAGGGGCTGCGCGACCGCGAGCGGGGCCGGATCCTGCTGGCCTACGGCGCGAGCGAGCGCACCCCGGCGCTGGCGCTGAAGGTGCAGCACGCCCTGTCCCAGCTCAACCTCGTCAACGAGGCCATCTACCCCGACTTCAACCGCTATTTCGGCGCCGAGGCCATCGGCTCCGCCGCCGACCTGTACATCCTGCGCCCCACCACCAAGACCTGGCCCGCCGTGGCCGCCCGCGTCGACGGCTTCGGCGCCGCCATCTACACGCACGGCCCCCAGTCGATCGAGTCGGCCCCCGCCCCCGCCCCCGCGCCGGCCGCCGCCGGCCCGGCCCCCGAGGTGCTCGTGGGCGAGTGGCCGAAGGACCTGCTCGCCAAGACGCCCCGGGCCCGTCTGGCGACCTGGCTCGCCAAGCCCTACGCCAGCGACCCCGCGAGGGTGGCGATAGCCGTGCCCGCCGGGCTGGAGGCGGCGCTCCCCCGGCTGCTGCTGGCCACCCGCGCCCAGCACGTCCAGGTCACCCTGGCCGGACCGCCGAAGGACCTGCCCACCGAGCTGCTCTCGGCGGTCTACGGACTGACCGTCGAGGGCCCGACCGTCCACGCCGTACGGCTGCCGCCCCCCGCCACGGCCGAGGGGCGGATCCTGCGCCGCGTCCTGGACAACGCCCACGGCAAAGTCGCCAACACCTGGCGCGAGGCCCTCATCAGGGCCCGTGACGGGCTGACCAAGAAGCAGGCCAGGGCGATCGTCGGCCGCCTGGCCCCCTGGGCCGACGACGTCACCGTCCTCGAACTGCCCGCCTGCCGCCTCCGGGAACTCCCCGCCGCGGTGGCGGCCTCCCTCACCGAACCAGACGTCGCTGGATCACCAGACTGAGGCCGTCCATCGCGACCTGCGGATAGGTGAGGTCCACCCGGCCCGTGCCCCCCACCGGGGCGACCCAGCTCACCGTGACGTAGTGGCCCAGGGCCCGGGCCTGGGCCCAGCTCCGGGAGCCGTCGAAGCCGGCCGGGGTGCCGGGGGCGGGCCGTACGAACCCGCCGTTCTTCAGGGCCGCCACGAGCCTGTCGGCTGCGGTGGAGTCGGCCAGGTTGAAGACGACGAACTGCCCGGAGATCCGGCCGTCCGGGGTCGCGTAGTGGGCGCGCAGCGCCTGGCTGCATCCGGCGACCGCGGCCTCGGCGCTCCCCCACACCGCCGGGACGCAGTCGGTGAGCGCCTCGGTCCCCTTGACGGTGAGCGTGGTCCCGCCCGCGCTCACCGGCCCGGCGGGGAACATCTCCGCGACGGTCAGCGGGTCGGGGTCGGCCGCACGGGTGGCGATCGGCGCGTAGTGCGCCGTGGTCGGCTCGCCCCGGAAGGTGGCCGGGCGCGGGGCGTCGGCACCGCCGCCCAGCCACAGGAACGCCGCCCCCGCGGCGACGGCGAGCAGCACGGCGGCGACGGCGATCCACTTGCGCATGACCGATGAGCCTACTGCGACCGGGTAGGTCGCGCAGGTCTAAGGGGCGGGAGCGGCCGCGACGACACGGCGGAAGACGGCCTTCTCCGCGCCCCGGACCGCCAGGGACAGGGAGATGAAGTCGTCCTTGGCGCCCGGCTCGGCGCCGTCGGCGCGACCGATCCAGACCAGGCCCACGTAGTGGCCCATGGCGTGGCCGCTGGCCTCGGTGTAACCGCCGGCCGGGAAGCGCGCCCTGGCCGACTCCAGCGGATGGGGCCAGCCGCCCCGGTGCATGGTCGTCAGCGACTGGACGAGCGCGTCGGCCGCGGCGGCGTCACGGAGGTTGAGCAGGGTGTACTGGGCGACGTGGTGGCCGTCGGCGGAGGCGTACAGGCCCCGGACGGCCTGGGTGCACCCGGCCTCGGTGAGCCGGCCGGCCAGCCCCTGCCCCCAGACCGCCGCCGAGCAGTCGGCGTCGAGTTTGGTGGCCGCCAGCCTGAGCGTGGTCCTGCCCTCCTTGAGGACCTTCTCGGCGAAGACGTCCTTCAGGGTCAGCGGGGCGGTGTCGGCCTTGCTCTGCGCGATCGGCGCGAACAGCTTCGGGGAGACCCAGCCCTTGTAGGCGTCGGGCCGGGGCTGGGTGGAGATGGCCGCGGCGGTGGCCCGCTCCGGCGAGAAGTCGTTGCCCATCGAGTCGATCACGAAGGCGAGGACGACCGCGGCGGCCAGCACCCCGGCCACCGAGCCGACGGCCACCAACAGCCGCTGCTGGCCCCGGCTCAGCCTCCGCTCCTCCGCCGGAGGGGCGCTCCTGGTCTGCGCCTTCGCCGGGGCGCGGCGGCGCTTGCGGGCAGGGGGGGTCGTCACAGTCCGCTCCCTCCCAGGAGATGGCCGAGGGCGAAGGTCAGGCCGGCCGCGACCACGCCGACGACGAGCTGGCGCAGCCCGCTGTACCACCAACTGCGCGCGGTGACCCGGGAGACCAGCGCGCCGGCGCCGAACAGCGCCAGGCAGGAGATCACCGCCGAGCTCACCAGGCTGGTGACCCCCAGCAGGTATGGCAGGAGCGGCAGGATCGCGCCCACGGAGAAGGACAGGAACGAGGAGACGGCGGCCGTCTTGGGCGAGGGCAGGTCGTCCGGGGTGACCCCCAGCTCGACCAGGGCGTGCACCTCCAGCGCCTTGTCCGGGTTGCGGGAGATCTGCCTGGCCACCTCGGCCGCCACCGCGGGCTCGACGCCGCGTGACTCGTAGAGCTGGGCGAGCTCCTGCTGTTCGGCCTCGGGATGGCGTTGCAGCTCGCGCCGCTCGACGTCGATCTCGGCGAGGGCGAGCTCCCGCTGGCTGGCCACCGAGACGTATTCGCCCCCGGCCATGGAGAACGCGCCCGCCGCCAGCCCGGCCACCCCGGCCAGCACGATGACCTTGGTGCTGGCCGTGCCGCCCGCCACACCCGCGATCAGGGCGAAGTTGGAGACGAGTCCGTCCATCGCACCGAACACCGAGGGCCGCAGCCAGCCGCCGTTGACGTCACGGTGTGCGTGATGGATCTCGGCGCGCCCCCCGGACTCGCCTGCGCTCATGATCTGCCTGTCTCTCCCTCGGACACGGCCCGCACCGCGACCCCCTCGCCGGAGGTCCCCGAGGCGTCTGTCCCGCCGGCCCCGCCGGCCTTCTCTTCCTGGTCTGCCTGGTCGGACGGGTGCGCCGGGTCGACGGCCGCCGCGCCCTCCGGCACGGCCCCCCGGATCACGCCGGCGGACTCGCCGTCCTTCCCGGCGTCACCGGTCTCCCCCTCATTGTCCGCGGTCGCCCTCTCCGCGCCGTCACCGGCCTCCGCGGCCACGTCGGCCTGGTCGGACGGGTGCGCCGGGTCGACGGCCGCCGCGCCCTCCGGCGTGGCTTCCTGGGGCAGGCCGACGGACTCCTCACCGGTCTTCCGCCCGGCATACCAGAAATATGCCACCGCCGCGACGAACAGGACGATGGAGGTCCACTGGTTGAGCCGCAGGCCGAGGATGTGGTGGGCGGTGTCCACCCGCATGCCCTCGATCCAGAACCGGCCCACGGTGTAGCCGGCGACGTAGAGGGCGAACACCCGGCCGTGACGGAGCGCGAACCTGCCGCCGACCCAGATCAGGACGAGGGCCAGACCCAGGTCCCAGATCGACTCGTACAGGAACGTGGGGTGGTAGGTCGACTCGCCCGGCACCGTGCCCGGCCGGTCGGGGTCGATCTCCAGGCCCCAGGGCAGGTCGGTGGGGCCGCCGAACAGCTCCTGGTTGAAGTAGTTGCCCCAGCGGCCGATGGCCTGGGCGAGCGCGATGCCGGGGGCGACGGTGTCGGCCACCGCGGACAGGGAGATCCCTCGGCCGCGACAGCCGAACCACACGCCCAGCGCACCCAGGGCGACGGCCCCCCAGATGCCCAGCCCGCCGTTCCAGATGAACAGCGCCTCGATCGGCTCGTTGGGCGCGTCCGGCCCGAAGTAGAGCTGCCAGTCGGTGATGACGTGGTAGAGACGCCCACCGACCAGGCCGAACGGCACGGCCCAGACGGCGAGGTCCACGATCGTGCCGGGCGCGCCACCGCGGGCTCGCCAGCGGCGCTCGCCGAGGGCGACGGCGACGATGACGCCGAGCACGATGCACAGTGCGTAGGCCCGGATGGGGACCACGCCGAACAGATGCCAGACCCCCTGGGAGGGGCTGGGAATCGAGGCGAGGGGCATGTCAGGTGACGTTACCGTGTCACGGCCTACTTGGCCGCATCAAGGATCGCATTGCGCAGATCGCCCGGCTTGAACGCCACGTCGTTGGCCAGCTCGACGCCGTTGAGCTTCAGCGTCGGGGTGCCCTGGAGCTTGGCGCTCTGCAGGATCTTGGCGCTGTAGTCGGTCTGGGTGGCCGCCTTCTCCTGGCCGGTCACGCACTTGGCGAAGCCGGGGTCGGTGACGCCGGCGTCCTTGCCCCAGCTGACCAGGTCGTCGAGCTTGAAGCCCTCGACGGTCTCCGACGGCTGCTCCTTGAACAACGTGTCGTGGAACTTGATCCACGGGACGCCGCCGGGGATGCAGCGGGCCGCCGCGCCGGCACGGAGGGAGTTGCCGCGGGTGACGCCGCTGTTCATCTCCTGGGGGAAGATGGTGATCGGGTGGTAGACCACCTTGACCTTGCCCTCGGCCGCCAGGTTCTTGATCGTGGCGCTGCTGGTCTCCTCCAGCGCCTTGCAGGCGGGGCACTGGAAGTCCTCGTAGACGTCCAGCACCGGCTTCTCCACGCCGGCCTTGGCCATCACCACGGAGCCGTCGGCGGCGGCGGTGATGGGCGCCAGCGCCCCGGTGAGCTCCTCGGACTTGCTGCCCTGGGCGGCGAACCACCAACCGGACCCGACGGCGGCGAGCGCGACGACCGCCACGGTCGTGATCGTCGCGATGCGCTTGAGCCGCTCTTTCTTCTGCTCCTCCTCGCGCTGCGCCTTGATCCGGTCACGCGCCGACTGATCCCGCGCGGCCTTGCCCATCAGTGGTTCTCCTTTTCATAGGGCTTCTCGTCGTCGCCCTCGATGTCGTCGTCATACGGCTTCCGTGCCGGGGTCAGGCCCAGCGCCGAGTCCAGTGCGAACCGTCCCGGCGGCAGCCAGGCGATGACCACGCCGAGCACGAAGAGACCGAAGTCCCGCAGGATGTCGATGAGGTATTCGGGCTCCACGCCGGCCTTGAGCTGGCCGCCGCCGCCGAAGCAGCCGCAGTCGATCCGCAGCCCGCGCGCCCACGCCGAGGCGATGCCGATGACGAACGCCAGCATGAGCAGCGCGGAGATGATGCCCGCCACGCGGGTGAGCAGCCCGACAATCAGCAACACCCCTACGACGATCTCCACGATGGGCAGGCCGTAGCCGATCACCGTGGCGAGTGAGTCCGGAAGCAGTTCGTATGCTCTGACCGCCTGCACGGACAGCACCGGCGCGCCGATCTTGCCCCAACCGGCGTAGACCAGCACACCCGCCAGCACCAGCCGCGAGACAGTCGTCACCCAGGGTAGCGCCCAACTCGCCGAGTGCGACCGCGGAAGCACGGGCTTGTCAGAAGTCACGAGCACCATCGTCTCCTATTCCGGGCCCCCGGTTATGGCCGATCTCAATGGAAAGGCACCATCTGGGAGAACCCCATCACGAGCCAGATAAGCGTCGAATAAATCAACTACCGGGCAGAGAACCGCAGAACTGCCACACCAGAAACGCGCAGGTGACGGCCTGGCGCAGGCAGATATCCTACGGCGAAGCCGGGCTCCGATCGCGCCGGACGGCCTCTCCATCATTGCGCACGGCGGCGTCCCTCCCCCGATGACCCCTCGGGCCCCGCGAGCGGGGTCCGCGCGTCGCGGTCCTGGACCGGGAGGCCGCGCGCACGGGCCGGAGACGGGAACGCGGCCGTCCGGCAGGACGACCGCGCTCCTGACACGACGGCTACCGCCTGACGCCCGCCGCCAGCTCGGCGGCCAGCTCGCGGACCGCCGCCAGGCCGGAGGCCTCGTCGGGGGCGTCCAGGAGGCGGCGGATGAACGCCGATCCCACGATGACGCCGTCGGCGTAGCCGGCCACCTCGGCGGCCTGCTTGCCGGTGCCGACGCCCAGCCCGACGCAGACCGGCAGGTCGGTCTGGAGGCGGGTCCGCTCGACCAGCCCGTGGGCGGCCTCGCCGACCGACTCGCGGGCACCGGTGACGCCCATCAGCGAGGCGGCGTAGACGAAACCGGTGCAGCAGTCGACGACGGCCTTGATGCGGCTCTCGGGGGAGCTCGGCGCGACCAGGAAGACGGTGTCGATCCCGGCGCCGGCGCTGGCGGCGCGCCAGGGCTCGGACTCCTCCGGGGTCAGGTCGGGGGTGATGGTGCCCACCCCGCCCGCGGAGGCCAGGTCACGGGCGAACCGGTCGGCGCCGTAGCGGTCGATCGGGTTCCAGTAGGTCATGACCAGCGTGGCCGCGCCCGTCCTGGCCACGCCCTCGACGGTGCGCAGGACGTCGGCGATGCGGGTGCCGTTGGTCAGCGACCGGTGCACGGCGTCCTGGATCGTCGGGCCGTCCATGAGCGGATCGGAGTAGGGCAGGCCGATCTCGATCACGTCGCAGCCCGCCTCCACCATGGCGGCCGCGGCCGCGATCGCGCCGTCCTTCGTGGGGAACCCGGCGGGAAGGTATCCGATGAGAGCGGCGCGATCGTCCGCCTTCGCCTTGGCGAACACCGTCTGAAGAGTCGTCATGGTTGTTCCGTTGCGGTTCGTGGCCTCCGTCCCCTCCGGCGCGCCGGAGGGGAAGCAAGTCGGTCGTCAGAGGTTGAAGTACTTCATGGCGGTGCCCATGTCCTTGTCGCCGCGGCCGGAGAGGTTGACCAGGATGGTCGCCTCGGGGCCCAGTTCGCGGCCGAGCTTGAGGGCTCCGGCGAGCGCGTGGGAGGACTCGATCGCCGGGATGATGCCCTCGGTGCGGGCCAGCAGCGCGAAGGCGTCCATCGCCTCGGCGTCGGTGATGCCGTGGTAGGTGGCCCGGCCGGTGTCCTTCAGCCAGGCGTGCTCGGGGCCGACGCCCGGATAGTCGAGGCCCGCGGAGATCGAGTGCGACTCGATCGTCTGGCCTTCCTCGTCCTGCAGGACGTAGGTGCGCGCGCCGTGCAGGACCCCGATGGAGCCCTCGGTGAGCGTCAGGGCGTGCTCGCCGGTCTCCAGGCCCCGGCCGGCGGCCTCGTAGCCGTGGAGCCGGACGCCCTCGTCGTCGAGGAAGGCGTGGAAGATGCCGATCGCGTTGGAACCGCCGCCGACCGCGGCGGCGACGGCGTCCGGCAGCCGGCCGGTGAGCTCCAGCATCTGCCTGCGCGCCTCGACGCCGATGATGCGGGCGAAGTCGCGGACGATCTCCGGGAACGGGTGCGGGCCGGCGATCGTGCCGAACAGGTAGTGGGTGTGGTCGACGTTGGCGACCCAGTCGCGGAAGGCCTCGTTGATGGCGTCCTTGAGGGTCTGGCTGCCGTTGGTGACCGGGACGACGGTGGCGCCGAGCAGCTTCATGCGGGCGACGTTGAGCGCCTGGCGCTCGCAGTCGACGGCCCCCATGTAGATGACGCACTCCAGGCCCAGCAGGGCCGCGGCGGTGGCGGTGGCCACGCCGTGCTGGCCCGCGCCGGTCTCGGCGATCACCCTGGTCTTGCCCAGGCGTCTGGTGAGCAGGGCCTGGCCGAGCACATTGTTGATCTTGTGGGCGCCGGTGTGGGTCAGGTCCTCGCGCTTGAGGATGATCCGGGCGCCGCCCGCCTGCTCGGCGAAGCGGGGCACCTCGGTGAGCGTGGTCGGCCGCCCGGCGTAGGTGCGCAGCAGGTGGTCGAACTCACGCAGGAACGCGACGTCGTTCTTGGCCTTCTCGTATTCGGCGGCCACCTCGTCCAGCGCCGGGATGAGCGCCTCGGGCACGTAACGCCCGCCGAACACGCCGAACTTGCCGTGGACGTCCGGGTCGTCGCCACGGGCGCCGTTGCCGGCCAGGTCGGCCCGGGTGAGGAGGATTCCGTCTGTCGCTGTCACTGCTTACTGCCCCTCAGGTCGAGATGCGGGGTGGGCGCCGGCGGTGACCAGGTCGACCACTGCGGCCCGCGGGTCCTTGCCGGTGACCAGGCTCTCCCCGACCAGGACGGCGTCGGCGCCGGCCCTGGCGTAGGCGAGCAGGTCGTGCGGGCCGCGCACACCCGACTCGGCGATCTTGATGACGCCGTCGGGGATCTTCGGGGCCAGCTTCGCGAACACCTCGCGGTCCACCTCGAGGGTCTTGAGGTTGCGCGCGTTGATGCCGATGATCTTCGCTCCGGCGGCGAGCGCCCGGTCGAGCTCCTCCTCGGTGTGCACCTCGACCAGCGGGGCCAGCCCGATCGACTCAGCCCGCTCGATGAGCGAGACCAGCGCGTTCTGCTCCAGCGCGGCCACGATCAGCAGCACCAGGTCGGCGCCGTAGGCCCGGGCCTCCCAGAGCTGGTAGGAGGTGACGACGAAGTCCTTGCGCAGCACCGGGATGTCGACCACGGCGCGCACGGCCGCCAGGTCGTCGAGGCTGCCGCCGAAGCGGCGCCGCTCGGTCAGCACGCTGATGACGTGGGCGCCGCCCGACTCGTAGTCGCCGGCGAGCGCGGCGGGGTCGGCGATCGCGGCCAGCGCGCCCTTGGACGGGCTGGAACGCTTCACCTCGGCGATGACCGCCACCTGGTCGCCGCCCAGCGCCGCGTAGGCGTCACGGGGGGCCGGCGCCCGCCCGGCCCGCTCCTTGAGCTCGGCCAGCGACACCGCCTCCTGCCGCTCGGCCAGATCGGCGCGGACCCCTTCGAGGATTTCCTCCAGCACGCTCACTTGCCCTCCTCGCGAAACTCGGAGGTCAAGTTCGCGAACGCTGCCGTATCCCTGGTCCGCTCGCTCCACTCGCTCACGAGTAAGGCCCCTCCCGATCGATTGCTTGTCCAGCCGATGCTATCGGCCTCGCCGAGGTCACCCCGCCACCGGGTGACGGCTAAAGGTGACTATGGGGCCAAGAATTCCCCAAAGGGCATATTTCGCACTATCCAAAAAACGATCATTAAAGTAAGAAATGCCCATACATAGACAGGACGTATGGATATCCCACCAGATGGCGCACCGCGCCAGGAACGCAGCGCCCAGCGTCCCCACAGGAAGACCAGGACCGGGATCAGGGCCACGACGAGGGGATTGAGCCCCAGAGCCGTGACGGGGTCGCCGTGGGCGAGCGCGTGGACGGCCCGCAGACCGCCGCAGCCCGGGCAGTAAAGTCCGGTGAGCACGAGGAACGGGCACGCGGGATAATGTCCCGGCTCGTTCGGGTCCACCGCGCGCACGTAGCCGAGCGCGGCCCCGGCGGCCAGCGCGGCGCCGAGCGGGGCCAGCACGGCCCGCGCCCGCCTCCCCCGCGCACCCGCGGCCTTTCCCGTCAGCATCGGCCCGCCCGCACCTCTCCCACCGGTGACTGCCTTCACCGGCCACGATACTCAAAGCGGGGGCGCAAGCCCGTCAGTAACCCGACAGCGAGGCGGAACCGGCCAGGACCCCGATCGCGACCAGCCAGACCACCAGCACGACCAGCCAGCACGCGACGCCGAAGTAGGACAGGACCAGGCCGGCGACGCCCATCCCCCGGCCCTCCTCGCCCGTCCGCTTGATCTGGCCCAGCGAGATGTGGCCGAGCACGATGCCGACGATCGAGGTGACGCCGCAGCTGAACAGCCCGACGATGCCCAGGATCAGCGCGGCGATGGCCATGCCGTTGTTGCCGCGGGGCGGCTGCGCGCCGTAGCCGTAGGGGTCGTAACCGCCTCCGGGAGGCGGCCCGTACCCGCCCGGGGAGCCGTAACCGCCGCCGGAGGATCCGTACCCGCCACCCGGCGGCGGCCCGTAACCACCGGACTGATTGTCGTAGCTCATGGATGACTCCCCTTTGTGCGAGTTGCGGCGAAATCCTAGCGAAACCCGCGTCTCCCACGAGGGACAGCGCCTGCTCCGTGGGCAATTTGTGACCGGGTGGTCAGGTGACACGGACGGCGCCGCCGATCACGGCCGCGACCCCGGCGGTCAGCGCTCCCCGTCGTCCCGGCCCGCGGCTGGGTTCTCCTCCCGCCCGGCCTCCCGGTCGATCCCCCGCCTGGCCTCCCGCCCGGCCGCCGGAGCGTCGTCCGGTCCGACCGTCGGATCGGCGCCGAGATCGATCGCGTCCCACAGCGCCCGCTCACTCGGGGCGCCGCCGCCGGCGGCCCCGCCGCCGGGGCCCGACCCGTGACGGTCGTAGCGGTCGGACATGCCGGGCCAGCCGGCGCCCTTGAGGACGGCCACGATCCCCGCGCCCAGCAGCAGCAGCCCGCCCGCGCCGGCGGCCAGCGGCCAGGCGACGGCCGGGGCGAGGTCCAGGTCGCCGGTCCGGGCCATCGGGATCTGCTGGGCCGCGGCCTCCAGCGCCGCGCCGGCGCGGCTGCCCTGCCAGGCCCAGACGACCGTGCCCACGCCGCAGAGCGCCATCGCCACGCCGACGGCCCTGCGCCACACCCCGCGGGTGGCGAGCACGGCGACCACCGCGGCGAGCGCCGCCCAGGCCGCCGGGCCGAGCGCGGGCGCCAGCTCCGCGGCGGAGACCACCACCTTGCGCGCGCCGTACGTCACGGTGAACCAGTCGCGTCCGGCCGCCAGCAGCACGAGGGCGGCGCCCGTCACGCAGACGGCCACCCAGGTCCACAGCGCCCGCCCGGCCGTCACTCCGCCTCCACCGCCAGCTCGCCGGCGTCGAAGCAGGTCCGGTCACCGGTGTGGCAGGCGGCGCCCACCTGGTCGACCTTGAGCAGGATCGTGTCGCCGTCGCAGTCGAGGGCGGCGGACTTGACGTGCTGGACGTGACCGGAGGTGTCGCCCTTCACCCAGTAGGCGCCGCGGCTGCGCGACCAGTAGGTGGCGCGGCCGGTGGTGAGCGTGCGGTGCAGGGCCTCGTCGTCCATCCAGGCGAGCATCAGCACCTCGCCCGTGTCGTACTGCTGGACGATCGCGGGCACCAGCCCGTCATCGGTGCGCTTCAGCCGTGCCGCGACGGTGGGGTCAAGGGACATGCGGCAATTGTGCCGCAACCAGGGAGAGGGGTGACGTCCGGCATGGCCGGAGGGTCATGCCGGGGGCGCCGCGGAAGACCGACCCGGCCAGCCATCTGGCGGTGGTGGAGGCCACCACCCGGCCGGAGGCGTTGACCAGGAAGGCCGGGCCCCCGATCCCGCGGAGCACCGGCGCGACGGCCACCTCGAAGCGGCGCACGAACACGTCCGCCGCCGCCACCCCGATGAACTCCCCGCCCCTGAGCACGGGCACCGACAGGGTGAGGGAGTATTCGTCGGTGCACAGGAAGTCGACGTAGGGGCCGGCGAGCGTGTGCCCGGCGCCGGAGCGCGGACCGGCGAACCAGTCCCAGTGGGTGTAGTCGTAGAACGCGCTGCTGGAAGGGTCCATGTCCCTTATCAGCCGCACCGGCTCGCCCGAGGCGCTCTCCTGCCACCACTCCAGGTGCCACGGCGCGTCGGCCAGCAGGCCGGGCGCGGCGATGAACCCGATGCCGGAGACCAGGCCGCCCAGCAGCGGGAAGAGCACCGGGCGCAGCGCGGCCAGGTCGGCGCTGACCGGCGCCTGGCCCACGGCGCCGGCCGCGGCCTCGCGCACCCGGTGGAGCCGGGCGAAGACGCCCTCCACGATCTCGCCCACCGCCTCGGCCGCCTCAGCCGCGGCGCCGGACACCAGCAGCGTCCCCTGTTCGCTCACGTCGCCCCACCGCCCTAGACACGCTGACCGTCACGGCTGCCGCAGACGCAGTTCGATGAGGTGTTCCACCGCGTCGAGGACGTGCCGCTCGGCCAGGCTCCTGGCCTGGCCGTCGTCGCCTCGACTGATGGCCTCGGCGATGGCGTGGTGCCGAGCCGACGGCCCATCCTCTCCCACGTGGGCGAGCCAGAGCAACGGTCCGATGTCAGCCTGTAACCGGATCTCCTCCTGAGTGAGTCTCGCCGACTGCGACACCGCCGCCACCTCGATGTGGAAACGGCCGTGCAGCCTGCGCAGCTGCGCCTCGTCCCGGGCCTCGGACATCTCCCGCAGCGTCCGCCGCAGCGGCGCGAGGTCCTCCGGCAGCGCCCGCTGGGCGGCCAGCCTGGCCGCCGCTCCGGCGATGGCCGCGTAGTGGTCGCCCAGGTCGCGCAGCTCCTCCACGGTGAAGGCGCGCAGCCGCCCGGCCAGTCCGGGCGCCTCCTTGGGCACCCGCACGAAGCTGCCGCCGCCGCGGCCCCGCCGCGTCTCGACCATGCCCTGCTGCCGCAGGGCCATCAGGGCCTCGCGCAGCGTCACCGTGGAGACGCCGAGCTGGGCGGCGAGCTCGGCCTCGCTCGGTAGCTGCTCGCCGTCGGCGAGCAGGCCCAGGGCGATGGCGTCGGTGAGCCGTCTGACCACGGCGTCCACCCGCGCGGTGCTGTCCACCGGCGCGAACGCGGCCAGCCGGGCGCCCCCCGAGATGTCGGCCACGGTCGCACCCTCCGCCCCTCGACGGTCACGCGGATCCCCGCCCGGCTGCAGGGACTGTCGCAAACGCCGCATTTCCCGGCGCCCGCACCAGTGATACCGGATCGGGCCTTGCAACAAAACATTTAACCCCATATGTTTTCGGCCATGTCAGACCCAGCTGTGAGGCTGAGCGGCCTCCGCAAGAGCTTCGGCGCCGTGGACGCGGTCACCGGTGTCGACCTCGACATCGCCGACGGCGAGTTCTTCGCCATGCTCGGGCCCTCGGGTTCGGGGAAGACGACCGTGCTGCGGATGATCGCCGGCTTCGAGACCCCCACCGCGGGCACGGTCGAGCTCGGCGGCGTCGACGTCACCCGGCTCGCCCCCTTCGAGCGGGACGTCAACACCGTCTTCCAGGACTACGCGCTGTTCCCGCACATGAACGTGGTGGACAACGTCGAGTACGGCCTGCGCGTCAAGCGGGTCCCCAGGGCCGAGCGGCGCGAGCGGGCCCTGGCCGCGCTGGCCTCGGTCCGGCTGGAGGGCCTGGAGCGGCGCAGGCCCGGCCAGCTGTCGGGCGGCCAGCGCCAGCGGGTCGCCCTGGCCCGCGCCCTGGTCAACCGCCCCCGTGTGCTGTTGCTGGACGAGCCGCTCGGCGCGCTGGACCTCAAGCTCCGCGAGGAGATGCAGGTCGAGCTCAAGTCCATCCAGCGCGAGGTCGGCATCACCTTCCTGTTCGTCACCCACGACCAGGAGGAGGCGCTGACCATGAGCGACCGGGTGGCGGTGTTCGACCGGGGCCGGATCGAGCAGGTCGGCACCCCGGCCGAGATCTACGAGCAGCCGGCCAGCACGTTCGTCGCGGGGTTCGTCGGCACCTCCAACCTGATCTCCGGCGAGGCCGCGCGCGTCGTGCTCGGCAGAGAGGGCACCTTCAGCGTACGGCCGGAGAAACTACGCGTGGCCGGGCTCAGTGACGAGGTCGGCGACGCCGAGCACAGCGCGACGGGCACCGTCGGCGAGGTCGTCTACGCCGGGCCCGCCACCCGCTTCGTGGTCGACCTCGACGCGGGCGGACGGCTCATCGCGCTCCAGCAGAATCTGCAGGTCTCGTCCATGGACGTGATGGGCCTGCGCGGCACCAGGGTCCGGCTCGTCTGGAACCGCAGACACGAGTTCGCGATCGTCCCGTAAGAAAGGTCGTCATCACATGCGTCCCCGGATTCTCGTCAGGAACGGCGCGGTCGCCCTGTCCGCGCTCACCCTCGCCGCCGCCACCGCCTGCGGCGGCTCCTCCGCCCCGGAGCCCGGCACCGCCGCCGCCCCGGGCCGGAGCGGCTTCACCCCGCCCAAGCTCGACGCGCCGAAGTCGCTCGGCGCGGGCGAGGGCCAGGTCAACCTGGTCCACTGGGCCGGCTACGCCGAAGACGGCACCAACGACCCCAAGATCGACTGGGTGACCCCGTTCGAGAAGGCCACCGGCTGCCAGGTCAACTCCAAGACCGCCGGCACGTCCGACGAGATGGTCAACCTGATGAAGACCGGCGAGTACGACGCCGTCTCCGCCTCCGGTGACGCCTCGCTGCGCCTGATCGCCTCCGGGACGGTCGCGCCGGTCAACACCTCGCTGATCCCCAACTACGCCGGCGTCTTCGAGGGCCTGAAGAACAAGGCGTGGAACTCGGTCGGCGGGGTCGCCTACGGCGTGCCGCACGGCCGCGGGGCCAACCTGCTGATGTGGCGGACCGACACGGTCAAGCCCGCGCCCGACTCCTGGAGCGTGGTGTTCGACCCTGCCTCGCCGTACGCGGGGAAGGTCACCGCCTACGACTCGCCCATCTACATCGCCGACGCGGCCCTGTATCTGATGGCGACCAAGCCCGACCTCGGCATCAAGAACCCCTACGCGCTGGACGAGGGGCAGTTCCAGGCCGCGGTGGACCTGCTAAAGCAGCAGCGCAAGCTCGTCGGCGAATACTGGTCCGACTACACCAAGGAGGTCCAGGCCTTCAAGAGCGGCGACTCGGTGGTCGGCACCACCTGGCAGGTCATCGCCAACGTGGCCAGGGCCGACAAGGCGCCGGTCGAGGTGACCCTGCCCAAGGAGGGCGCGACCGGCTGGTCGGACACCTGGATGGTCGCCGCTGCGGCCAAGCACCCGAACTGCGCCTACAAGTGGATGGACTGGATCATCTCCCCCAAGGCCAACGCCCAGGTCGCCGAATACTTCGGGGAGGCTCCCGCCAACTCCGCCTCCTGCGAGCTGACCGCCGACCCCAAGCACTGCGAGACCTTCCACGCCACCGACGAGACCTACTTCTCCAAGGTCTGGTTCTGGACCACGCCGATCGCCCAGTGCCTGGACGGCCGCACGGACGTCAAGTGCAAGGACTACTCCGAGTGGACCAGGGCCTGGACCGAGATCAAGGGCTGACCCCGGCGGCGGGCGTCCCGGCGCCCGCCGCACCGGCCGCCTCCCCCCACATGGCAAGGAGCCCACGCTGAACACCACCGCAACGGCGGGCCGCGCGCCGCGACGCAGGCTCGCCGCCTTCCTGCACCGGCACGCGGGCGTACGGCTGTCGCTGCTGCTGTCGGCCCCGATGCTCTGGCTCGGCGTCGCCTACCTCGGCGCCCTGGCCGCCCTGTTCGTCACGGCCTTCTGGAGCACCGACACCTTCACCGGAGACCTGGTCAAGGAGTTCACCTGGGCCAACTTCCAGGACCTGTTCACCGGCGAGGTATACCGGACGATCGCCCTGCGCTCGGTGGGGGTGGCCGCCGCGGTGACGCTGATCGACCTGGTGATCGCGTTCCCGATGGCGTTCGCGATGGCCAAGCTGGCCTCCCCCCGCGCGCAGCGCTGGCTGGTGATCGCGGTGCTGACCCCGCTGTGGGCCTCCTACCTGGTGAAGGCCTACGCCTGGCGGGTCATGCTCTCCTCCGACGGCGTCCTCGGCTGGGGATACGGCCTGACCGCCACCGTCCTGACCCTGTCCTACCTGTGGCTGCCGTACATGATCCTGCCGATCTACGCCGGCCTCGAACGGCTGCCCGGCTCGCTGCTGGAGGCGGCGGGCGACCTGGGGGCGCGCGGCTGGCGGACGTTCCGGACGGTGGTGTGGCCGCTCACCTTCCCGGCCGCGGTCGCGGGCTCGGTCTTCACCTTCTCCCTGTCGCTCGGCGACTACATCGCCGTGAAGATCGTGGGCGGAAAGTCGCAGCTCATCGGCAACGTCGTCTACGACAACATCGGCGCCGCCAACAACCTGCCGTTCGCCGCGGCGGTCGCCACCGTCCCCGTGATGATCATGCTGGTCTACCTCGCCGCGGTCCGCCGCACCGGCGCCCTGGAGAACCTGTGAACCTGTCCCGCCCGGCCCGCGTGGCGCTGTGGACCGCGCTGGCCGCCGGTCTCGGCGTCGTCTACGTGCCGCTGCTGATCGTGCTGCTCAACTCCTTCAACGCCGACCGCACCTTCGGCTGGCCGCCCACCGGGTTCACCGTCCGGTGGTGGGAGGCGGCCTGGAACTCCGCCGGCGTGCGCGAGGCGCTGTGGACCTCGGTCCAGGCGGGGGTGGGGGCCACCGCGATCGCCCTGGTGCTGGGCACGATGGTCGCCTTCGCGATCCAGCGCTACGCCTTCTTCGGCCGGAACACGGTCTCGCTGCTGATCGTGCTGCCGATCGCCCTGCCCGGCATCGTCACCGGCATCGCGCTGAACAACGCCTTCCGGACGGTGCTGGAGCCCTTCGGCGTGGGCCTGGGCCTGTTCACCGTGATCGTCGGGCACGCCACCTTCTGCGTGGTGACGGTCTACAACAACATGCTGGCCCGCCTGGGCCGCCTGGGCGCCTCCGTCGAGGAGGCCTCGGCCGACCTGGGGGCCGACACCTTCACCACCTTCCGGCTGGTCACCTTCCCGATGGTGCGCTCGGCGCTGCTCGCGGGCGGCCTGCTGTCCTTCGCCCTGTCCTTCGACGAGATCATCGTGACCACGTTCACTGCGGGGGCCGGGGTCAGGACCCTCCCGCTGTGGATCTTCGAGAACCTCTTCCGCCCGAACCAGGCCCCCGTGGTCAACGTGGTCGCCGCCGCCCTGATCATCCTGTCGGTCGTCCCCATCTACCTCGCCCAGCGCCTGTCCGGCGGCGGCGCCGGGACCCGCTGACCGGGCGGCGGTCCCGGCGCCGCTTCAGCGCGTGCGGTCGTCGTCGAACAGGTCGGCGGCCTGGACGACGATCCTGGGGTCGGGCTCGCCCACGACCTCGTGGTCCTTGTTGTCATACTCGAACTGGCTGAGCAGGTGGCGCATGGCCTCGATCCTGGCGCGCTTCTTGTCGTTGCTCTTGATCACCGTCCACGGCGCGTGCTCGGTGTCGGTGTAGAGGAACATGTCCTCCTTGGCCTCGGTGTAGTTCTCCCACTTGTCCAGCGACTGCAGGTCCATGGGCGACAGCTTCCACTGCCGCACCGGATCGACCTGGCGGATCACGAACCGGGTGCGCTGCTCGGAGCGGGAGACCGAGAACCAGAACTTCACCAGCCGGATGCCGTCGCGCACGAGCATGCGCTCGAACTCGGGGGCCTGCTCCATGAACTCCAGATACTCCTCGGGCGAGCAGAAGCCCATCACCCGCTCCACCCCCGCGCGGTTGTACCAGGAGCGGTCGAAGAAGACCATCTCCCCCGCGGCCGGCAGGTGCGAGACGTAGCGCTGGAAGTACCACTGGGTGCTCTCGCGCTCGCTCGGCTTCTCCAGCGCGACCACGCTGGCCCCGCGAGGGTTGAGGTGCTCCATGAACCGCTTGATGGTGCCGCCCTTGCCCGCCGCGTCGCGCCCCTCGAACAGGACGACCAGCCGCCCGCCGGTGTCCTTGATCCAGTACTGCAGCTTGAGCAGCTCGATCTGGAGCAGTCGCTTGAGGCGGTCGTACTCCGAGCGGTCCATCCGCTCGCCGTAGGGATATTTCTCCCGCCAGGTGTCCACCGGTGTGCCGTCCAGCCGTACCAGGACGGGATCGTCGTCGTCATCGTCCAGGACCCGCAGGTTCGGCAGCTCCTCCAGCAGATCGCTGCGGGCCGCGGCCGTGCGCACGTCGAGCACGGGGAACCGCCCCTCTGCGGGCTCCTCGCCCAGCACGCCTGTCATGAATCCCCACCCCCGGAAAAGGTCCGTGCCCACTCCTGCCACCTACCTCCGCGTGCGGGCGCTAATCCTCCCGCCGAGCAGGCTCTTCGATCCTCTCTCCAGGCACGGCCCGGCCCTCCGGCGGGCCGGTCCCGGCGCCCGGCGGAGGGTGGTCCCGGAGGCCGTGTTAAAAACCTACTAAACAAGTAGGTCTTGACGGAATTGGACGCCTGTGTTGGAGTGAAGGCCATGCAGGCCGGGCTCCGACCGGCGGCCCGCGTCACATCGGCCCGCGCCGCCCGTACCGCACCGTGGCGCCGCCGGCCCTCCCGGCGCCCGCCGTCCCCAACCCCCCAGACGACCTGCGGAGAGGCTTCGACCATGGCTGTGGAGTTCCTGGACGTAGGTGACACGCACGACGGAGCGCGACCGGCGCCCGCCCCCGGCCGGCGGGCGGGACCGGCGGGCGACGGCGCCCCCGCGCCGAAGGTGGTCACCACCAGGCATCCGGGGCGGTGGGCGGCCGCCGTGGCCGTGGCCGTGCTGCTGGCCATGGCGGCCAGCGCGCTGATCACCAACCCCGCGTGGGAGTGGGAGGTGGTCGGGGAGTTCCTCTTCGCCCCCTCCGTGCTGCGCTCGGTGCTGTTCACCCTGGAGCTGACCGCGCTCGGGATCGTCTTCGGCTTCCTGCTGGGCACCGTGCTGGCGCTGATGCGCATGTCGGGCAACCCGCTGCTGTCGTCGGTGGCCTGGGGCTACATCGCGCTGTTCCGGTCGATCCCGCTCATCCTGCAGCTGCTGTTCTGGTACAACCTGGCACTGCTGTACCCGCGGCTCTCCTTCGGCGTCCCGTTCGGCCCGGCCTTCTTCGACATCGGCACCATGGACCTGATCGGCCCGGTCACCGCCGCCGCGCTCGGCCTCGCCCTCCACCAGGCCGCCTACGCCGCGGAGATCGTCAGGGCGGGGCTGCTGTCGGTGGACCACGGCCAGCGGGAGGCGGCCGCCGCGCTGGGCATCCCCAGGACGAGGCAGCTGATGCGGATCGTCCTGCCGCAGGCCATGCGCTCGATCGTGCCCACCGCCGGCAACGAGATCATCGGCCTGGTCAAGGGCACCTCGGTGGTCTACATCATGGCCCTGCCCGAGCTCTTCTACCAGGTCCAGGTGATCTACAACCGCAACGGCCGGGTCATCGCGCTGCTGCTGGTCGCGACCATCTGGTACCTGGTGATGACCACGGTCATGTCCGTCGTCCAGCACTACCTCGAGCGCCACTACGGAAAGGGCCGCGCATGAGCACCGCGATGGTCGACCTGCGGGAGGTGCACAAGAGCTTCGGACCGCTGGAGGTGCTGCGCGGGGTGGACCTCCAGGTCGCCGCCGGCGAGGTCACGGTGATCATCGGTCCCTCCGGGTCGGGCAAGTCGACCCTGCTGCGCACCGTCAACCACCTGGAGAAGGTGGACAGCGGGTCGATCAGCGTGGACGGAGAGCTCGTCGGCTACCGCCGGGTCGGCGACCGGCTGCACGAGCTGCCCGAGCGCGAGATCCTCCGGCAGCGGACCAAGATCGGCTTCGTCTTCCAGAACTTCAACCTGTTCCCGCATCTGACGGTGCGGCAGAACGTCACCGAGGCTCCCCTGGCCGCCCAGCGCAGGCCGAGGGCCGAGGTCGACGCGCTGGCCACCCGGCTGCTGGAGCGCGTCGGGCTGGCCGACAAGGCCGGCGCCTACCCCCGGCAGCTGTCCGGTGGCCAGCAGCAGCGGGTCGCCATCGCCCGGGCCCTGGCCCTGGAGCCCAAGGTCATCCTCTTCGACGAGCCGACCTCCGCCCTGGACCCCGAACTCGTCGGGGAGGTGCTCGACGTGGTGAAGGACCTCGCGCGGAGCGGCACCACCATGATCGTCGTCACCCACGAGATCGGCTTCGCCCGCGAGGTCGCCGACACGGTCGTGTTCATGGACGGGGGCCGCGTCGTCGAGCGGGGTACCCCCGCGCAGGTGCTGGACGCCCCCCGGCACGGACGCACCCGCCTGTTCCTCAGCAAAGTCCTCTGACCCCGTCACCGGACGGGCTCCCGTCACCATGCAAGGATCGACATGTCCCTGTTATCAAGGTTCGCCCCCGTCGCAGCTTCACTCCCCCTTCTGCTGGCCGCGGCCTGCGGCGCCTCCGGGGGCGCCGGCGGAACCACCTCCGGGACCGCCGCCGGGTCCGAGGCCGCACCCGCCGCCGCCCCGTCCGGGAGCGGCGGGCTGAGGATCAACACCTCCGCCGAGCAGAACCGGATCCGCGCCGACAGGGTCGACTCCATCGCCGCGCAGGTCCCGGCGGCGATCCGCGCCAAGGGCGAGCTCGCCGCCGGTTTCGACGGCGAGGGCACTCCGCCGCTGGTCTCCCTGGCCGACGACGACACCACGCTGATCGGCGTCGAGACCGACATCGCCCATCTCGTCGCCGACGTCCTGGGCCTGAAGCTCAAGGAGGAGAACTCCTCCTGGGAGAACCTGTTCCTCGCGGCGAAGTCCGGCAAGTACGACCTGGTCTTCAACAACGTCACGGTGACCGAGGAGCGCAAGGACATCTACGACTTCGCCACCTACCGGGTGGACCAGCTGGCCTGGCAGACGGCCGGGAACAGTCCGATCACCAAGATCGAGAAAGCCGCCGACATCGCCGGCCTGAACGTGGCGGTCGGGTCGGGCACCAACCAGGAGAAGATCCTGCTGGAGTGGGACGCCCAGAACCAGAAGGCCGGTCTCAAGGCCGCCCGGATCCAGTACTACCAGAAGTACGGCGACGTCCTGCTCGCCCTGAAGTCCGGCCGCCTCCAGGCCTACCTCGGCCCCAACCCGCCCATCGCCTACCAGGTGGCCGTCGGCGGCGACAGCAGGATCGTCGGAACGCTCTCGGGCGGCGGCTCGGCCGAGGGCCTGATCGCGGCCATGACCCTCAAGGGGAACGGCCTCGTCAAGCCGGTCAGCGAGGCGCTGAACACGCTGATCGACAACGGTAAGTACGCCGAGGCGCTCAAGCGCTGGGGACTTGAGAACGAGGCCGTGGCCGAGTCCCTGATCAACCCGCCCGGCCTGCCCCGGCAGGCCGAGTGAGCGTCGGAGCCGTCGAGGTGCGGCACGTCTCGGTCCGCGATCCCGAGGTCAGGCCGCTCCTGGAGGACCTGCACCACGAGTACACCAGCCGCTACGGCCCCAACCAGGAGCTCAGCCGCTATCCCGACGAGCAGTTCGCCCCGGCGCAGGGGGGCGCCTTCCTGGTCCTGGTCGAGGACGGGCGGACCGTCGCCGGAGGCGCGTTCCGCCGCTACGACGAGGAGACCGCCGAGCTCAAGCGGATCTGGACCCACCCCGACCACCGGCGGCGCGGTCTCGGCCTGGCCGTGGTGCGCGAGCTGGAGCGGGAGGCCGGGCGGCAGGGCTACCGCAGGATCTACCTGACCACCGGCCCCCGCCAGCCCGAGGCCGCCGGGCTCTACCTGGCGGGTGGGTACGTCCCCCTCTACGACCTGGGGGCCGACCCCGAGACGGTCGGCCCCCACCCCTTCGAGAAGATCCTCCGGGACCCGCCCGGGAGAGCCCTCCAGGTCTGTTCCGCCGACCGCCGGCCGCCGGGCGCGGCCGGGCCCGCGGAGCGGAGCTAGGGCCTGTACGGACTTCGGATCTTCAGGTGGGTTGCAGGCTTCGGATCCACAGGATGGCTCCGCGTAGGTGAAGGCCGGCGAGGTAGCTGTGGGGGGTCTTGGCGAAGCGGAAGGCCAGTCCGCGCCATTCTTTGATCCGGTTGATGCACCGTTCGGCCGACAGATGCACCTTGCCGGTCAGCCCGCCTCGCGAGCGGCCCGGCCCGGCCGCCTTCAGCCGAATTCCGTACAGGCCCTGGTCGGCCCGGTCGCGCCGTTGGTTAGGCGAGGCGAGTTGGAACGGGGCCCTGCGCCAGGCCCTGGCGGACCTGGCGGGTGAGATCGTCGGCCAGGATTTCCGGCTGGCTCTTGGCGAGACCGTCGAGTGCCTGGGCGGCGACGTCGGCGGGGTCGGCCTTCGGGACGCCGGGCATCCCGGCGGTCATGTCGGTGTCCATGAAGCCGACATGGAGCGCCGAGACGCTGATTCCGCGGGGCTGGAGTTCCTCACGGGCTGCGTTGGTCAGGGCCCATGCGGCGGCCTTGGCTGCCGCGTACGCCCCGGCCCGTGCCGGGTGCATCCACGAGATCACCGACAGGATGTTCAGGATCGCGCCGCCGCCGTTGGCCTCGATGACCGGCGCGAACGCCCGTGTGACGGCAAGGGGGCCGTAGAAGTTCGTCTCCAGTTCCCGGCGCACCGCGTCGATGTTGCCGGCGATCAGCGGCGTGCCGGTGGAGATCCCGGCGTTGTTGATAAGAAGGTTCGCGTTGGTGGCGATCTGAGCGGCGGCCCGGATTGATTCGTGGTCGGTGACGTCGAGCCGGAGCGGGGTGATGCCTGGCAGGTCCAGCTCGTCAGGGCGGCGTACTGCCGCATAGACCGATGCGCCGCGCTCCAGCAGCTGAGTCGCCAGGTGACGTCCCAGACCCCGGTTCGCGCCGGTGATGACCGCGATCGCGCCGTTCAGTTCCATGTCTGCCTCCTTGGGCGTGGGCCCGGCCTCGGACCTCAAAATAGATTATGGCTATAATCTATAGCAGGAACATAGAATAGATGATGTCCAACATCCAACAAGGGGGAGCAAATGGGTCGCAGATCACAGGCGCAGGCGCAGCAGAACCGCGAGCGTGTCGTCGACACGGCGTCCCGGCTCTTCCGCGAACAGGGCACCGAGGTCAGCGTCGCCGACCTGATGAAAGCGGCCGGGCTGACCCACGGCGGGTTCTACAAGCAGTTCGCCTCCAAGGAGGCACTCATCGGCGAGGCGACCGCGCACGCCTTCGACGAAAACGCCCGCCTGCGCGCCACCGCACTCGAACGGCACGCCGGGGACCACGAGGCCGCCCAGCGGGCGTTCATCGACGCCTACCTCTCAACCGGGCACCGCGACAACGCCGCGGACGGCTGCCCTGTCGCCGGGCTTGCCGTCGACATCGCCCGCGGTCACGGCGACACCGAGGCTCGCCGCGTCTTCACCGAGCAGGTCGGCGACACCGCCGCCTGGCTCGCCACCGAAGACCAGGACGGCATCGCCCGGCTGTGCACCATGGTCGGCGCCCTCGTCCTCGCCCGCGCCACCACAGGCAGCCCGCTGTCCGAGGACATCCTCGCCGCCGCGCGCGCGGCATCGGCCGGCACCAGCAACCGGTTCGCCCCGTAGGCGGCCACCCCGCGGGTGGGTCGCCGAGGCAGTTTGCGATACCACACCTATTTGTGCTCGTGGTGCGAATGTCCTGATTTGTGCGTTTCGAGAATCCAGTACGGTGAACACCCGGAAAAACGACGAATCCTGAAAGATCACCTTCAGTGGGAGTAGACGGGGCAGGCCAGGCGTGGAACTGCGCGACATCGAGATCTTCCTGACCCTGGCCGAGGAACTGCACTTCGGTCGCACCGCCG
Source organism: Streptosporangium sp. NPDC048886 (assembly GCF_055586905.1). NCBI lineage: Bacteria > Bacillati > Actinomycetota > Actinomycetes > Streptosporangiales > Streptosporangiaceae > Streptosporangium > Streptosporangium sp. NPDC048886. The sequence goes on from NZ_JBVJHH010000004.1 coordinate 207,697, forward strand.
CCCGACTGCACGTATCACCCGCCCGTATCTCCCAGGCGATCCAGAAGCAGGAGCGGCAGATCGGCGCGCCGTTGTTCGAGCGCAACAGCCACACCGTACGGCTGTCGCCGGTCGGGCGGCAGCTGCACGACGACCTCCGGCCTCTTTACGCCGGGCTGAAGGACAGCATGGAACGCGCCCAGCTCGCCGGCCAGGGCATCACCGGCGTCCTGCGCGTCGGCATGCTGCCCGCCAACGCCTACGACCTACGCCCTTACTGGGACGCCTTCCGCCTGCGGCACCCGCAGTGGAAGCTACGCGTCCAGAAAATCCAGTTCAGCGACGCCTTCGCCACGCTGCGCCGCGGGGACATCGACGTCCTGATCGCCTGGCTGCCCATCGACGAGCCCGACCTCACCGTGGGACCGGTCCTGTTCGCCGACCCCCGGGTGCTGGCCGTCTCCACCGGCCACGAGCTCACCCGCCGCACGTCGGTCTCCCTGGAGATCGCCGCCGACTTCCAGCACCCGCAGTCCGACACCCGGCCCGACTACTGGTACGACGCCGCCATTCCGCGCGAGACCTGCCGCGGCCGCACGATCGAGCGTGGCCCGCTGGTGCAGGACACCGAAGGCGCCATCACCCTGGCCAGCATGGCCGAGATCGTCGTGCTCTTCCCCGCCCACATGACCCGCTACTGGATACGGCCGGACATCACCTACCTGCCGGTCACCGACATGGGGCCGCTGCCGTACGCGCTGGTGTGGCGCAGCGAGACGGAGAACGAGCCCATCCGCGCCCTGGCCGAGGTCGCCCGCGACCTCGGCCCCCTCGCGCAACAGAGCTGATCGCCGAACAACACGGTGAACCCGGAAGCGTCAGGCGGTCCGGACGCCATCAGGTGCAGCGCCGCCTTGGGTAGAACCGCGGCCCATTTCAGCTGATCACCGGCAGAGGTGACCGGTGCGAGCACCCGGGCACTCATGTGGCCGGCGCCGGTGCCCACGGTCGCCTCGACCAGGCAGCCGGCGCGCAGGATCGCCTCCTGGATGATGTCGATCAGCGCAGTTGTACGGCCAGCCCCAAGCCTGCTTCCGGTCCCCAACGCGGCGCGTCCAAGAGCGCGTGCTCGCGCGACGTCAGCGTGCGTGCTTGATCAACCCCTCACGCCCGATGTCCTGGAACGACCGAAGTCGCTCCGACTGCTTATCCGGCAGAAACCTTATCCAGATCAACCACTCCAAGCGCTACAGATCACCTAGGCCGTGACGAACCGTAGCGGAGATGATCAATAAGAAGCACGGAAGGCGAGAAGCCACAGGTCAGACGTAAATCTGTTGGATTTTCACCGTTTGCTACGAGAACCCCGTTAAGTCTGCGGTTAACGCGGCGTTGCGGGATCCCGCATTGCCGACGGCGAGCCGTACCGGCAGTCTTGATCCAGGACGAATCAGCACATGAGAGGGAAAACGTGGCATACAACCACATACGAGCATATTCATGAATATTGTCACCTCCACAGTTGTCTTCACCATCGACGACCTGCCGAGGTCCCGCCACTTCTTCACCACCCACCTCGGTTTCCGCGAGGTGCTCGACACGCCGGATCTCGTCTGGCTGAACCGCGATGACGCGGCCGTCGACATCATGCTGCACCAGCGTGACCTCGAGCGGCCGCCCGAGCGGATCGCCCAGCCGATGGTGGCGTTCGCCGTCACCGACCTGGTCAGAGAGTCCGCGCGCCTGAGCGCCGAGGGCGCGCCCGTCACCACGCGGCTGTGGCGCAGCCCGTGGGGCGAGCGGCTCATACGTCTGACCGACCCCAACGGCATCGTCGTCGAGCTGACCGAATGGATCCCGCCGAGCGGCACCTGATCCACTCCACCGGCTCTGCCGGGAGCACACGCCGCTGCTGCGGCCGAGCAACGGCCCGTCCCCATCGCACCGCGCACCGATAGGCGCGCCGGATGATGTCAGCGGCCGCGTCAGAGCGGCGACGGTACCGCATCAGGGCGGCCAGCGATCGTCAACCTACCGAACTTCGCAACCGATCCCCGGGAGCTCACCACCATGTCCCTCACCCTCACCACCCAGGACAAGCTCACCCTCCGCACCGCCGCCTACGGCGCCGTCACGCTGCTGGCGTCCGCCGACGCCGCCGGCTCGCCGCACAAGGCCGCCACCGCCGGCTCCCTGGCCCTGTACAGCGCGACCGGGCCGGTCGGGCACGTACTCGCCGAGAAGAAGCCGGGCGTCCACCTGGAGGGCAAGACGGTGGCCGCGATGGCCGACCACGTGCTGCCCGCCCTGACCGCCTCCATGACCCTGCTCACCCAGCAGGACCCGGCCGTGGCCGGGGACTTCCGCCACACCGTCCTGGTCGCCGTCGACGCCGCGGCCCGCTCCCACCGGGGCGAGCCCAGCCCGACCGCGGCCGAGATGACCCGCAAGATCACCACAGCTCTCGACGCCGTCTGACGAGCCGGTCGCCCAGCGCGACCACAGCCGGCCGGCTACGAACAACAACCAGGGATGTCCATGTCTGTTCCCCCATGGCGAGCCTCGCTCGCCGCACTCCCCCTCGCGGCCGTGACCGCGGTCGCAGGGGCTCCCGCTGCTTCCGCGACCGCGGAGCCGGGGATCACGGTCTCCGGCGGAGTCACCCAGCCCGTCTTCTCCTACACCGATGCCATCCGCGAGCACGTCCGGGTGCAGTCGCCGCTCGACAGTGACGGCGACGGCAAGAAGGACCTGGTCCGGGTGGACATCATCCGGCCGAAGGAGTCCGGCTCCGGGCTCAAGGTCCCAGTGATCATGCACCAGAGCCCGTACTTCGACAACCCCGGCGTCGGCTTCCAGCTAGATCACAAGAAATACGACGCGAACGGCAATCTGACGAAGTTTCCGCTGTTCTATGACAACTACTTCGTGCCCCGCGGCTACGCGTTCGTGTCGGTCGACATGGTCGGCACCCGGCTGTCGGAGGGCTGCCCGACCGGAGGCGGGCCGTCCGACGTGCTGGGCGGCAGAGCGGTCGTCGACTGGCTGAACGGCCGCGCATCCGCCTACGACGACGACGGCGACCCGGTGAAGGCCACGTGGACCACCGGGCGCACCGGCATGATCGGTCACTCCTATGAGGGCGCGTTGGCCATCGGGGTGGCGGGCACCGGGGTGGCCGGGCTGGAAACGATCGTGCCGCTCGCCGCGCCGAGCAGTTGGTACGACATGTGGCGAGCGAACGGCACCCTCACGGACTTCAAGGGCGGGCAGGCGTGGCTGGCCAAGCGGGTCGACGCCGATCCGCCCGAGAAGTGCGCGGCGGTGCACCAGCGGATGACCACCGGATCGGACGACGCCACCGGCGACTACAACGCCTACTGGGACGAGCTCGATTACCGGGACGGGCCGATCTCGAGCGCGCGCAACGTGCGCGCCAGCGTCTTCCCGGTGGTGGGCATGCACGACCGCAACGTGATGGGCGACCAGTTCTCCAAGTGGTGGGCCGCGCTGCCCCGCCGCGTCGAGCGCAAGGTGTGGGTCACGCAGTACGGGCACCTGGACCCGTTCTGGGCCCGCCGCGACGCGTGGGTCGACACCCTGCACAAGTGGTTCGACCACGAGCTGATGGGCGTGGCCAACGACATCATGCGCCGGCCCCGCGCCGACGTGCAGCTCGGCCCGGACCGCTGGATCACCCAGGCCGACTGGCCGGCGCCGGCGCGTACGGTGACCCTGAGGCCGCGGCAGGACGGCTCGCTGGTCCGCGGCCCCTCCAAGGGCGCGGGCAGCTTCCTCGACACCAAGCAGACCGAGCTCGCGATGGCCGAGAGCCCCGCCACCGTCAACCCGGACCGGCTGGCCTACCTGACGCCGCCGCTGAAGAAGGCGGTGCGGTTGTCCGGGACGCCGAAGGTGAGCCTCAAGGTCAAGATCGACAAGCCCGCCGCCAACCTGGGCGTCCTGCTCGTCGACTACGGCACCGACACCCGCATCCACGGCGTCGACCCCGCCCAGGGGCAAGGCCTCAAGCTCATCGACGGACACGACTGCGTCGGCAAGGGCACGGCCGACGACGACGGCTGTTACCTCAGGGCCGGGGACAACACGATCACCTCCGGCTTCCAGGTGGTCTCCCGCGGCATCATCGACGCGCAGAACCGCAGGTCGCTGAGCCGTCCGGCACCTTTGGCCCCGGGCCGGCCGTACCAGATCACCTGGGAGATGTTGCCGCAGGACTACGAGTTCAAGGCGGGGCACCGGCTGGGTCTGGTGCTGACCGGAACCAACGCCGACCTGGATCAGGCCGTCCTCGGCGAGGGCGAAACCGCCACCGGGGCCAGGGTTACCGTCGACCTGGCCGGCACCTCGATCGCGCTGCCGCTGGTGATCTCCGGCTGACAGCGAGCCGGGTTTCCCTTCACTCATGCAGGACAAGGCGGTCCGTCTTGTCTCCTACTAGTTCAGGAGTATCCGCATATGCAAACCACCTGGTTCATCACCGGTGCCAGCCGCGGTCTGGGCCGCGCCTACGCCGAGGCCGCGCTGGAGCGCGGTGACCAGGTCGTCGCCGTCTCTCGAAGCGTCGTGCGCGGCGACTTCGACGACGCCCACGGCGACCGCGTGCTGCCCTTGGCGGTCGACGTGACCGACCGGGACGCCGTGTTCGCCGCGGTATCCACCGCGGTCGAGCGCTTCGGACGCCTCGACGTCGTGGTGAACAACGCCGGGACCATGTCCTCGGGCATGGTGGAGGAGTTCACCGAGGCCGAAGCCCGCGCCCAGCTGGAGGTCAACTTCTTCGGCGCGCTGTGGGTCAGCCAGGCGGCCCTGGGACGGATGCGCGAGCAGGGGGCCGGGCACATCGTCCAGATTTCCAGCATCGGTGGCCTGGGAGGCTTCCCGAGCACGGGGTTGTACAGCGCGAGCAAGTTCGCGCTGGAGGGCATGAGTGAGGCGCTGGCGATGGAGGCGGCGGCCTTCGGGGTCAAGGTCACCATCGTCCAGCCGGGCGGCTACTGGACCGATCTGTACACCAGCATGACCTCGACCGCTCCTGCGGAGCCGTACGACCCGCTCCGTGCCGAGCTGGCCAAGCAGTGGGCCGAGGGGTCGATCGACAGTGATCCGAGGTTGGCCGCCAAGGCGATGCTGAAGCTGGTCGACAGCCCGGAGCCGCCGCTGCGGTTGCTGCTCGGGAGCATGGTGTACGACCTGGCCTTTGACATCTCGCGCCGGCGGATGGCGGAGTGGGCGGGCTGGGAGGAGGTCAGCCGGGCCGCCGAGCACGCCATACCCGCTCCCGGGAGCGCCGGCTGACCTTGATAAGGAGCGGGGCCTCCGCTCCCCGCGACGTCCCCTGGTCCGTAAGCGGATGCTTGGGGTGTCACGCGTCCTCACGACGAGGGAGGCCCCTGATGAGGACAGACTACGACGGCATCCAGTACGTGGGAATGGACCCGCATCGCCACCGCAGCGTGCTGGTGTCCATGACCGCCGACGGCGAGCGCCTGTGGACCGAGAAGATCGACAACAGTCCGGCGGCGCTTCGCCAGACGCTCGCCCAGGCGGGCCCCGAGCCGAAGGTCGTGCTGGAGGCGGCCCACGGCTGGTACTGGGCCGCCGACACCCTCCAGACGGCCGGCGCCGAGGTCCACCTGGCCCACCCGCTGGGCGTCAAGGCCTTCACCTGCCGCCGGGTCGAAATCGACGTCGAAGCCATCCGCCGCGACCCCGCCACCAGGGGATTCACCGTCCCACCTCGGCGCTGGGCCGTCGAGCGCACCCTGGGCCGGCTGATGTTCCACCGCCGCCTGACGCGTGACCACGAAGCCCTGCCAGCCCGCTCCGAAGCCATGATCCACATCGCCATGATCGACCTCATGACCCGCCGCCTCACCCGCGAATCCACCCCAACCTGGCGAAACACCTGAAAGCCAAGCCAGACGGAACTCGCGGGATCAAACACCCACTAGGAGCGGGCCGCCGAGACCCAGGAGGCGTGCAGGTCGGCGTAGACGCCGGGCTCCTCGACGAGCTCGGCGTGCGGGCCCCGCTGCACGATCCGGCCCCGGTCGAAGACGAGCACCTCGTCGGCGGCCTCGGCGGTGGACAGCCGGTGGGCGATGGAGATGGCGGTACGGCCCCGGGTGACGCCCTCCAGCGCGCGGGCCAGCCGTACTTCCGTCGCCGGGTCCACCGCGGAGGTGGCCTCGTCCAGCAGGAGCAGATCGGGGTCGGCCAGGTAGGCGCGGGCCAGCGCCACGAGCTGGCGCTCGCCGGCCGACAGCGACTCCCCGCGCTGGCCGACCTGGGTGGACAGGCCCGCGGGCAGGCCCTCCAACCAGTCGGCGAGCCCCAGCTCGGTCATGGCCAGCCGGATCTCCGCCTCGGTCGCCGACGGGCGGCCGAAGCGGATGTTGTCCTCCAGGGTGCCGTCGAACAGGAAGCCGTCCTGCGGCACCATGACGATCCGCTCGCGCAGCGAGGAGAACCGGACCGTGCGCAGGTCCTCACCGTCCACGGTGACCCGGCCGGAGACGGGGTCCATCAGCCGGGTAAGGAGCTTGGCGAAGGTCGTCTTGCCCGAGCCCGTCTCGCCCACCACCGCGATCCGCGAGCGCGGCGGGATGTCCACCGACACCTCCCGGAGCACCGGGGCCCCGCCGGGGTAGGCGAAGCCGACCTCCTCGAAGGAGACCGAGATGGGGCCGCGCGGCAGCTCGACGCCATCCGGGCCGGGGTCGGCGACGTCGGGCGGGGTGTCGAGGACGCCCAGGACGCGCCGCCAGCCGGCGACCGCGTTCTGCGCCTCGTTGAGCACCTCGGTGGCGATCTGCAGGGGCGAGACGAACAGCGTGATCAGGAACAGGAAGGCGATCAGGCGGCCGGCGGTGATCTCGCCTCCGATGCCCAGCCGCACGCCGAGCAGCACCACCCCGGCGATGGCCACCGACGCGACGATCTCGGTCAGCGGGAACACCGTCGCGACGATCCGTTGCGTGCGGGCCTGCGCGGCCCGGTTGGCGTCGATCGCGCTGTCCAGCCGCCCCGCCGTACGGGACTCCGACCCGTGGGCCCGGATCACCGCCGCGCCCACGACCGACTCGCTGACGGCGGCGAGCATGTCGCCGGTGCGCTCGCGGACCAGCGTGTAGGCGCCCGACAGCCAGCGCTGGAAACGTGGCAGCACGACGATGAGCGGCAGGAAGCAGAGCCAGACCAGCAGGGCGAGCTGCCAGGAGTAGACGAACATCAGCACGGTGGCGACCAGGAGCTGCCCCAGGGCGATGATGATCATCAGTCCGCCCCACTGCATGAACACGCTGATCTGGTCCACGTCGCCGGTGACCCGGGAGACCAGGGCGCCGCGCCGCTCGGAGTTCTGGGTGAGCACCGACAGATCGTGCACGTGCCGGAAACCGCGCACCCGCAGCCCGGCGAGGGAGGTCTCGGTGGCCTTGTAGAGGCGGACGTTCATCAGATACGCGCACAGCGCGGTGAGCACCACGGCCGCGGCGCACAGCAGCACGGCGGTGCGGATGTAGGGCAGGTCCGGGACCGTCCCCTTGAGTCCCCGGTCGATGGTCTGCTGGACGGCGATCGGCACGATCACCTTGCCCAGCGTGGCCAGCACGGCCAGCGCGAGCGTCCCGGCCAGTCCTTTACGGAACTCCGGCGTGAGCGACAGCCCGTGCCGGACGGTGGCCAGCGCCGACCGTTCGATCCCCTGCAGCGAGCTCACGCGCGCACCTCGCCCAGCGGCCCGCCGCCCCGGGGGCCCTGCGGACCGCTGTGTCGACCGACTAGCTCGCTCACGCGCTGACCTCTTCCTCTTCCTCTGCCCCGAGCGCCTCGCGCTCGGCCTCTTCGCGTTCGTAGGCGGTGACCAGGTTGCGGTAGCCCTCGCAGCGGGCGAGCAGCAGGTCGTGGGGTCCCCGGTCGACGACGCTGCCGTGCTCCAGGTAGACGACCTCGTCGGCCAGGGCGATGGTGGCCATCCGGTAGGCCACGACCACCACGGTCGAGGCCTGGGCCGCGTCCCGCAGGCCGTACAGGATCTTGGCCTCGACCTGCGGGTCCACGCTGGAGGTGGCGTCGTCCAGGATGAGCAGCCGGGGGCGGCGGACCAGCGCGCGGGCCAGGGCCAGGCGCTGCCGCTGGCCGCCGGACAGGGTGGTGCCGCGCTCGCCGACCTTGGTGTCGAGCCCGGAGGGGAGGGCGCTGACGAAGCCGTCGGCCTGGGCCAGGCGCAGCGCCGCCCAGACGTCCTCGTCGCCCACCGGCAGGCCGAGGGTGACGTTGCCGCGCACGGTGTCGTCGAACAGGAACGTCTGCTGGGGCACCAGCGCCACCGTGTCGCTGACCCCGCCCCGGGCGACCTCGCGCAGGTCCACCCCGTCCACGGACACGGCCCCCGCCGCCGGGTCGACCAGCCGGACGAAGGTCTGGGTGAGCGTGGACTTGCCGGAGCCGGTGGGCCCGACCAGCGCGACCGTACGGCCCGGCTCGGCGGTGAGGCTCACCCCGCGCAGGACCGGGAAGTCGTCGTAGGCGTAGTCGAGGTCGCGCACCTCCAGCCTGGCCGGGGACGCGCCGGACAGCGTGGCGGTGCCGTAGTCCATCGAGCCCGTCGCGGCGAGCACGGCCTGGACCCGCTCGTAGCCGACGACCGCGCGGGGCAGCTCGGCGAGCACCCAGCCGAGCGCGCGGATCGGGAAGGCCAGCAGGGTGAACAGGTAGGCGACCTGGACCAGGACGCCCGAGGCGATCGCGCCGCTCTCCAGCCGCGCCGCGCCGACCAGCAGCACGGCGAGCACGCCCAGGGTGGGCAGGGCCTCCAGCATCGGGTCGAACAGGCCGCGGATGCGGCCGACGGCGACGTTGGCGTCGCGCAGCTCCTGGGCCTTGGCCTGGAACCTGAGGGTCTCCTCGTCCTCGCGGCCGAGGGTCTTGACGACGAGGGCGCCGTCGAAGCTCTCGTGCGCGATCTCGCTGACCTCCGCGCGCAGCTGCTGGGCCCGGGTGGCCAGCGGGCTGAGCTTGCGCTGGTAGACGAGGTTCAGGACGGCGATCGCCGGGAAGATCAGGAAGCCGACCAGGGCCAGGACGGGATCGGTCAGCACCAGCGCGACCGCCGCGGTGACCAGCATGACGACCACGCCGACCGCCATCGGCAGCGGCGCGAGCGGCGCCCAGGCGGCCTCGGCGTCGGAGCTGGCGTTGGACAGCAGCTGGCCGGTCGGGTGCCGGTGGTGCCAGGCCAGGGGGAGCCTGAGGTACTGCCGGGTGACCTCCCGGCGCGACCGTGCCTGCATCCGGTACTGCATGACTCCGGCGAAGAAGCGCCGCCCGGCCACGCCCAGCGCCTTGAGCAGCGCCACGCCGAGGATCAGCAGCGTCCCGGCGACGAGCGCGCCGGTGGTCACCTCCCCCTTCTCGAACGCGGGCAGCACGAGGTGCTCGGTGGCCCAGCCGAGCGCCCACGCCGATCCGACCGTCATGACGCCGTACAGCCCGCTGGACAGGGTGGCGGCGGCGAAGACCGCCTTCTCGGCCCGGATGGCCACCCCGAGCACGCGGAGTCCCTTACGCATGACGGCGGAAGTCACCTTGCTCGCCACTCGGGGGGTGTCCTTTCAGAGAGGAACATTGCTACTTAAGTCACTATCACGCTGGATCATGTCCTTATTCCCCCAAGCCCCTCCTCGGAGTGTCGTTTCCCGCCCCGATCCGCTGTGATAGGCCTCGATTATCCGGACAGCAACGTTGTTAGGATCATCAGATGACTCACGCCCGCGCCGAACGCCTCGCGCTCAGCGACCTGTTCGTCCAGCTCGGCCCGGACGCTCCCACGCTCTGCGAGGGCTGGACCACCTTCGACCTCGCCGCCCACCTCGTCCTGCGCGAGCGCCGCCCCGACGCCGCCGGCGGCATCGCGCTCCGGCCGCTGGCCCGCTACACCGCCTCGGTGCAGGAGTCCCTGAAGGCCAGGCACGGCTACGCGGGCCTCGTCGAGCTGGTCCGCTCCGGCCCGGCCGGGATCTACGGCCTGGTGCCCGGCATGGACCAGGCGGTCAACACCCTGGAGTTCTTCGTCCATCACGAGGACGTACGGCGCGCACAGCGGGTCTGGGAGCCGCGCGAGCTCCCGGCCGACCTGGAGGAGACCTTCTGGAAGCGGATCCGCACCGGACGGCGCCTGTTCCTGCGCAGGTCACCGGTGGGCGTCGTGCTGCACCGCATCGGCGGCGGCGTCGCCCTCGGCGGCGCCAAGAACTCGCCCAGGGTCGAGGTGACCGGCCCGGCGAGCGAGCTGCTGCTGTTCTGCTTCGGCCGCCAGTCCCACGCACGGGCCGAGGTCACCGGCCCCGACGAGGCCGTGGCCCGGCTGATGGACGCCCCGCTGGGCGTCTGAGGCGTCCGGCGCGGCCGGGGTCAGCGCGCCCTCCTGGGCGCCTGACCGGCGGCGCGGCCGGCGGGCGGGCGGGATCAGGGCAGCGTGGGCGGGTCTGGTCATATAGGGCCCCTCGGATCGTTTTGATCTCTTGTTCCGAGCCGTCGGAGATCCGGACGCCCCCTTTGCCAAGAACCCTTAGCTTTCTGGGGGAAGGCCGCCGGAGCCTCCCGGACCGGCCGTCCACCCGGCCCCGTGCCCCCTCCCGCGCAGGCCGTCCCCGGCGGGGCGGCGACTCCGACAGTGCGGCGATCGTCCGGGGCGCCGGCCCCGGCAGGGCGATGACCTGGCCGCCTCCCTAGCCCCGGCGGTACATCTGGCAGTAGGGGTTGGACAGGAGCCCGCATCCCCCGCACGATGGCGTGGGGGGACTCATGCCAATCCGCGGTCTGGCCATGGATCGCCCCGGCCGGACAGGTATGATCATCAAAATCCGGGAGCCACCCGGGCCGAAGATGCCAAAGATCCTTAAAATCCGGGTATATAAGGCTGGGACTGGAACTGCAGGAGGCCCCCATGCAGGTCAAGAAGGTCGCTACCTACGTAGCGGTGGCGTTCGTGGCCTTTTATCTGTTCACCAAACCCGCGGAGGCGGCGAACGCGGTGAACGGAGTCTTCGACGGGATCGTGAGGGGAGCGGACCAACTGGCCCTGTTCTTCACACGTGTGTTGAGCTGACCGCCGGCGGGGCCGGCCCCCGCCCATGACCTTTTGCCGTTCTCTCACCCGGCGCTCCCGTCCGATCCACGCGGGAGCGCGGGACCACCGCATCCCCGTGACGCCGAGCCCCGCGCGATGTGCTTCCACTGTCCCCGAGGACGTGTTACGCAGAGAGCATGGGAGATCGTCACAACGTCACCGGGGTTCATCGGCTCGACCCGGCGGGTCTTCGCGTCGTCGAACACGCCGAGACGGAGCACGTGGAGCTGGTCCGTTTCCTCTACGCCGACCACGGCGGGGTGATCCGGGGCAAGGCCACCTCGCGCTCCCGGCTGGCCGAACGGCTCGTCTCCGGCATCGGGCACACCGTGGCGATGATGGCGATGAACATGCTCGACCAACTCCAGGAGGTCGAGCATCTCGGCCCGGTCGGTGAGGTGCGTCTCGTCCCCGACCCGGCCACCTTCGTCACCCTCCCCTACGCCCCCGGCGCCGCGGCCATGCTGTCGGACCTGCGCCAGATCGACGGCTCCCCCTGGGCCGCCTGTCCCCGCACCTTCCTGCGCGAGGCGATCGCCGCCCTGGCCGACGAGGGCCATGTCGCCGTCGCCGCCTACGAGCCCGAGTTCACCCTCGGCCGCCGGGTGCCCGGCCCCGACGGGGGGCGGGACCGGCTGGTCCCGGTCGACGACAGCCTCTGCTACGCCACCACCGGCTTCGACCAGGCCCACGACTACACGATGCGCCTGGTCCACGCCCTGGAGACGCAGGGGCTGCGGGTCGAGCACTACCACCCCGAGCTCGGCCACGGCCAGCAGGAGCTGTCCATCCGTCACGCCTCCGCCATGCGGGCCGCCGACAACCAGATGATCTACCGTGAGACCGTCCGCGGCGTCGCCTCCCGCATGTCGCTGTGGGCCTCCCTCGCCCCCAAGCCGCTGGCCGACCAGGCCGGCAACGGCGCCCACCTCCATCTGTCCCTGTGGGACCCCGCGCTGCGGGTCAACGCCTTCGGCGACGCCTCCGACCGCTACGGCCTGTCGGCCACGGCCTACTGCTTCATCGGCGGCCTGATCGCCCATCTCCCGGCGCTCACCGCGCTGACCTGCGGGTCGGTGAACAGCTTCCGGCGGCTGGCGCCGAGGATGTGGTCGAGCGCCTACGCCTGCTACGGCATGGACAACCGGGAGGCGGCGGTGCGGATCTGCTCCCCGGTGGGAGAGGACGCCGAGGCGTCGGCCAACCTGGAGATCAAGCCCTCCGACTCCTCGGCGAACCCCTACCTGTCGCTCGGCGCCGTCATCCACGCGGGCCTGGACGGCATCCGCCGCGGGCTCGACCCCGGCGAGGCCGTCAACGTCGATCCCGCCACCCTCACCGAGAGCCGGCTGGCCGCCCTGGGCGTGCGCCGCCTGCCCGCGACCCTGGACGAGGCCCTGGGCGCCCTGGAGGCCGACGACGTCCTCATGGACGCCCTCGGCCCCCTCCGCTCCTCCGCCTACCTGGCCGTCAAACGCTCCGAGGCCCGGGCCTTCGCCGCCGAGGACGTCTCCTACGAGCTGTTCCACCACTTCCGCGTCTTCTAGGACCCCGGCCGGCGCCGGGGCGGCGAGCTGGGAGCCACCTGGGCGGATGGGGTCCTGATCGGTTGTAGCGGCCGGTGACCTCCTCTAGGGTCACACCATGAAGGTCGGGAAAGCGCGGGCGGTGGCGGCGCGCTGGGTGGCGGGCCACCAGGTCCCCGGTTTCGCCGGCGCCTACGTCAGCGGCTCGGCCGCCTGGCTCCCGGCCGAGGCGGAGCTTCCGACCTCCTCCGACGTAGATCTGGTCATCATGGTGGACGGCGAGGTCCCGCCCAAGCTGGGCAAGTTCCGGCATGAGGGCGTGCTGCTCGAGGTCGGCTACGCGCCGTTGCAGCCCGCGGAGACCGTACTGGCCTCGCCGGCTCTGGCACCCGGGTTGAGCAGAGGCGTCCTCCTGGCCGACCCGGACGGATCGCTGGCCGCACTGCAGACCGCCGTGGCAAGGGAGTTCGCCCGCCCGCATTGGGTCCGCACCCGATGCGCGGCGCTGGAAGACCGCATCGCCAGCCTGGACCGGCTCGATGTCAGCCGACCGCTCGCCGAGCGGGTCCTCTCCTGGGCGTTCCCGGCGAGCCTGCCCACGCTGGTGATCCTCACGGCCGCCCGCGCCAACCCAACTGTCCGCCGCCGCTACGTGGCGGCCCGAGAGGTCCTCATGAGGTGCGGCGGAGCCGACTTCCACGAGGAACTGCTCGACTGGCTCGGGTGCGCCCACTTCTCCAGGTCCCAGGTCGCCGCGCACCTGCGGCGGCTGAGCGACGTCTACGACCGCGTGCCGTACGACCCGGCACGGCCGTACGGGACCGATCTCACCCCCGAGGCCCGGCAGATCTCCATCGACGGCACCCGCGACCTCATCGAGCGGGGCCTGCACCGGGAGGCGACCTGGTGGATAGTGGTCACCTTCGCGCGGTGTCTGACATTCGACCCCTACGGCACCGCCGCCCTGCAAGAATTGCTTGATGATCTGGGCGTCGGCACGCCGGCGGCGATGCGGCAGAAGGCCAGGACGGTGGTGGCCGGCCTTCCTGGGCTCCGGCAGGTGTCCGAGGCGCTCATAGCCGCACACGATGCCCCGGAAACCACGGACGGACACACGTGATCTTGGTTCTTCACATTTCATGACCGCCACCTGCACCGTGCCACTGCTCCGCAGTAACCGCGGAAAATCCACCGGACATACCCCTGGACTGCTCTGATGGAGGACACCGCAGGGGTGGCGTGCCGGTCGTGCGGTTCCTCGCGGTCCGTCCACGTGGGCATAAGATCGGCGGCATGACGTTGCGGCTTGTTCAGATTGCGATGAATGCTCAGGATGACTCCGTGGTCGGCCGGTTCTGGGCGGAGGCGCTCGGCTGGGGTGTCTCCAGCGAGGGACCCGGCGTGACCAACCTCGAACCCGTGGGCTTCACCTATCCCGACCCCGTCGCCGTCTGTATCGACGTCCTTCGCGTCCCGGAACCCAAAACGGTGAAGAACCGGGTGCACGTCGACCTCGCCACCACCTCCGCGGCCCATCAGGCGGACCTGGTCGCGCGCCTCCAGGATCTCGGCGCGACGCCCGCCGACGTGGGCCAGGGCGACGTCCCGTGGACGGTCCTCGCCGACCCGGAGGGCAACGAGTTCTGCGTGCTGGAGCCTCGGGAGATCCACCGGGGCACCGGGCCGATCGCCACGGTGGTGGTCGACTGCGCGGACCCGCGGGCCATGGCCCGGTTCTGGGACGAGGCGCTGGACTGGACCCTGCACGAGGTCACCGACGATCATGCGCTGCTGCGCTCCGCCAAGGGCGTCGGTCCGTATCTCGAGTTCCTCCGCACGCCCGACGCGAAGACCGTGAAGACCGTGAAGAACCGCATCCATCTCGACCTCCGGCCGTACCCCGGTGACGATCACGCGGCGGAGGTGGCCCGGCTGAAGGCCCTCGGCGCGACGCCCGCCGACGTGGGCCAGGGCGACGTCCCGTGGACGGTTCTGGCCGACCCGGAGGGCAACGAGTTCTGCGTCCTCACCCCGGCCTGACGCGGAGCCTCCCCCGCCTGTGTGCCGGACAGCGGCAAGCCGCCTGCCAGATGCTCGATCTCCAGGCGCTGAAAGAGTCATGAACAGTTACGAGACAGCCAGTACTTCAAGTTGAGCTCCTCCGCGAGGACCGAGAAGTATCGCGGGTCACGCAGGTGGATGCCCATAACGGACGGTTATCACAGCGGATATTGGACACGCCAGATATCGGGGCAGCATGATCCTCATGCCCGGTGGGAGCACCGGTGACCGATTATCCGAGGAGTGAATCATGAGCCGCGTCGAGGACCGCCTGGCGATCATCGAGGTCTGTACCCGGATGGGATGGCACGCCGACCAACGCGAGTGGGACCGGCTGAAGACGATCTTCTCTGACACGGTGACGCTGGACTACACCAGTCTCAACGGCGGCGAGCCCGCGACGCTCACCCCCGAGCAGATCGTCGGCGCCTGGTCGGTGGTGCTGGGCGGCTTCGACGCCACCCAGCATCTGATCACCAACCATCTGGTGGCCGTGGACGGCGACACCGCGGTCTGCACCGCGTCCTTCCAGGCCACCCACCGCCTGGCGAACCCTTTCGGGTCACCCTTGTGGACGCTGGGCGGCACCTACCGCTTCGACCTGGTCCGCGCCGACGGTGACTGGCGGATCAGCGGTGTGGTGATGACCGCCACCTGGGCCGACGGCAACAAGGACCTGATGGCCCTGGCCGCGGGCACATCGTGATCGTGCTGGTGACCGGTGCGAACCGGGGCATCGGGCGGGAGGTCTGCCGGCAGCTCGCCGCCCTCGGCCACACCGTGCTGCTCACCGCCCGATCGGCGGAGGCGGCCACCGCCGCGGCCGCGGAGCTCGGACCGGAGGTGCATCCCGTGCGGCTCGACGTCACCTCCGAGGACGACGCCGTACGGGTGGCCGGAGAGGTCGCCGAACGGTTCGGACGGCTGGACGTGCTGGTCAACAACGCCGCCATCACCTACGACACCTGGCAGCGCGCCTCGACCGCGGACCTGGACGTCGTACGGCAGGCGGCCGAGACCAACCTGTACGGCCCGTGGCGGCTGACCCAGGCGCTGCTGCCGCTGCTGCGCGAGAGCGCCCATCCCCGGATCGTCAACGTCTCCAGCGAGGCCGCGTCGCTGACCAACATGGGCGGCGGCACCCCCGCCTACACCTCGTCCAAGGTCACCCTCAACGCCCTGACCCGGATGCTCGCCGCCGAACTGCGCTCCGACCGGATCCTGGTCAACGCCGTCTGCCCGGGATGGGTCGCCACCGACATGGGCGGGCCCGGCGGCCGCCCCGTCCCCGAGGGCGCCGCGAGCGTCGTGTGGGCCGCCACCCTGCCCGACGGCGGCCCCACCGGCGGTTTCTTCCGCGACGGTCGCCCGCTCCCCTGGTGAGCGCCGCTCCACGGAGGAGAATTTAATGATCTTGGTAATGGGCGGCACGGGGAATGTGGGCGCCGAGCCGGTCCGCGCGGCCCGTGGACCGGGTCGTCCACACCCGCGAGCTCAAGTGAGGCCGCCCCGCGGGTCCGCTACTTCACTCTGATCGTCGTCATCATCCCCCGCGCGCGGTGGTCGCCCACCGGGCACCACAGCTGGTAGTCACCCTTGCGCAGCCCGACCTTGAGCTCCGTCGTCCTCCCGGCCGGGATGACGTCGGAGGTCGCGTCGACCCCGGGCCCCCTGATCGACAGGCCGTGCGGAGCGGCCCCCACGTTCTCCAGTTCGAACGTGTAGGTCCCCGGCCTGAAGTCCTCGGTCGAGAGCTTCAGCGAGAACTCCGACGCGGTCACCTTCACAGAGGTGTCGGCCGCCCGGGCCTGCGGCGCCACCGCGGCGGCCGTGCCACCGCAGAGCGCCAGCGTCAGCGCGGCGGCGGCGATCCCCGCCACCGGGCGGGGCGTGCCCCTGGAACGGATCGCAGCGAACATGATCGCCATCCCTTCACCGTGTCGTCGATGTCAGCCATGGCAGATGCCCTATCCGTATTCCCGGGCGCGCGCAACGCCAGGCCCACGGGATCCTCAACGGTGTGCAGACTGTCCGCCACGGCGGCTCCGACGCCCGGCCCCGGACGCCGCGCCCGTCAGCGGACGGGGTGACCCGCCGCGCGCAGCGTGTCCTTGACCTCGCCGATCTTGAGCTGGCCGAAGTGGAACACCGACGCGGCCAGGACCGCGTCCGCCCCCGCCTCGACGGCCGGGGGGAAGTCCTCCAGCGCCCCGGCGCCGCCGCTGGCGATCACCGGGACCGACACCACGGCCCGGACGGCGCGGATCATCTCCAGGTCGTAGCCGTGCCGGGTGCCGTCACCGTCCATGGAGTTGAGCAGGATCTCCCCCGCGCCCAGCTCCTCGCCACGGCGGGCCCACTCGACCGCGTCGATGCCGGTGCCGCGGCGGCCGCCGTGGGTGGTCACCTCGTAGCCGGAGGGGGTCGGCGGGCCGTCGACCACCCGGCGGGCGTCCACCGACAGCACGATGCACTGCGCGCCGTAGCGCTGCGACGCCTCGGTCAGCAGCTCCGGCCGGGCGATCGCGGCGGTGTTCAGGCCCACCTTGTCCGCCCCCGCGCGCAGCAGCAGGTTGACGTCCTCGACCGAGCGCACTCCCCCGCCCACGGTCAGCGGGATGAACACCTGCTCGGCCGTCCGGCGGACCATGTCGTAGGTCGTCGACCGGTCGGAGCTGGAGGCCGTGATGTCGAGGAACGTCAGCTCGTCGGCCCCCTCCGCGTCGTAGCGGCGGGCCAGCTCGACCGGGTCGCCGGCGTCACGGAGGTTCTCGAAGTTGACACCCTTGACGACCCGCCCGGCGTCCACGTCCAGGCAGGGGATCACTCTTACCGCGACACTCATCTTCTACAGCTCCTCATTCACGGTAGGCCTCGAGCTCGGCCTCGACAAGCATGCGCGGGTCGATCAGGCCCGCCACCCGGACCCCGGTGCAGGTGGGGCGGACCTCGCCGAACAGCTCGGCGTGCGCGCGGCCCACCTCGTCGTAATGCTCGTCGTCGACCACGAAGTAACGGACCCGGACCACGTCGTGGCGGGACAGGCCGGCCTTCTCGATGGCGTCCAGCGCGACGCCGAAGGCGGTCAGCGACTGCCGGTAGGCGTCGCCGACGTGCTGGACCTCGCCTCCGACAGTGGCGGTGCACCCCGAGACGATCACCCATGGCCCCGCCACCACGGCGCGGGCGTAGCCGTAGCGCTCCTCCCAGACGCCACCGCTGAACACCCGGGTGCCCGAGCGGTGGCTCACCGCGTCTCCTCTCACCGGCCGCAACCTACGAGCTCACCGCGGCCAGGGCCTCTTCGAGGGTGAAGGCCTGCGCGTAGAGGGCCTTGCCGACGATCGCGCCCTCGACCCCGATCGGGACCAGCTCCGCCAGGGCGCGCAGGTCGTCGAGGGAGGACACACCGCCGCTGGCGACCACCGGCCGGTCGGTGCGGGCGCAGACCTCACGGAGCAGGTCGAGGTTGGGGCCGCGCAGCGTGCCGTCCTTGGTGACGTCGGTGACGACGTAACGGGAGCAGCCGTCGGCCTCCAGGCGCTCCAGCACCTCCCACAGGTCGCCGCCCTCCTTCGTCCAGCCGCGGGCGGCGAGGGTGGTGCCGCGGACGTCGAGGCCGATCGCGACCCGGTCGCCATACTCAGCGATGATCTTGGAGCACCAGGCGGGGTTCTCCAGGGCGGCGGTGCCGATGTTCACCCGGCGGCAGCCGGTGGCCAGCGCGGCCTCCAGGGAGGCGTCGTCGCGGATACCGCCGGACATCTCCACCTTGACGTCGAGGGCCTCCACGACGGAGGCCAGCAGCTCACGGTTGGAGCCGCGGCCGAAGGCGGCGTCGAGGTCGACCAGATGGATCCACTCGGCGCCGGCCTCCTGCCAGGCGAGCGCCGCGGACAGGGGGTCGCCGTAGGAGGTCTCGGTGCCGGCCGCCCCCTGGACCAGGCGGACCGCCTGGCCGTCGGCGACGTCCACGGCGGGCAGCAACTCTAGCGACATCTGATCAAGACCTCCGGTCGAAGACGAGGGTGACGAAAAGCGGCACGAAGAGCACCGAGAGAACGAACACGCCGAACCGCGCGGCCCACGAGGACCACAGCAGCCAGGCGATCACCTGGACGATGAAGAACAGGACGGCCACCAGGCCGTTCTGCGCACGGCGGCGGCGGGCGGCGATGCCGCCCTGGACGGCGATCCGGACCGGCCTGCGGGGCAGCAGCGCGGTGACCCGCCCGACCCGCTCGCGCCGCCGGGCCAGCCGGGCCTCGCGCTCGGCGCGCAGGGCCGCCTGACGCGCCCGCTCGGCCTCACGCTCGGCCCTGCGCCTGGCACGTTCCTTGCTCACCGGCGGCTCACCTGAGGGCTCACCTGAGAGTGCCGAGCCAGTTGGCGAGCAGCCGCGCTCCGGCGTCACCCGACTTCTCCGGGTGGAACTGGGTCGCCATGAGCGGGCCGTTCTCCACCGCCGCGACGAACGGGACGCCGTGCTCGGACCAGGTGACCAGGGGGTCGCTGAAGCCCGGCCCGGCCTCCAGCTCCCATTTCCGCACGCCGTAGGAGTGGACGAAGTAGAAGCGCGTGCCGGGGTCGATCCCGTCGAACAGCACGCTGCCCTCGGGCGCGCTGACCGTGTTCCAGCCCATGTGGGGCAGGACCGGCGCGTCGAGACGCTCGACCGTGCCGGGCCACTCGCCGCACCCCTCGGTCGTGACGCCGTGCTCGACGCCCGTGCCGAACAGGATCTGCATGCCGACGCAGATGCCCAGGACCGGCCGGCCGGCCGCCAGGCGCCGGTCGATGATGCGCTCCCCGCGCACCGCGCGCAGCCCGGCCATGCAGGCGGCGAACGCGCCGACGCCAGGGACGACGAGGCCGTCGGCCTCCATCGCCTCCGTGTAGTCGGAGGTCACCGTGACCTCGGCCCCGACCCTGGCCAGGGCGCGCTCCGCCGAGCGGAGGTTGCCGGATCCGTAGTCAAGAACGGTTACGTTCACCACCAGAGCACCGCCGCGGTAGTCGCCAGGGCCGCCAGGACGGCCAGCAGCAGCGCGCCGACCTTCAGCCCCTGTTTGAAGAAGGAGATGATGCCGCCGACCAGGAAGAGCGCCACGAAGGCCATGGCGACGGCGGTCCAGTTGTCGCTCACATCTGTCTCCGGGCCGGGCGGACGGACGGGCCGCCGCGCCCGCTCACAGCACGCCCTTGGTGCTCGGCACGCCGGTGGCGCGGGGGTCGAGCTCGGAGGCCTCGCGCAGCGCCCGGGCCAGGGCCTTGAACTGGGCCTCGACGATGTGGTGGGCGTTGCGGCCGTAGGGGACGTGGACGTGCAGGCAGATGGCGGCCTGGGCGACGAACGACTCCAGGATGTGCCTGGTCATCGTCGTGTCGTATTCGGCGCCGATCATCGGAGCCATGCCCCCGGGCTCGGTGTGCACCAGATAGGGCCGGCCGGACAGGTCGACCGTGACCTGGGCGAGGGCCTCGTCGAGCGGGCAGGACGCGCTGCCGAACCGGCGGATACCCGACTTGTCACCCAGGGCCTCGCGGAACGCCGCCCCCAGCGCGAGCGAGGTGTCCTCGATCGTGTGGTGGGAGTCGATGTGGAGGTCGCCCTCGGTCTTGACGGTCAGGTCGAACAGGCCGTGCTTGCCGAGCTGGTTCAGCATGTGGTCGTAGAACCCGACGCCCGTGGACACCTCGACCTGCCCGGTGCCGTCGAGGTCGACCTCCACCAGCACCGAGGTCTCCTTGGTGACGCGCTCGACGCGGCCCAAGCGCTTGGCGGACCCGTCTCCGGCGAGACTGCTCACAGGATTCCCTCCAGGGCGGCGCGGAAGGCCGCCATCTCCTCGGTCGTTCCGATCGAAACTCTCAGCCACTCCGGCGGCCCCACCTCGCGGATCAGCACCCCTCGGTCGAGGACGGCCTGCCAGACCGCGTGCCGGTCGGCGAAGCGGCCGAACAGCACGAAGTTGGCGTCGGAGTCGGCGACCTGCAGCCCCTTGCCGCGCAGCCACTCCACCGTGGCGTCCCGCTCGGCCCGCAGCGCGTCGACGGTGCCGAGCAGCTCGGCCCGGTGGGCGAGCGCGACGCGCGCCGCCGCCTGGGTGAGCGTCGACAGGTGGTACGGCAGGCGGACCAGGAGCAGCGCCTCGATCACCGACGGGTGGGCGGCGAGATAGCCGAGCCGGGTGCCCGCCATGGCGAACGCCTTGGACATGGTCCGCGTGACGATGAGCCGGGGGTTGTCCGGCAGCAGGGTCAGCGCGGACGGGGTGCCGGTGCGGGCGAACTCGAAGTATGCCTCGTCCACGACCACCATGCCGGGCGCGGCCTCGACGATCCGGGCGATCACGGCCGGGTCGAGCGCGGTGCCGGTGGGGTTGTTGGGCGAGGTCAGGAACACGATGTCGGGCCGGTGCTCCTCGATCGCGGCGATGGCCTTGCCGAGGTCAAGCCCGAAGTCCTCCTCGCGCGCCCCGGAGATCCACTCGGTCGAGGCGCCGGTGGTGATGATCGGGTGCATGGAGTAGGAGGGCTCGAAGCCGAGCGCGCTGCGACCGGGGCCGCCGAAGGCCTGCAGGATCTGCTGGAGCACCTCGTTGGAGCCGTTGGCGGCCCAGACCTGCTCGACGGTCAGGCCGTGGCCCAGGTAGGAGGCCAGGTCCCGGCGGAGGGCCAGGGCGTCGCGGTCGGGGTAGCGGTTGAGGCCGGCCGCGCCGTGCCGTACGGCCTCGGCGAGGTCGGCGACCAGGGACGCCGAGGGCCCGTAGGGGTTCTCGTTGGTGTTGAGCCGGATCGGGACGTCGATCTGGGGCGCGCCGTAGGGCGACCGTCCCCGGAGGTCGTCGCGGATCGGCAGGTCCTCAAGCCTCATCGAGATCTCTCCCGGTCGGAACGGTCACGGGTCGCCGCGCGCCCGGTGGACACGGGCCGGCAGGTCCTCATGAGGGCACCTCCCAGTCGAACCTCGCGCGGATCGCCGCACCGTGCGCCGGCAGGTCCTCGGCGTCGGCCAGGACGCACACGTGGGCGGCGGCGCCGGCGAGGGCCTCTCGGCTGTAGTCGACGACGTGGATGCCGCGCAGGAAGGTCTGCACCGACAGCCCGGAGGAGTGGCAGGCGCAGCCGCCGGTGGGCAGCACGTGGTTGGACCCGGCGAGGTAGTCGCCGAGTGAGACCGGCGCGTAGGTGCCGACGAAGATGGCTCCGGCGTTGCGGACCCGGGCCGCCAGCGCGGGCGCGTCGGCGGTGTGGATCTCCAGGTGCTCGGCGGCGTAGACGTCGACGACGCGCAGGCCGGCCTCCATGTCGTCGACGAGGATGATGCCGGACTGGCGGCCGGACAGGGCCTCGGCGATGCGCTCGCTGTGCTTGGTGGCGGCGACCTGGCGGGGCAGCTCCCGCTCGACGGCCTCGGCCAGCTCGACGGAGTCGGTGACGAGGACGGCCGCGGCGATCGTGTCGTGCTCGGCCTGGCTGATCAGGTCGGCGGCGACGTGCACGGGGTCGGCCGTGGAGTCGGCGAGGATCGCGATCTCGGTGGGCCCGGCCTCGGAGTCGATGCCGATGCGGCCCTTGAGCAGCCGCTTGGCGGCGGCGACCCAGATGTTGCCGGGGCCGGTGACCATGGTGACCGGCGCGCACTCCTCGGTGCCGTAGGCGAACATGGCCACGGCCTGGGCGCCGCCGACGGCGTAGACCTCCTCCACGCCGAGCAGCGCGCACGCGGCCAGGATGGTGGGGTGCGGCAGCCCGCCGAACTCCTTCTGCGCGGGTGAGGTGACGGCCAGCGAGGCCACCCCCGCCTCCTGGGCGGGCACGACGTTCATGACCACGCTGGAGGGGTAGACCGCGCGGCCGCCGGGGACGTAGAGGCCCACGCGGTCGACGGGGACCCAGCGCTCGGTGACGGTGCCGCCGGGCACGACCTGGGTGGTGACGTCGGTGCGCCGCTGGTCGCGGTGGACGAGGCGGGCGCGGCGGATCGACTCCTCCAGCGCCGCCCGGATCCTGGGGTCGAGCTCCTCCAGCGCGCCGGCGACGGCCTCGGCGGGGACGCGGGTGGACTCCAGCTCGACGCCGTCGAACCTGGCGGTCAGCTCCCGCACCGCCTCGACCCCGCGATGATGCACGTCCTCGCAGATCGGCCGCACTTTCTCCAGGGCGGCTTCGACGTCGAGTTCGGCACGGGGCAGCACGTGGCGCAGGTCCTCGGGGAGGGCTCCGCGCAGGTCGGTACGGGAAATCACCCGTCCAGTCTACGGAGGTCCGGCACCCGGTCACGTTCCGTCCACCATCCGGACATGCCCTTTACAAAGTAGATTTTAACCGGCCACTAAGCTTTCCCTGTGAGCAAGAGCAAGAACAAGGGCGGTCAGGGGACACCGGCGACGGTGGCGCTTACCCAGGCGAAAGTGGATTTCACTCTCCACCCCTACACACACGACGCCGGCTCCCAGGCCTACGGCGAGGAGGCCGCCGACGCGCTCGGCGTGCCGTACGGGCAGATCTTCAAGACCCTCGTGGCCGAGGTGGAGGGCGGGCTGGCCGTCGCGGTGGTGCCGGTGGCGGGCAAGCTCGACCTGAAGGCGTTCGCGGCGGCGCTCAGCAGCAAGCGGGCGGCGATGGCCGACGCGGCGAAGGTGGAGCGGGTCACCGGCTACGTGGTGGGCGGGATCAGCCCGCTGGGCCAGCGCAGGCGGCTGCCGACCGTGATCGACGCCTCCGCGCTGGACCACCCGACGATCTACTTCTCGGCCGGGCGGCGCGGGCTGCAGATCGAGACCGCCCCGGCGGAGCTGATCAGGCTGACACAGGCGATCACCGCCCCCATCGGCAAGGTCGGCTGATCTCCCCGGCCATCCTGTTGTCGAAGGTTGCCGACGCGGCCGGCGGCGGCCTTCGGCGAGACTCGGCGCAGGCCGTACCTCGATCGGGGGAGCAGATGTTTTACCTGACCGCTACCGAGATGCTCGAGCTCCTGCGCACCAGGCAGGTCAGCGCGGTCGAGCTGCTGGAGGCGCACCTGCGCCGGATCGAGGAGGTCAACCCGCGGGTCAACGCGATCGTCACCCTGGTGGCCGAGCGCGCCCGGCGGGAGGCCGAGGAGGCGGACCGCGACCTGGCCAGGGGACGGTGGCGGGGGCCCCTGCACGGCCTGCCGGTCGCACACAAGGACCTGGCCGACACCGCCGGGATCCGCACCACCTACGGCTCGCCGCTCTTCGCCGACCACGTCCCCGGCGCCGACTCCCCGCTCGTGCGGCGGATGCGCGAGGCCGGGGCGATCACGATCGGCAAGACCAACACCCCGGAGTTCGGCACCGGCTCGCACACCGTCAACGAGCTGTTCGGCGCCACCCGCAACCCCTACGACCTGTCGAAGTCGGCCGGCGGCAGCAGCGGCGGGGCCGCGGCGGCGCTGGCGTCCGGGATGACCGCCCTGGCCGACGGCTCGGACATGGGCGGGTCGCTGCGCAACCCGGCCTCCTTCTGCAACGTGGTCGGGCTGCGGCCGACCCCGGGACGGGTGCCCTCGCCGTCCGCGACGGCGGCGTGGTTCACCCTCGGCGTGCCGGGCCCGATGGCCCGCACCGTGGAGGACCTGGCGCTGCTGATGAGCGTGGTGGCCGGGTTCGACGCCGCCTCCCCCCTGTCGATCGCCGAGGGCGGGGCGGTCTTCACCGCGCCGCTGGAGCTGGACCTGACCGGGCTGCGCATCGCGTGGAGCCCCGACCTGGGCGGGCTGCCGGTGGACGCGGAGACGGCGAAGGTCACCGCCGACGCCCCCGCGGTGCTCGCGGGGCTGGGCGCGCGGGTGGAGCGGGTCGAACTGGACCTGTCGGACGCCGAGGACGCCTTCCGGATCTACCGGGCGTGGTACTACGCGCTGTCCTACGGCGACCTCCCCCAGGACCGCCTGGGAGCGAACGTACGCTGGAACGTCGAGCGGGGACGCGCGGTGACCGGGGCGGACCTGGCCAGGGCCGAGCGGCTGCGCAGCGGCCTCTACCAGCGGATGGCCGGGTTCTTCGGCACCTACGACTTCCTGATCGCGCCGGTCAGCCAGGTGCCGCCGTTCCCGGTGGACGCGCCGTACGTCTCGGAGATCAACGGGCAGGCGCTGCCCGACTACCTGGCCTGGATGCGCTCGGCCTACTGGATCAGCGTGCTGCACGCCCCCGCGGCGTCGGTGCCGTGCGGCTTCACCTCCGGCGGGCTGCCGGTGGGCGTGCAGATCGTCGGGCGCCCCTTCGGCGACATGGACGTGCTACGGCTGGCCCACGCCTTCGAGCGGGCCACCGGGCACGGCACCCGCAGACCTACCTGCCGCTGATGTCGTAGGTCGACAGCGGCCCGTAGGGGTCCTGCCCGCCGAACGGGCGGCGCAGCGGCGAGTCGCGGTAGCCGGCGACGCCCTCCAGGGCGAAGAACAGGCCGACGGCGAGCAGCGGCCAGGCGCACATCACCCCCTGCGCGGTCAGGCCCAGCGGGCCGGGGATCAGGGTCACGGCCGTGCCTGCGGCGGTGACGCTCTGCGTGCCGAGGTTGACCGCCCGGCCGACCTCCAGCGTGAGATAGGCGCCGAGCAGGCCGCCGGCGGCCAGGCCCAGCACCACCGCGAGCGGGCGCCCCCGGCGCGACAGGGTGTAGCCGACGGCGCCGCAGGCCAGCCCGAGCACGCCGGTGACGACGGCGAACCAGCCGTCGGCCGCGATGAGCGCCTGGGTGGAGGGGTCGGCCAGCAGCGGGCCCTGCTTGGTCATGACGTACGGCGGGCGCGGCGCGAGGAGCGACCACAGGACACCTGCGACCACTCCCAGGAGGCCGAGCACAAGCACTGTGACGGTGAAGTCGCGCGCATGCCGCAATGTGTTTCCCCTCACCCTCTGTACTGATGTGCCCGATGTTACCGATCCCCCGGCCCGAGCTCCCCGAGACTTCGACCGAATCCCGTTAGTCTGTCCGGGTGAACGAAGAGGTATGGCTGATCGAACCCTCCGGGCCGCTACGCGGCGACGTCGAGGTCCGCGGCTCCAAGAACGGCGTCTCCAAGCACATGGTCGCCGCGATGCTGGGCACCGGCGAGAGCACGATCCACAACGCCCCCGACGTGGGCGAGGTCGGGATCACCGCGCAGATGCTGCGGGCGCTCGGCATCAACGTGGAGATCACGCCCCGCGAGATCAGCATCGCCCAGGGACCGCAGATCAACCCGCACGTGCCGGCGGCGTTCACCGGTCTCAACCGGATCCCCATCCTGATGCTGGGCCCGCTGCTGCACCTGGCGGGCGAGGCGTTCGTGCCGCTGGTGGGCGGCGACCCGATCGGGCGCCGGCCCGTCGACTTCCACGTCGAGGCCCTGCGCGCCATGGGGGCCGAGGTCGAGGTGAGCGACACCGGCGTCTACGCCAAGGCCAAGCGGCTGCGCGGGACCCGGCTGGAGCTGCCCTACCCGAGCGTGGGCGCGACCGAGACGATCCTGATGTCGGCGGTGCTGGCCGAGGGCAAGACCGTGCTCAAGGGCGCGGCCATGGAGCCCGAGGTGGTGGAGCTCGCCCTGTTCCTGCAGCGCATGGGCGCGCGCATCGAGCTCAGCCCCGACCGGCGCATCGTGATCGAGGGCGTGGAGCGGCTGCGCGGCGCCTCCACCTGGCTCAACGGCGACCGGATCGAGGCGTTCTCCTACCTGGCGGCGGGCCTGATCACCGGCGGCGAGGTGCGGGTGCACGGCTGCCCGCAGGACCGGCTGGTCACCGCGATCACCACCCTGGCCCGGATGGGCGCCGAGATGGACATCACCGACGACTACGTGTCGGCGTCGGCACCGGACGGCCTGCGGGCGGCGGCGGTGCAGACCGACACCCACCCGGGCTTCATGACCGACTGGCAGACCCCGCTGATGGTGCTGTTCACGCAGGCCCAGGGCATGTCGGTGCTGCACGAGACGGTCTTCGAGAACCGGCTGGTCTACGTGCCCGCCCTGCAGCGGATGGGGTGCGAGATCGAGGTCTTCGACGTGTGCCTCGGCGGCCCGGCCTGCCGCTACCACGACACCAACGCCAAGCACTCGGCGGTCGTGCGGGGAGTGTCGAAGCTGCGCGGCGCCGACGTGACGCTGCCCGACATCCGCGCCGGCTTCTCCGCCGTGCTCGCGGCCGCGGCCGCGGAGGGCACCTCCACGCTGCGCGGGGTACACCACATCGAGCGGGGCTACCACCGCCCCTTCGAGCAGTTCGCCTCGCTGGGCCTGAAGATCAGCAGGGAGATCGTCGGGCCGGAGGGCCGGTAGCGGACAGGCTCCCGAAAGTAAAAAAATCCCGCCCGGACGTTTGTTCCTGATCGTCCGGTCGCACCTTACTATCTGTGACATCGCGACTACATGAGGTGAGGCGCGGCCCCGCCGCGTGCCTGCGCGGGCTGCTGGCCTGCGGCGTGCTCGGCGGGCTGCTGGCCGCGGCCGCGGCCCTGCCGCTGGCCGGCACCGCCGGGATCACCGCCCACAACGTCGCGCGCACGGTGATCGACCTGCCCCCCAGCCCGCGGGAGGATCCCCTCCCCCAGCGCACGGTGCTGCTGGACCGCAACGGCAGGCAGTTCGCCCAGTTCTACACGGAGAACCGGACGGTCGTGCCGCTCGGCAAGGTCGCCCCGATCATGCGCCAGGCGATCGTGGCGATCGAGGACTCCCGGTTCTACGAGCACGCGGGGCTCGACGTCAAGGGGACGATCCGGGCCCTGGTGACCAACACCCAGGCGGGCGGGGTACGGCAGGGCGGGTCCTCCCTCACCCAGCAGCTCGTCAAGAACATCCTGGTCGAGAACGCCCAGACCAGCGCCGAGCGCGCCCAGGCCCGGGCGCCGAGCCTCCGGCGCAAGATCACCGAGCTGCGGTACGCCCTGGCGCTGGAGAAGAAGTACAGCAAGGCCGAGATCCTGGAGCGCTACCTCAACATCGCCTACTTCGGCGCCGGAGCCTTCGGGATCGAGGCGGCGGCCCAGCGGTTCTTCTCGGTCCCGGCCTCGCGGCTGTCCCTGCAGCAGGCGGCGACGCTGGCCGGCGCGGTGCGCACGCCGTACGCGACGGACCCGTCACTGGGCCCGCAACGCCGCGCCCGCCTGCAGGAGCGCAGGGACACCGTGCTGGACCGGATGGCCCAGGTGGGGAACATCACCCAGGCCCAGGCCGACGCCACCAAGCGGGCTCCCCTGAACATCCGGCTGAAGCCGGAGCCCGGCGGCTGCGCCGAGAGCGCCTACCCCTATTTCTGCCTCTACGTCCACAAGGAGCTGCTGACCAACCCGGTGTTCGGCAACACCCGCGCCGAGCGGGAGCGCCGCCTGGCCAGGGGCGGCATCGTGCTGCGCACCACCGTGGACCCGGTCGCGCAGCGGGCGGCGCAGCGGGCCATCTCCTCGCGGGTCGCCCCGGCCGACACCGAGGTCGCGGCCGAGGCCATGATCGAGCCGGGGACCGGCCGGATCCGGGCGATGGCCGCCAGCAAGAAGTACGGCCGCAACTCCGGCAACACCGACAGCGGCCCCAGGACCACCTTCAACCTGCCCGCCGACGTGGCCCACGGCGGCGGACAGGGGTTCCAGGCCGGCTCCACGTTCAAGGTGTTCACCCTGACCACCG
This sequence comes from Streptosporangium sp. NPDC048886, assembly GCF_055586905.1. Classification (NCBI taxonomy): domain Bacteria; kingdom Bacillati; phylum Actinomycetota; class Actinomycetes; order Streptosporangiales; family Streptosporangiaceae; genus Streptosporangium; species Streptosporangium sp. NPDC048886. The sequence continues at coordinate 236,060 of NZ_JBVJHH010000004.1, forward strand.
CGCTGGGCAGGGGCTGGCGGTTCGACGAGGGCTTCATGACGCCGGGCCGCTACGTGCCCGCCTCGGGCTACGTCGACTGCCGGGGCAGCCGGGTCAACGACCCCAACGCCGAGATCTTCAACGCCAGCGGCGAGGGCAAGGGCGGCCCGCAGAGCATCTCCACCGGCACCTGGAAGTCGGTGAACATCTTCTACATGATGCTGGAGCGGCGCGTGGGCCTGTGCCCGGTGGTCAGGACCGCCAGGGCGCTCGGCATCGTCCGGGCCGACGGCAGGCCGCTGCGCGAGGTCCCCACCTTCACCCTGGGGGTCAACGAGATGGACCCGGTGACGGTGGCCGGGGCGTTCGCCGCGCTGGGCGCGCGGGGCCGCTACTGCCGCCCGATGGCCATCACCGACATCGTCGAGCGCGACGGCCGGCGGGTCCAGGTGCCGCCGAGCTGCGAGCAGGCCGTCGAGCGCGAGGTGGCCGACGCGGTCAACCACGTCCTGTCCGGGGTGTTCACCAAGGGGACGATGACGGGCCAGGGCATCGGCCGCGACGCGGCGGGCAAGACCGGCACCAACAACGGCTACACCTCGGCGTGGTTCGCCGGATACACCCCCGACCTGGCCGCGGCGGTCAGCGTGGGCGACATCCGCGGCTCCTACCGCCATCCGCTGCGCGACGTGACGATCGGCGGCGAATACTACGGCGCGGTGCAGGGCGCCTCCCTGCCCGGCCCGATCTGGGTGTCGTCCATGTCGGCCGCCCTGGAGGACGTCGAGCCGTCCTCCTTCCACCACCCGGACATGGGGCGTTTCGGCGGTGGCTTCACCCCCGGCATGGAGAAGGACAAGGAGGCCGAGGACCGCGTCGCCGGGCGGCGCGCCGGCTGGCCGCCCGCCTGGGGCCGCGGTCGCCACCAGGACTACCGGCGGTATCCGGGAGGGCGGGCGGGCCGCGAGGAGCGCGTCCACCGCACCCGTCGCGGGTGGGCCCGGGACGGCGGCGGCGGCCGCTGAGCCGGTGGCGGGTGGGCGCGGGACGGCGGCGGCCGCTGAGCCGGTGGCGGGCGGTCCCGGCCCTCATAGACGAAGATCTGGACGTAGTAGGAGCCGTCGTCGACCCCGTCGCGGTTCCACGCGGTCGTGTACTCCTCACCCCTGTCGATCGACCAGTGGGACCACCGCAGGCCGTCGGGCAGGTATCCCACCCTGAGGCGCCCGAAGGCCCGTCCGTCGCCCAGGTCTCCGAAGTCGAGGGTGGCGACGGGGTGGGCAGCGGGGGCGGCTCGAAGGGCCGCGGCACAGCGGATCCGGTGCTGTCGGGTGACGCCACCGCGGTCGCGGGCCCCGGCACGACCGTGTGCCCGGAGGCGAGGGTCAGACCGGCGGGGACCGCGATCCGCGCCTACCGGTCCGCGCCCCGGAGCTGACCGGCGGGCCGGAGACGGCCGTGGCCGGTCCCGCGGGGGGCGGGCCGGCCGATTCGGGTACAAGTCGATTCAGGTGTAAAGGGAAAAAGATACCCTCCGGGGTCGGCCACGTGCATACTGGAGCGATTCGCCGATCACGGCGGTATGTTCCTCTCCGGAACCCGACAAGGTGACGCCCCGATCCGGCTTGTCCAGCCGCTGTCCCACGGGAGCGGTGATCACGAGGAGATCGAGCGGGCACCGTGCCGACCGGAGCACCCCCTGGACACCTACAGCCCTCCGGGCACGTGGAGATCGTCAACAATGACCGCTGAACCCCCCAACTATGGCGCGTACGGACAGGCTCCCCACGGATCCGTCCCCCCCGCTCCGCCCATCCTGGCCCTCTGGTGGGAGCGTCTCGTCGCCCGCCTGATCGACTCCATCATCCTGGGCGTCGTCGTCATGGTGATCATCACCCCGATCGTCACCAGGCCGTTCACCACCACCGAGGAGGTCGCCCTGCTCGGCACCACCGTCGAGGTGCCGGTCACCTCGTTCCTCGGACTGCTGATCTCGGCCGTCGTGGGATTCCTGATCTACTCGGCCTACGAGTACTTCCAGATCACCCGTGACGGGCAGACCCTCGGCAAGAAGATCATGAAGATCCGCATCACCACCGTGGGCGCGGGGCTTCAGGGCGGCCTGGACTCGCAGAGCGCCCTCAGGCGGATCGGTGTGCTCTACGGGCCGCAGCTGCTCGGCTTCCAGACGTTCCTCAACCTCATCGGCTCCCTCTTCACCCTGGTGAACGTCCTGTGGCAGTTCTGGGACAAGCCGCTCCAGCAGTGCCTGCACGACAAGGTGGCCAACACCGTCGTCGTGAAGATGCCCCGCTGACCACATGGCCCGCAGGCCGTAACCCCTCTCCGTGAGAGGTTCCCGTTCCCGTACGGCACCCGCTCGTACGGGAACGGGAGGCTCAGCGCGGCCCCGCCGGCGAGGACGCGCCCCGCGCACCGGCGGGGCCGGGCCCCTGAGCCGGCCGGCGGGCCGATCGCGGGAGCGGGCGGTTATCTCTTGACCAGGACCTGCTGGGTCGGGAAGGGCGTGAGCGGCCGCCCGCCCTTCGCCAGGGGCGCGGCGGGCCCGCACAGGGCCTGGAGCATGTGGTCCCCGAGCGCGAGGTCGATCGCGTGGGGCTGGAGAACGCCGTTCTCGTCGAACCGCTGGTACTTCATCAGGTTTATCCCCAAGGAGAGCTGGCGGCGGCCGTCCGGGCTGGACAGCGAGAACGTGCCCATCCCGAACACCCCTCCGTCGTGGCCCCAGAACCGGCCGCACGGCAGATCCTGGGCGTAGAGGCCAAGCCCGTAGTTCATCAGGACGTCGCCCTGGCCGTCGGTGACCGGCACCGTGGTCTGCATCTGGGCGAGCTGCGCGGGGCCGAGGAGCCTGCCGCCCAGCAGCGCCCGGTAGAACCGGTTGAGGTCGTCCATCGTCGAGACGACCGCGCCCGCCGTGCCCGCCCAGGACATGTCGTAGACGCTGTAGTCGCGCGGCGGGTCGATGTAGCCGTAGAACGACTCGTAGGCCCTGGAGTGTGGCCCGGGGATCAGCGGCGTGCGCGGGAAGGAGGTGTCACGCAGCCCGGCCCTGCGGATCACGTGCCGGGTGATGTACGGCTCGGCGGCGGTGCCGGTCGCCTTCTCCAGCAGCAGGCCGGCGATGATGTAGTTGGTGTTGGAGTAGGACCAGTTCTGGCCCGGCTCCCCCGTGGACGGCGCCTCCAGGCCGAACCTCACCAGCTCCTCGGGGGAGAAGGCGCGCAAGCGGTTGTCGTCCAGGCTGGCGGTGGAGCCCTGCTGGAGGGAGGGGAAGGCGCCGAGGACGTAGTCGCCGATGCCGCTGGTGTGGTTGAGCAGCATCCGCACCGTGACCTTCTGGCCGCGCTCCCCCGGGATCAGCTCGGGCAGGTAGCGCGCGACGGGCGCGTCCAGCTCGATCCGCCCCCGCTCGACCTGCTGGAGGATCGCGACCGCCGTGAAGGTCTTGGTGATGCTGCCGACCCGGTGGAGCATCCCGGGGCGGACCGGCCGCTTGGTGCGCACGTCGGCGACCCCGGCCGCCCCGCTCCAGTCCGCGCCGGCGTCCCGCACGGCGGAGTAGGCGCCGTACATCCCGGCCTCGCGGATCGCGTCGAGGCCGCGCCGGAGCGCCTCCCGGTCGAGTCCGGCCGGGGGGCCGGCCTTCGCGGCCGTCGCGGCGGGCGTGGTGGGCACGGCGGCCCAGGTGGCGGGCGCGGCGGCCCAGGTCACGAGCACCGCGCTCAGCCCTAGTCCGGCGATCGTCCGTCCACGGTGGTGGGGTCGCGCGAGAGGCATCGCCTGTCAGCTCCTCAGATCCGGAAAAAATACGACATGATGATCATCGCAATCCGGTCCCGGCCCTCCCTCCTCTCTCTGGATGATCCGGCCCTTCATCCGCCGGGACGAAGCCGCCTCGATGTCGTATGACAACCGTCATCCGGCCGGCATGACGGCCGTCACCGGACGGCCACCGGGGAGGAAGCCCCGCGTACCAGCCGGGCGGGGGCGCCGGAGCCGTCGGCGGGCACCGACCAGACGTCGCCTGCCCTGCCGTACATCACCGTGCGCCCGTCGAGCCACGCCACCTGGTCGTCGACGCTGGCCCGCTCGGCCAGCGGCGTCTCCCGCATGGTGGCCAGGTCCAGCAGGTGGAGCCGCCACATCCGGGCGGGGTCGGCCGAGACCCGCTTCTTGAACACCAGGCGCGTCCCGTCGGGCGACAGCGACGGGCACTCGGCGTTCTCCCGCAGCGTCCGGGCCTGCCACCTGCCGTAGTCGCCCTCCACGAGGTAGGTCTTCCCGCCGGTGGCCACCGTCGCGTAGAACCGGTTGTCGTCGGCGGCGAAGGTCACGCCCCAGTAGTTCACGTCGGGGGCGTGGTAGCGGCGGCCGTTCAGGGTCAGCGGGATGTCCTCGATGTTGGTCACGGCGTAGCCGGTGCGGGTGTCCAGGATTCCGGTCCAGGTGGAGAACCCTCCCTCGCTGTAGGAGTCTCCGGTGACGAACACGGTCCACGACGCCATCCGGCCGCTCTGCGACATCCTGGCCCGGTTCGGGATGCCGGCCAGCTTGATCCGGCGCGTCTCCCGCATCGAGCGGTCGAGGATCACCGCGTGCGTGGTGGCCACCGGCCCCGGCCGGGCCACCAGGCAGATCGAGGTCCCGCCGCCCGTGGAGAAGCGGTCGCAGGCCAGGCTGCTGCCGGTGGGCGCGGCGGAGGTGTCCGCCAGCGGCACCGCGGCGACCCGGCCGGCCGCCGAGCGGAACATCAGCTGCCCGGGACGGAGCACGCCGCCCTGCCCCGCCTGCCCCGCCTGGGCCGGGACGGGGTCGCGGCGCGCGGCCCAGGCCGCGTAGCCGGCCGCCGTCCCGCCGAGGACGGCAAGGGCGGCCAGCAGCACCAGCAGGCGCCGTACCGGGGTCATGGACGCCTCCCCGGCACCGGCCGGGGACCGGATGCCCGCGTCACCGTCACCGTCATGGTCATGGCCTCCTCCTCGGCGCCCGGCGCCCATGTCATCGGCGGTGTCACGCGTGCCTCCGCACGACGGACCAGGCGCCCAGCAGGCACACCGCGAGCCCGGCGGCCATGACGGCGAGCCCCTGGGCGCTCCCCCACACCGTCCAGACGGCGCCGAACAGGATCGAGGAGAGCAGCCGGGCGCCCGCCTGGCCGGTCTGGAGCAGGGCCAGGCCGCTGGTGCGCAGGTGGGCCGGGAGCATCGGACCCGCCACGGCCATCAGCACGCCGTCGGTGGCGGCGTAGAAGGCCCCCTGCAGGACCAGCACGGCGACGAGCCATCCCGGTCCGATCAGCACCAGGTAGGCGGCGATCAGCGCCACGTGCCCGGCCAGGAAGACCGGCACGCGGCCCAGCCGGTCGGCCAGCCGCCCGACGGGCACGGCCAGCAGCAGGTAGGCGGCGGCCGTGCCCAGGGGCAGCAGCGGGAAGTATTCGGCGCCGAACCCGCCGCGCTTCTGCAAGAGCAGGTAGACGAAGGCGTCGCTGAGCGTGACCAGCCCGAGGAGCGCGGCCACCACGCACACCCGCCGGAACGCCGCCTCGCGCAGCAGCCCGGCCACCGCGCGCGGCGAGGTCGCCGGGCGCGGGCCCGGCAGCGGCGGCCGCGGGTCGCGGACGTACATGACCAGCAGCAGCACGCCGAGCACCGCCACGCAGAAGCTGACCACGAACACCGCGTCATAGGCTCCGCCGGTGCCCGTCAGGACGGCGAAGGCCACCAGCGGGCCGAGCAGCGCGCCGAAGGTGTCCATGGCCCGGTGCACGCCGAACGCCTGCCCGAGGCCGTCCGGCGGGACGCTCAGCGAGATCAGCGCGTCCCGCGGGGCCGTGCGCAGCCCCTTGCCCGTCCGGTCCGCGGCGATCACCGCGCCCAGCGCCGTGACGGAGCCGCCGACCGCGAGCAGGGCGAGCCTGCACAGCGCCGACAGGCCGTATCCGAGGCCGGCGACCAGCTTGCGCCGCCGCCACCGGTCGGCGAGGTTGCCGCCGGCCAGGCGGACCAGTGCGGTCACCCCGAAGGAGAGCCCGTCCAGCAGGCCGAACTGCAGCAGGTTGAGCCCGAGGGAGAGCGTCAGGTAGAGCGGGAGCACGGCCGTGACCATCTCCGAGGAGATGTCGGTGACCAGGCTGACCGCCCCGAGCGCGAGCACGTTCCCGGGGACCGCGAAGGAGAGCCGGGACCGCGGGCGTGCTCCGTCCGCGGCCCGGCTTGCCGAGATGTACATCTAGTGGCAGGTGTAGGTGGGGCTGCTGTCCTTGACCGCGCCGTCGGTCCCGATGAGCTGCGAGGAGAAGGAGTCGGGGCCGAACTTCAGCTTGAGCACTCCGTAGATGTCCTGCAGCCGCTTCAGGCTGTTGGGCTGGACGTTCTCGATGTTGTACGGCGAGGCGCCGCCCATGCCGCCGAGGATCTCCACGATGCCCTCGGGGTCGGCCTGGGCGTCGGGGTTCTGCGGGGCGAACCGCTCGTAGTGGTGGTCGTGGCCGTTGAGCACCAGGTCGGCCCGGGCGTCATAGAGGATCTTCCAGACCGGCTTGCTCACCGGGTCGTTGCCGTGCTCGCCGGAGCTGAACAGCGGGTGGTGCCAGTAGGCGGCGACGCAACCCTTGGTGTTGGCGGCCAGGTCGGCCTTGAGCCAGTTGATCTGGGCCGTCTGGTCGAAGTAGTTGGAGTCGAGGGCGATGAAGTGCCAGTTGCCCCGGTCGTAGCTGTAGTAGGTCTTGCCCTGCGGGGTGGCGATGGAGCCGAAGTAGCCCTTGTACCCGGCGTAGGTGCCGGCCGGGTCGTAGGTCTCGTGGTTGCCGGCGACCGGGCGCGTCTTGCTCTTGAACTTGCCCCAGGTCTTGTCGTAGTAGTTCTGGAAGTCCGAGAGCCGGGCGTCGTCGTACTGGTTGTCGCCCATGGTGATGACGAACTCGGGGTTCATCGCCTGGACCTGCGCCGCCGTCTTGGGGTGGGCGCAGGAGCTGGAGCTCGCGGTGCACTGGGCAGCGATGTCACCGGCGGCCGCGACGACGAAGGTGTCGCCCGGGGGCACGGTGGGGGTCACCGTCGGGGTGGGGCTGGGCGTGGCGGTGCCGCCGCCGAACACCTGGAACTCGTACAGGGAGTAGCCGTACTCGGTGCCCCGGGCCGTGCCGTACATGCGCACGTAGCGGCCCGAGCCCGACAGGCCCGTCAGGTCGTCCTGGCCGCCGTCGCCGCTGGTGGTGGAGTAGACGGTCGTCCAGCTCGCGGCGTCCGCGGAGACCTGGATCTTGTAGGCCTTGCCGTAGGCGGCCTCCCAGAACAGCTTGACCCGGGAGATCGGGGTGACCGCGCCCAGGTCGACGCGGATCCACTGCGGGTCGCTGCCCTCCAGGGAGGCCCAGCGGGTCGAGGTGAGGTCGCCGTCGACCGCCTTGCCCGAGCTGTAGGAGGAGCCCTCCTTGGACGAGGAGGCGGCGGGCTTGCCCTGCGACAGCAGGGTCTCGGCCGCTTCGGCGCGGCCGGCGGCGACGAGGACGCCCGCGAGAAGGGCGGCGACCGCTACGAGGGCCGGTAAGAGGAGGCGGGGGGCGGGACGGGACGTCGTTGAAGACACAGGCTGTCTCCCGAGGGGTGAGAGGAGAGGGTCACGGCGCCGAACCACGGCGCCGTGCGACACGCGGCCGGGGCAGCACATCTCTTACTGAGCACGTCACGTCCCCCGGGGGACGCCGTGCCAAGCCGCTCACCGGCATCCTGGCAAGCGGCCAGTACGGTGTCAACGGAAGTTAGGAAGGTTTCCTAACTCTTCTCCAGCCGTCCTCCGGAAACACCCCCGCCGGGAACGCGCCCCGCGGACGCCCGGACGGGTGGCGCTCAGCCCTCGGCGCGTACGGCCTCGAGGTAGGCGGTGATGGCGTCGCGGTTCCTGGCCAGGCAGGCGATGCGCTCGTCCATGCGGTCACGCTCCTGCTCCAGGAGCGCGAGCAGCTCGGGCGTGGCGTCCGAGAACAGGATCGTGCACGGCCTGTCCAGGAACGGCAGGATCTGGCGGATGACCCGGGTGGGCAGGCCGACGTCGAGCAGGCCGCGGATCTGCTGGACCCGGTCGACCAGGCACTCGCCGTAGTCCCGGTAGCCGTTCTCCCGCCGGGCCGGGGTGATGAGCCCCTGCTCCTCGTAGTAGCGCAGGAGCCTCGTCGGGGTGTCGGTACGCCGGGAGAGCTCGCCGATGCGCATGTGACCACTCTCGATTCCGGTCCTGGACGTCGGGACTTGACCTTCACATTAATGTGAACCTTGATGATCCCGTCATGACGTGCGAGACGCCGTCTCTCGTGTCGACGACAGTCCGTGCATCCATGACAGGAAATCCCGTGAACAACGCGCCGACCTCCACCGATCCGGCGACGGTCCGCAGCCCGGCGGCCCTCGCCGTGCTCTCGGTGGCGCAGTTCCTCATCGCCCTCGACTACTCGATCGTCTATGTCGCCCTGCCCAGCCTCGCCCGTGACCTGTACCTCACCCCGGCCGTCGCCCAGTGGGTGGTCAGCGCCTACGCGGTCCTGTTCGCGGGGTTCCTGATGGTCGGGGGCCGCCTCACCGACCGGGTGGGGGCCAGGCGGCTCCTCATCGTCGCGGTCACCCTCTTCGGTGCCGCGAGCGTCGTCGGCGGCGCGGCCCAGGACGGGACGGCCCTGCTGCTCGCACGTGGCGCGCAGGGGTTCTGCACGGCGCTGCTGCAGCCGGCCGTCCTCGGTCTCATCGGGACGACCTTCCCGGCGGGGCCGTCCCGGAGCAGGGCCCTGGCGGTATGGGGCGCGGTCGGCGCGTCGGGGCTCGCCGTCGGCGTCGTCCTCGGCGGCCTGCTCACCACGGTGTCGTGGCGGCTGACGTTCTTCATCAACGTCCCGCTGACGCTGCTGTGCGCGCTGGGGGCGGCCAGGTGGTTCGGCCGGACCCACGACCGGGACCGCACGGACCGGATCCCGGTGCTCGCCTCCGTCCTCGGCACCGGCGCCATGCTCTGCCTGGTCGTGGGACTCACCCTCAGCGCCGACCAGGGCTGGGACTCGGCGCCGGCGCTCGTCTCGCTCGGCCTCGCCCTGCTGCTGTCCCTCGGGTTCGCGCTGAACGAGAACAGGCCGCGGGGCGTCCTGATCGAGCCGGTCCTGCGGCGGACCCGATCGCTCCGGACGGGGGCGGCGGCGACCGCGCTCTACATGGCGAGCGTGGGCTCGGAGTTCTACCTCGTGACCCTTCTCCTGCAGTCCACGAAGGGCTACCCGCCGTTGCAGGCGGGACTCGCCTTCCTGCCGCTCGCCGTCATGGTCACCGTCGGGAGCATGGCGGCCGGCCGCGCGGTCCGGAGGTTCAGCGCTCCGGCCGTGCTCGCCGGCGGATTCGGCACGGCCGCCGCCGGTCTCGGCTGGCTCTCCTTCGCCCTGCACGGAGACTCCTACGTCGCCGACCTGCTCGGCGGACTGATCGCCAGCGGCTTCGGGCACGGGGTCATCTACACCTCGATGTTCGTCATCGGCACCCGGGACGTGCCTTCCGAGCACCAGGGCACCGCCGGAGCGCTGCTGACGACCTCCCAGTATCTCTCGGCGGCCGTGACGGTCGCCGTCCTCACGCTCGTGCTCGGCGCGTCGCCGGACGACGGGAGCTTCCGGGCGGCTTTCCTGATCACCACCGCGGCCGCGGCGGCCGGGGCCGTCCTGGCAGCGGTACGGCGCCGCCGGCTCGCGCCCGCCGGGCGGTGAGGGAGACCGGTCGCGGCCGGTCCCCCGCACCGGCCGGGGCGGCCGGTCTCCGGGCTCAGGCCCCCAGGCAGGCGGGGCCCAGCAGCTGCTTCAGGTCGCCCATCAGCGCCGGGGAGGGCGCCACCCGCAGGCGGTCGTCCAGGCGGACGACGGTGGTCTTCGGGCCGTTGTGCACCTGGAGGTGGACCTCGGTGGTGCCGGGGTGGGCGGTCAGGACCTCCTTGAGGCGGCCGACCACCGGAGGGGTGCAGCGGGTGAGGGGGAGGCTGACCGCTAGGGGGCCGCCGCTCTCGCGCGTCAGGTCGGGGGCGGTCACCTCCATGGCGATGATCTTCCCGACGTCCTCGCGCTTGTCCAGGCGGCCCTTGACGAAGACGATGGCGTCCTCGGCCAGGACTGTCGCGCAGAGCTGGTACGCCGAGGGGAAGATCATCACCTCGATGGCGCCCTCCAGGTCCTCCAGCATGGTCAGGACCCAGGTGTCGCCCTTCTTGGTGACCTTGCGCTGGACGCCGCTCAGGATGCCGCCCACCGTGACGATCTGGCCGTCGGGGCGGTTCTCGTCCTGGAGCGCGGCGACCGAACAGTCGGCGCCGGAGGCGAGGATGTGCTCCACGCCGAAGAGCGGGTGGTCGGAGACGTAGAGGCCGAGCATCTCCCGCTCGAACTGGAGCAGGGTGGTCTTGTCCCACTCGCCGGGCGGGATCTGCACGTCGAAGGTCTGGTCCTCGGCGCCCTCGATGGCCCCGAACAGGGAGTCCTGTCCCTGCGCCTCGTTCTTCTTGATGCCGATGATGCTGTCGACGGCCTGCTCGTGGACCATCACCAGGCCCTTGCGCTCGTGCGCGAACGAGTCGAAGGCCCCCGCCTTGATCAGCGACTCGATGACCCGCTTGTTGCAGACCACCATCGGGACCTTGCGCAGGAAGTCCTTGAAGTCGGCGAAGCGGGTCTTCTCCTTGCGCGCGGCGATGATCCCGTCGACCACGTTGCCGCCGACGTTGCGGATGGCCGACAGGCCGAACCGGACGTCGGTGCCGCGCGGGGTGAAGTCGAAGTCGGAGTCGTTGACATCCGGCGGGAGCACCTTGATGCCCATGCGCCGGCACTCGTTGAGGTAGAGGGCCGACTTGTCCTTGTCGTCCTTGACCGAGGTCAGCAGGCCGGCCATGTACTCGGCCGGGTAGTTGGCCTTGAGGTAGCCGGTCCAGTAGCAGACCAGGCCGTAGGCGGCGGTGTGGGCCTTGTTGAAGGCGTAGTCGGAGAAGGGGAGCAGGATGTCCCACAGGGCCTTGATCGCGGCGGCCGAGTAGCCGTTGTCCTTCATGCCCTGCTCGAAGAACTCGTACTGCTTGTCCAGCTCCGACTTCTTCTTCTTGCCCATCGCGCGGCGCAGCAGGTCGGCCTTGCCGAGGGAGAACCCGGCGACCTTCTGCGCGATGGCCATGACCTGCTCCTGGTAGACGATCAGACCGTAGGTCGTGTCGAGGATCTCCTTGAGCGGTTCCTCCAGCTCGGGATGGATCGGGGTGATCTCCTGCTGGCCGTTCTTGCGCATCGCGTAGTTGGTGTGGGAGTTGGCTCCCATCGGGCCCGGCCGGTAGAGCGCGAGCGCCGCCGAGATGTCCTCGAAGTTGTCGGGACGCATCAACCGCAGCAGCGAGCGCATGCCGCCGCCGTCGACCTGGAACACGCCCAGGGTGTCACCGCGGGCCAGCAGCTCGTAGGTCTTGGCGTCGTCGAGGGGCAGGTCGAGCAGGTCGATCTTGGTGCCGGTGTTGGCCTCGATGGCGTTCAGGCAGTCGTCGATGATCGTGAGGTTGCGCAGGCCCAGGAAGTCCATCTTGAGCAGGCCGAGCGTCTCGCAGGTCGGGTAGTCGAACTGCGTGATGATCACGCCGTCGGAGTCGCGGCGCATGATCGGGATGTAGTCGGTCAGCACCTCCGAGGACATGATCACGCCGGCGGCGTGCACGCCGGTCTGCCGGATCAGGCCCTCCAGGCCCCTGCCCAGGTCGATGGCCGACTTGACGTCGACGTCCTCGTCGTACAGCTTGCGCAGCTCACCGGCCTCGTTGTAGCGCGGGTGGTCCTTGTCGAAGATGCCCGACAGCGGGATGTCCTTGCCCATCACCGCGGGCGGGAACGCCTTGGAGACCTTGTCGCCCAGCGCGTACGGGTGGCCGAGGACGCGGGCGGCGTCCTTGATGGCCGCCTTCGCCTTGATGGTGCCGAAGGTGGCGATCATGGCGACCTTGTCGGCGCCGTACTTCTCGGTCACGTAGCGGATCACGTCGCCGCGCCGGCGCTCGTCGAAGTCGATGTCGACGTCGGGCATGGAGACGCGGTCGGGGTTGAGGAACCGCTCGAAGATCAGGCCGTGCGGCAGCGGGTCGAGGTCGGTGATGCCCAGCGCGTACGCCGCCAGCGAGCCGGCCGCCGAGCCACGGCCCGGACCGACCCGGATGCCGTTGTTCTTGGCCCACATGATGAAGTCGGCGACCACGAGGAAGTAGGAGGGGAACCCCATCTGCAGGATGACGTCCATCTCGAAGTCGATCTGCCTGCGGTGCTCGTCGTCGATGCCCTGGGGGAAGCGGCGCTCCATGCCCCGCTGGATCTCCTTGCGGAACCAGCTCTCCTCGGTCTCCCCCTCGGGCACCGGGAAGGTCGGCATCAGGTTCTTGAAGCCGAACATGCCGGTCGGGTCGACCTTCTCGGCGACCAGCAGCGTGTTGCGGCAGCCCTCGGCCCACAGGTCGGAGGAGTCGACCGCGCGCATCTCGTCGGCGGACTTGATGTAGTAGCCGCTGCCGTCGAAGCGGAACCGCTCGGGGTCGGACAGCTGCTTGCCGGTCTGGATGCACAGCAGCGCGTCGTGGGAGGTCGCGTCCGACTCGTAGGTGTAGTGGGAGTCGTTGGTGACCAGCGGCGGGATGTCGAGCTCCCGGGAGATGCGGGTCAGGCCGTCGCGGACCCGGCGCTCGATGTCGAGCCCGTGGTCCATGATCTCCAGGTAGTAGTTGTCCTTGCCGAACAGCTCCTGGAACTTCGCCGCCGCCGCGAGCGCCTCGTCGTACTGGCCCAGGCGCAGCCGGGTCTGCACCTCGCCCGACGGGCAGCCGGTCGTGGCCATCAGCCCCTCGGCGTGCTCGGCGAGGGTCTCGGCGTCCATCCGGGCCCACTTGCGCACGAAGCCCTCGGTGTAGGCGCGCGAGGAGAGCTTCATCAGGTTGCTCAGACCCTTGGCGTTCTTCGCCCAGATCGTCATGTGGGTGTAGTAGCCACCCGCCGACACGTCGTCCCGCTTCTGGTGCGGCTCGCCCCACAGCACCGGCTTCTTCTGGTGCCGGGAGGCGGGGGCGACGTAGGCCTCGATGCCGATGACCGGCTTGATCCCGGCCCCGGTGGCCTGCTTGTAGAAGTCGTAGGCACCGTGCATGTTGCCGTGGTCGGTGATCGCGATGGCGGGCATGCCCAGGTCGCCGACCTGTTTGAACATCTGCTTCAGGCGAGCGGCCCCATCGAGCATGGAGTACTCGGTGTGAACGTGAAGATGCACAAACGAGTCGGACATGCGGCCTCGTTCCTCCCCCTAGTCGCGTGTCGGCGTGGGAAGCCTACGCGTGTTTGCCCCCCGCTGTGGCCCCCCGTGGCCACACACTTCGCCACCTTTCGCAGCGCCTGCCGTCGAGCACCCGGAGTGACGATCGGCTACTTTGGGTAATGATGTTTCCGGGGCGGGCACACAGGGGGAACGCGTGAAGACCGACGAGGGCTACAGCCACGCGCTCGGCAACCGCCAGGTGCAGATGATCGCGATCGGCGGCGCGATCGGCGTCGGGCTGTTCCTCGGGTCCGGCGGACGGCTCCAGGCCGCCGGTCCGGCGCTGGTGCTGTCGTACGCGGCCGCCGGGCTCGCGGCCTTCTTCGTCATGCGGGCCCTGGGCGAGCTGGTCCTCTACAAGCCGACCTCGGGCTCATTCGTAGACTACGCCGCCGACTTCGTCGGACCGTGGGCGGCCTTCGCCAGCGGCTGGATGTACTGGATCAACTGGGCCTTCACCGGCATCGCCGAGCTGACCGCGATCTCCATCTACGTGCACCTGTGGGCCCCGCAGTTCCCCCGATGGCTCACCGCCCTCATCGCGTTGGCGTTCGTGCTGGCCGTCAACCTGCTGTCGGTGCGCCTGTTCGGCGAGCTGGAGTTCTGGTTCGCGCTGCTCAAGGTCCTGGCGATCTGCGCGTTCCTGGTGACCGGGCTGGTGCTGGTGATCTTCGGGATGGGCCTGGGCGGCAGCACCGCGGGGGTGGGCAACCTCGCCGCCCACGGCGGCTTCGCCCCCAACGGGTTCCCGGTGGTGCTGATGAGCCTCCAGTCGGTGATCTTCGCCTACTCCTCGATCGAGCTGGTCGGCATCGCCGCGGGAGAGACGAAGAACGCCAGGGAGGTGCTGCCCAGGGCGATCAACGGCGTGATCTGGCGGATCATGATCTTCTACGTCGGCTCCGTCCTGCTGCTGGCGATGGTCCTGCCGTGGACCGCCTACGGCCCGGCCCAGTCCCCGTTCGTGACGGTCTTCGCCGCGCTCGGCGTCCCCTGGGCCGCCGACGCCATGAACCTGATCGTCATCACCGCGGCCCTGTCGTCGTGCAACTCCGGCCTCTACTCCACCGGCCGGATCCTGCGCGCCATGGCCGTCAAGGGCGAGGCCCCCGCCTTCGCCGGGCTGCTCAGCTCCCGCCAGGTCCCCTACGGGGGCATCCTCCTCACGGCGGCGGTGTTCGTCGCCGGGGTCGTCCTCTACTACTACGTGCCGGAGCGGGCCTTCAACATCGCCACCGCGATCGCCTCCCTGGGCGTGATCACCACCTGGGGCACCCTGGTCTTCTGCCAGATCCGGCTGCGCCGCGCCGCCGAGCGGGGCCTGCTCGAACGCCCCGCCTTCCGGATGCCGGGCGCACCGTACACCGGCTGGTCCACCCTGGCCTTCCTCGCGCTGGTGGTGCTGCTCATGCCGTTCGCCGACGCCGACCAGCGCATCGCCTTCTTCTGCGTCCCGCTGCTGGCCGCCGCCATCGCGGCGGGCTGGCGGATCGTCGACGCACGCCGCGGCACCGAGATGCTCTTCGACTGACGGCGTCCGGGCGCGCCGCGGCGCGGGCGCCCGGCGCCGCGCGGCCGCCGTCGGGCCCGCGGCGGGCACGGGGTCAGTCCCGACCGGCCGCCCTGCGCTCCTCGGCCAGGTGCAGCCCCGCCTCGATCACGGCGTTCATGATGGGCGCCAGCCGCGCCTCGCCCAGGGTGGGGGCGCGGCGGGCCATCTCGGCGACCAGGCGGCGCTCGCGGTCCATGTCGCGGCCGGCGAAACCGCCGACGGGCTTGAGGCTCTGGATGACCCCGGCGAGCTCGGCGCGGCGTTCGAGCAGGACGGCCAGGGCCGCGTCGACGCGGTCGACGGCGCCCCGGGCGGCCAGGACGGAGTCGGGGGTCTCGCGGCGGGTGAGCGCGCCGACGATCCGCACGGCCTCCTGGGCGGCGAGGACGGCCCGCTCGGCGGCGTCGGGGGCCAGGAGCAGGCCGTCGGCCCCGGCGGCGACCGCCGCGGCGGCCAGCGCGGGATCCCCGCCGAGGTCGGCCAGCACGGGGCGGCCGGACCTCTCCCGGGCGGCGCGCATCAGGGTCAGGTCGAGGGTCACCCCGGCCAGGTGGGTGCGGCTGCCGCTCTCGCAGAGCACGACCCGGTCGTTGCCCTCGGCCACACAGTAGTCGGCGATGGCCAGCCACTCCTCCAGGGTCGCGGCCGGGCCGCGCTGGACGACCACGGGCAGGCCCAGCCGGGCGACCGCGCGGACGAGCTGGAAGTCCTGCATCCAGGCCGCGCCGACCACCACGCCGTCGGCGTCGGCGAGGATCTCCGGCAGGTCTCCCGCCGAGAACGGCTCCACCAGGATCGGCCCGGCCCACTCGGCGCGGACCGCCGCCACGGCCTCGGCCGCCGGCACCCGTCCGTGGTGGTCGCGCAGGCTGATCCAGCGGGCGTCCGCCCCCGGGCCGCCGATCACCACTGCCGGTCCGGCCCCCACCGTGAGCGTCCCCAGCTTCACGGCTCCGCGCTCCAGGTGTGCGGTCAACAACGACATCTCGGCTCCTCATGCTCAGCCGGCGCACATCCGCGAGCCGGCGAATCGTAAGAAACAAAAAAGGCAGAGAACGTGTCTCTGCCTCGTGCCGGCTCCGGGTGGTCGCTAGATCACACTGTCACGACCGGCCCTCCGGAGCCGGCTCGATAAACGCGAAATAGCAAGTCATGGGATCGACGATAGGCCATCTCCCCACCGGGCGCCACCTGTTGGACAGCACGTCTCGAATCGTGGACACCCGGGTCTCGCGAGAGTCGATCACCCTTCCCGGCCTATGAGAGTATTCGGGGGTTTAGAAAGGGGTAGGTGCGGTTGATGGCCGAAGCACAGTCTTCTGAGGGACGTCGCATTGCCGCCCGCTACCACCTGCGCGAGCCCATCGGCCGGGGTGGCATGGGCATCGTCTGGCGGGCCCACGACGAGCTCCTCGACCGGGAGGTCGCGGTCAAGGAGGTCCGCTACGCCGACATGCTCGGCGAGGACAACCAGGAAGACTTCAACCGGCGCACCAAGCGCGAGGCGCGGGCCGCCGGTCGGCTGACGCACCCGAACGTGGTGGTCGTCCACGACGTGGTCGAGGAGGACGGGCGCCCCTGGATCGTCATGCAGCTCGTGGAGTCCCGCTCGCTCGGCAAGGTCCTGCGCCAGGACGGGCCGCTGCGGCCCGAGCGGGTGGCCGAGATCGGGCTCCAGGTGCTGGAGGCGCTGCGCGCCGCGCACGCGCAGGGGGTGCTGCACCGGGACGTCAAGCCGGAGAACGTGCTGCTGGCCGACGACGGCCGGGTGGTGCTGACCGACTTCGGCATCGCGACGCTGGAGGCCGAGACCGCGCTGACCATGACCGGGATCGCGGGCACGCCCGCGTTCATCCCGCCGGAGCGGATCAAGGGGGCCAGCGCGCAGCGCGAGTCGGACCTGTGGTCCCTCGGGGCGACGCTGTACGCGGCCGTGGAGGGCAAGCCGCCGCACGAGCGGGGCGGGGCGCTGCCGACCATGCACGCCGTGCTGAACGACGAGCCGGAGCCCCCGGTCCGCGCGGGACGGCTGCTGACCACGGTGCTCGACGGGCTGCTGCGCAAGGACCCGGCCCAGCGCATGTCCTACGACGAGGCCGCGCGCCTGCTGCGCGAGGTGGCCGAGGGCGGCCGGCAGCGGACCCCCAAGCCCGCCAAGACCGCCGTCATGCCCGCCGTGACCACCTCGGCGACGGCCGAGACCGACCCCGGGATCAGATACGAGCCCGAGGGCTTCCCCGCGACCGGGGTGAAGCTGGAGCCCGCCGTGCCGGCCCCCGCCAAGGGCTCGCCGCCCGCCGCGCCGGCACCGCGCGAGCCCGCCGCGAAAGTGCGGCAGGAGCCCGCCCCCACGCCGGCTCCCAAGCCCGTCCCCACACCGGCTCCCAAGCCCGCCCCCAGGCCCGTCTCCCGACCGGCCCCCCAGACGAGACGCGAGCCCTTCCCGCCGGCACGGCCGGAACCCGCGCCCGAGCCGGTCCCCGCGCCCAGGCCCGAGCCGGTCGCGCCCGTCCCGCCGGCACGCCGGGAGCCCGGCACCGCCTCCCGGCCCGCACCGGCCTCCACGCCGATGGAGAGTTACCGCTCCACCTCGCCGACGATGTTCTCGCGAGGCCCCCGGTCGCAGGTCAAACGGGGCCTGCTGGTGATCGTGCCCGCGGTCCTGGTCGTCGGCGCGGTCGCCGGCTGGCTGGGGATGCGCAGCCGCGAGTCGGACGCCTCGCCGACCCCGCACGCGGGCAGGCCGACCACGGCGGCGGGAACGGCCAAGGCGACAGCGGAGGCCACCCCCTCCGTCTCCGAAAGTCCCGCCCCCAGTCCCGCCAAGACCGAGGAGAAGGACAAGGAGAAGGAGAAGGACAAGTCGAAGCTCCCCGACGGCTGGCACATGCACAAGGACGGCAACGGCTTCTCCATCGGCCTGCCCAAGGGCTGGAAGGTGGACAAGCGCCCGGGCCAGCAGGTCTGGTTCCGCGGGTCCGACCGCAGGAGCTTCGTGTTCGTCGAATACGTCGACAAGGCCGGTCCCGACCCGAAGCAGGACTGGTACAACGGAGAGCGGGCCAGCCGGGGGAACTTCCCCGGCTACGAGCGGATCCGGATCGAGAAGGTCGACTACATGGAGAAGGCCGCCGACTGGGAGTTCACCTGGAACACGAGCTCGGGCAAGGCCCGGGTGCTCAACCGGGGGTTCGTGACCAAGGGCGGCCGGGGCTACGCGATCTACTGGCACACCCCGGCCGAGGACTGGAAGAAGAACATGCACCTTTTCGAGGGATTCGCTCAGACCTTCTCGTCGAAAAAGTGAGACCCGCCCCGACCGGCTACGATTCGTGGGTTTGGGAGGGGCGAGGAGAATGACCGAACGGAAGGTGGCGGGCCGGTATCGCCTGCTCGAACCCATCGGCGAGGGCGGGATGGGCGTCGTCTGGCGTGCCCACGACGAGCTTCTCGACCGGGTCGTGGCGGTCAAGGAGGTCCGCTACCGCGGGGTCGACGAGGCCGCGCGCACGGACCTGAACCGGCGGACGATCCGGGAGGCCCGGACCGCCGGGCGGCTCGACCACCCGTCCGTGATCATCGTGCACGACGTGGTCGAGGAGGAGGGCCGGCCCTGGATCGTCATGCAGATGGTCCGGTCGCGCTCGCTGGGCGAGGTCGTCCGCGCGGAGGGGCCGCTGACGCCCGAGCGGGTGGCCTCGGTCGGGCTGCAGGTGCTGGGCGCCCTGCTGGCCGCGCACGCCGCCGGAGTGCTGCACCGGGACGTCAAGCCGGAGAACGTGCTGCTGGCCGACGACGGCCGGGTCGTGCTGACCGACTTCGGGATCGCCTCGATGACGCAGGAGACCGGGATCACCCGGACGGGCGCGATGGTCGGCACCCCCGCCTTCCTGCCCCCGGAACGGCTCCACGGGCTGGCGGCCACCCCCGAGTCGGACCTGTGGTCCCTCGGGGCGACGCTGTACGCGGCCCTGGAGGGGCGTCCGCCGTTCGAGCGGGCCACGGCCGCGGCGACGATGATGGCCGTCCTCCACGGCGAGCCCAGCCCCATGGCGCACAGCGGTCCCCTGGCCGTCGCCATCCTCGGCCTGATGGCCAAGGACCCCGCCACCCGGATGACCGCCGAGCAGGCCACGCCCCTGCTCACCCGCGCGGCCGCGGGCCCGGCCACCGGGCACCCCGGCCCGGCGTCCGCGCACGCCGACACGCCATCCTCCTATCCCGGCCCGGCGTCCCCCTACTCCGGCCACCCCGGCCCCGTCCCCACGCACGCCGACGCGGGGCACCGCTCCGACCGGCCGTCCCATCCGGCGCACCCCTTCCCTCCGGACGGCCCGGCGCACCACGGCGGTCCTCCGTACGGCGCGCAGCGCCCGCACGGAGGGCAGCCGCCGTATCCGGCGGGAGCGGCACCGGGCGGATGGCCGCCGTGGCACGCCGGACAGCCGTCACGTCCGGGAGACCAGCCGCACCACCCCGGCGACCCGCTGCACCACGCGGGCGACCCGGCGTGGCCGTCCCACCGGAGCGGCTCCACGCCCGCGGAGCAGCCGCCTCACCGCGGCGAGCCCACCCTCGCCGGGCAGCCGCCCCACCCGGACGGCCGGGCCTGGCCGTCGCACCGCGACGCCCCCACCCACGCCGGGCAGCCCTACCTCGACGATCCGGCGTATCCGGGGCGGTGGCCGCACGAGGAGCGGCCCGCCGCCGCCCCGCCCGCCCCCGCGGCGCGGCGGCCGCGGGCGGCGCGGATGGCGCTCGCCGCCGGGGTGCCCGCGCTCGCGGTCACACTCGGGGTGGGAGGCTGGCTGGTGCTCCGGGGCCAGGACGGCACGGCATCGCCCACGCCGACGGCCACGGCCGCGGTCACCACCGGGCCGACCACCCCGGCCGAGCCCTCCAAGACGCCCCGTGCGACCCCCACCCCGTCCGGCCGCCCGTCCCAGGCGCTCCCGGCGGGCTGGCGGCTCCACCGCGACCCGCTGGGCTTCACCGTCGCGATCCCCAGGGACTGGGCCGTCAAGCGGTTCTCCGGCCGCGACAGGGTCGAGTTCCGGCCTCCCGGCAGAAACGGCTTCCTGTGGATCGAGTCGACCGAGGACCCCGAGAAGGACCCGGTCAGGCACTGGGAGAAGGTGGAGAAAGGCGGGCTGGCCAAGAACGTCTGGCCGGGCTACGAGCGGATCGGCATCACCGCGCTGAGATACCGCGGCCTGCCGGCCGCCGACTGGGAGTTCACCTACCTGAAGGACAAGGTCAGGATGCGCGTCCTGGACCGGGGCTTCCGCACGTCTACGGGCCGTCCGTACGCGATCTACTGGGAGGGCCCCGACGACGGCAGGTCGAACCGGACGTTCTTCGACAGGTTCACCGAGACCTTCCGGCCGTGACCGAGCGGGAGGCGGCGCGCTTCTGGCGCAGTCCGGGGCTGCCGGGGGTGGACCTGCTCAAGGCCAGGTACGTCACCCACCGGTTCTCCCGGCACGTGCACGACGGCTACGCGATCGGGGTGATCCTGTCCGGGGTCGAGGAGTTCGACTACCGGGGCGCCCGGCACCGCGCGGGTGCGGGCAACCTGGTCCTGGTCAACCCCGAGCACGTGCACACCGGCCAGGCGGGCGAGCCCGGCGGCTGGGCCTACCGGATGCTCTACCCGTCGATCGAGGTCATGGCGGACATCGCCGCGGAGCTGGCGGCCGGGCGCGGCACGCCGCACTTCCCCGAGCCCGTCGTCTCCCACCCGCACGCCACCGCGCTGCTGCGGGCCGCGCACGACGCCGCCGAGCACGGCGACGGCCTGGCCTCCTCCACGCTCGCCCGCACGGCCTTCGGCGCCCTGCTCAGGCAGCACGCCGTCCGCCGTACGGCGGACGCACGGCCCGCCAGGGAGGACCGGGCCGTACGGCGGGCGCGGGAGATCCTGCACGAACGGCTCGTCGACCCGCCCACGCTGGAGGACCTGGCGCGGGCCGTACAGGCGAAGCCCTTCGCTCTGATCCGGGCCTTCAAGGCGGTCACGGGCCTGCCCCCGCACGCCTATCTCAACACGCTCCGGGTCCGGCGGGCCCGAGGGCTGCTCGACTCCGGCACATCGGCCGCGCAGGTCGCCACCGACGTGGGTTTCACCGATCAGGCCCACCTGACCAGGCACTTCAAGCGGATCGTGGGTGTGCCGCCCGGGGCCTACCAGCGTGCAGGAACGTACAAGACCGGGGTCAGAAACCGGACATAACCTCGTTCCCATGGATACAACCACTCGTTCCTCAGCGGTCAGGGACGGACTGGGCGTGGGGATCGCCGTGGGACTGTCGGGAGTGGCGTTCGGCGCCGCCGCGGTCACCGCCGGCCTGAGCGTCGCGCAGGCGTGCGTGCTGAGCCTGTTCGCCTTCACCGGCGCCTCGCAGTTCGCCATGGTCGGCGTCGTCGCCGGCGGCGGCAACCTGGTGGCGGGCACCGCGGGCGCGCTGCTCCTGGGAGTCCGCAACGGCCTGTACGGCCTGCGCATGTCCGACCTGCTCGCGGCCCAGGGCTGGCGCAGGCTCCCGATGGCCCACGGCGTGATCGACGAGACGGCCGCGGTGGCCCTGGCCCAGCCCGACGGGCGCTCCGCCCGGACCGGTTTCCTCGTCACGTTCGTCAGCCTCTACCTGACGTGGAACGTCACCACCCTGCTCGGCGCGGCGGGCGCCTCCCAGGTGACCGACCCGGCGGTGTTCGGCCTGGACGCGGTGGGCCCGGCGACGTTCGTGGCCATCCTGTGGCCCCGGCTCACCGGCGGCGGCCCGGAGACCCGCGCGCTGCGGCTGATCGCCGGCGGCGGTGCGGCGATCGCGCTGGCCACGACGCCGTTCACCCCGCCGGGCGTGCCCGTGCTGATCGCGGCGGTCGCCGTGCTCGCCGTGATCCTGAGGAGGCCGAAGTGACTGTCTGGTGGGCGATCGTGATCACCTGCGCGGGCTGCTACGCGCTGAAGCTCGCCGGGCTGTCGGCTCCGCGCCAGGTGCTCGACCATCCGACCGTGCAGCGTTTCGCAGCGTTGGTCCCGGTGGCTCTGCTGGCCGCGCTGATCGCGGT
Organism: Streptosporangium sp. NPDC048886; assembly: GCF_055586905.1. Lineage (NCBI taxonomy): Bacteria > Bacillati > Actinomycetota > Actinomycetes > Streptosporangiales > Streptosporangiaceae > Streptosporangium > Streptosporangium sp. NPDC048886. The sequence continues at coordinate 258,035 of NZ_JBVJHH010000004.1, forward strand.
GCAGACCTTCGCGCACGGGCAGCAACTGCACTTCGACCTGCCCCGCACCGCCGGGCTGGGGGCGGCCGTGGCGGCGCTGCTGCTGCGCGCGCCCTTCCTGGTGGTACTCGCGACGGCGGCCGTCGTCACGGCCGCGCTGCGTCATGTCCTGAGCTGATCTCGGCGGAGACCGCCTGACATGACGGCAGATCCGTGGTCGATTGTGGATCACTGGGGGTGTCTGCGTAAAGCGTCCGGAATGTCAGAGCAAATCCTGGGTACTCGGCAGCTCATGACCGACTCTCAGGGGATCATCGGCGCTCGGTACCGGCTGCTGGAACACATCGGCCGAGGAGGGATGGGCACGGTCTGGCGGGCGCGGGACGAGGTGCTCGGCAGGGACGTGGCGGTCAAGGAGGTCATCCCCTCTCCCGACCTGACCGGTCCCGAACGCGAGGTCTTCACCGTACGGACGCTCAGGGAGGCCCGCGCCGCCGGGCGGATCGGCCATCCGGGCGTCGCGACGGTCTACGACGTGATCGAGGAGCACGGGCGCCCGTGGATCGTGATGCAGCTCGTGGACTCCCGCACGCTCGGGGCCGTGGTCCGGGAGGACGGGCCGCTGCCGCCGGCGCGGACGGCGCAGATCGGGTTGGAGGTGCTCGGCGCGCTGCTCGCCGCGCACCAGGCGGGTGTGCTGCACCGGGACGTCAAGCCCGACAACGTGCTGTTGTCGAAGGACGGGCGGGCGGTGCTGACCGACTTCGGCATCGCGGTGCTCGAGGGCGACTCGTCGGTGACCAGGACCGGCGCCCTCATCGGCACCCCGGCGTTCATCGCGCCGGAGCGGGCGAGCGGGGGCCCGGCGGAGTTCGCCTCCGACCTGTGGTCGCTGGGCGTGACGCTCTACATGGCGGTCGAGGGACGGTCCCCCTTCGAACGCGCCCACCCGCTGGCGACGCTCAGCGCGGTCATGCACGAGGAGCCGGCCCCGCTGAGGTTCGCCGGGTCGCTGGGGCCGGTGATCTCCGGTCTGCTCCGCAAGGACCCGGCGCAGCGCATGTCCGCCCAGGAGGTGCAGATCCACCTGCGGGCGATCGTGAACGGGACCGAGCCGCAGCCCACCATGCCGATCGTGCTCCCGGCCCCGGCCCCGGCCCCGACTCCGGCGCCCGCCCCGGCCGCAGCGCCGGTCGCGGTCCCGGCCGGGGCGCCCGCGCCGGGGCCCGATCCACTGGTGGCCGCCGGGAGGCGCCGGCGGCGGCCGGCCGTCGCGGCCCTGGCGGCGACGGCGGTCGCCGCCGTCCTGACCTCGGGCGGGGCCGCCTGGGTGGCCCTGAACTCCGCTCCCACGCAGCCGGTGAAGGGGCCCACCTCCGCGAGCGTCCCCGCCGAGAAGGACACCCCGGACAAGAACACCGAGCAGGCGAGACTGCCCACGGAGAAGAAACCCTCACCGGCCAGGACGGGCAGCGGCCACCACCAGCCCTCCGCCCGTCCCACGACTCCGGAGCAGCCCCGGCGGAGCAGCCCCTCCCCGTCGGACGGGCCGACGGGGGACAGGCCCGGGGACGGCTCCGGGAAGGGCTCCAAGGACGACTCGGGCAAGGACTCCGGCAAGGGTTCCAAGGACGACTCGGGCAAGGACTCCGAGCAGGACTCCGGCAAGAAGCCCGGCAAGGACTCCCAGGACGCCCCCGACGACGGCTCCGGCCAGGAGCAGGGGCAGGGGCCCGGCGACGGCGCGGGCGAGAGCTCCGGCGGCACCTCCGGAGACGACGCCACCCAGGACCAGAGCCAGGAAGGGACCGAGCAGGTCGCCTTCGGGGGCGGGACGGACGCCCCCGGCAAGGTCAGCGGCAAAGCCGCCAAGAAGGCCGCCAAGGACAAGTAGCCGCCACCACGGCGGACAGCACCACCGCGGACAGCACCACCGCGGACAGCACCACCGCGGACGCCACCACAACGGGCGGCGCTACGGCGGGCGGCGCTACGGCGGGCGGCGCTACGACTCGCTGCCGACGACCTCCAGCGCGTGGGCCAGGTCGTCCGGGTAGTCGGTGGTGAAGGAGACCCACTCACCCGTCGCGGGATGCTCGAAGGCCAGCGAGACCGCGTGCAGCCACTGCCGGGTCACGCCCAGGCGCGCGGCCAGCGTGGGGTCCGCGCCGTACATCATGTCACCGACGCACGGGTGACGCAGCGCCGACATGTGGACCCGGATCTGGTGGGTCCGGCCGGTCTCCAGCTTGATGTCCAGCAGTGACGCCGCCCGGAACGCCTCGATCGTGTCGTAGTGGGTGACCGACTCCTTGCCCCCGGCCACGACCGCGAAGCGGCCGTCCCCGGAGGGATGGCGGTCGATCGGCGCGTCGACGGTGCCGCGCAGCGGGTCGGGGTGCCCCTGGACCAGCGCGTGGTAGCGCTTGTCGACCGTGCGCTCCTTGAAGGCCCGCTTCAGGTTCGAGTAGGCGTGCTCGCTCTTGGCCACGACCATGGCGCCGGTGGTGTTGGCGTCCAGGCGGTGCACGATGCCCTGCCGCTCGGCGGCGCCGCTGGTCGCCACCCGGTGCCCGGTGCCGAGCAGGCCGCCGATCACGGTCGGCCCGGTCCAGCCGGTGGTCGGGTGGGCGGCCACGCCGATGGGCTTGTTGACGACCACGATGTCGTCGTCCTCATAAATGATCTTCATGCCGGGGACCGGCTCCGCGACCGGCATCGGCGCGGTGGGCGGCGGCGGCAGGGTGACCTCCAGCCACGCGCCCCCGTGGACCCGGTCGGACTTGGCCGCCGTCGAGCCGTCCACCAGCACGTCGCCGGAGACGATCAGCTCGGCCGCGCGGGTCCGTGAGAACCCGAACAGCCGGGACAGGGCGGCGTCGAGGCGCTCGCCCTCCAGCCCGTCGGGGACGGGGAGACTCCGCTGCTCAGCCATTGTTCTTCTGCTCCCCCGTGTCGCGTGTGCCGTCGATCTGGTAACCCCGCCAGGCGAGGAAGACGGCCAGGATGCCGCCGCAGACGATCGCCGAGTCCGCCACGTTCCAGACCGGGAAGTGGCCGGGGAAGGTCTCGATGAAGTCGACCACGTGCCCCTGGAACGGCGAGGGCCGCCCGAAGCCCGAGGGCCAGCGCAGGAGCCGGTCGGTCAGGTTGCCGAGCGCCCCGCCGAGCATCAGCCCCAGCGTGACGGCCCACGGCAGGCTGCGCAGGTTGCGGGCGGTGCGCAGGATGGCGATCACCACACCGGCCGCGACGAACGTGAAGACGATCGTCATGCCCGTGCCGATGCTGAACGCGGCCCCGGAGTTGAAGATCACCCGGAACTGGAGCAGCCCGGGGATGACGACGAACGGCTCCTTGCCCTCAAGGGTCCTCAGCACGACCGTCTTGGTGATCAGGTCGAGGAGGTAGACGATCGGTACGATCGTCGCCAGGACGGCGATCCGCCGCGCTCGGGCCGGGGCGGCCGCGACCGCCCCGGCGACGGTGCCGTCCGTCAGCGGCGCTCCTCCCGCTGCTTGCAGGCCACGCACAGCGTCGCCCTCGGGAACGCCTGAAGGCGCTCCTTGCCGATCGGCTTGTGGCACGATTCGCACACTCCGTAGGTTCCCGCGTCGATCCGGGCGATCGCCCGCTCGTTCTGCGCGACCAGGTCGCGCGAATTCAGGGTAAGGGCGATCTCGCGTTCCCGTTCATACGTGCGGGCCCCGGCGTCCGCCTGGTCGTCTCCGGCACCGTCCGTCACATCGCTCGACGCGATCTCGGTCTCGGCCTTGGCGATCTCCTGGTTCAGCTCCTCGATCTCCGTGGCCAGCCGCTCGCGGACCTCCGCGAGCTCCTTGGCCGACCAGGTGACGACGGTACTGTCCTCTGACGGCGCTACCGCGCTCTCGTCTGCGCGTACAGTCGCGGCCATGTCGGCCTCCTTGCTCGATCGGACCGTATCCAATGTGGTAAACGGTGCGGGCAGCTTAGGTCTCCCATAACAGAACGGCAAACGACCCGCCGTGATGTTTACCACTCCCGTAACATCCGGCTCCTTCCTCGGGATTCCCGCGCTCCGCCGATCGCCGGAAGTGCCGATATCGGGAAGCTTCGAGCAGGCCCGTGCGTTATCGTTTGAGTTCGCAAGGCGTTGATGGGGACAACTACCTCCGTGCCCCTCGCACGAGCGACCCGGGGATGGTGTGAGCCCGGGGCGAGACCCGGAGGGAAAATCACCCCGGAGCCGCCGGAAGAACGGCCTTCACGGCCCAGTAGACCCGGCAGCGGACCAAAGGAAGAGGGCCTTCCCCTGTGAAGGTCAAGGAGGGTGGTACCGCGGGGCCCGAGAGGTCTCGTCCCTCCACGCCACTGCCAGCACCAGCGTGGAGGTCCCGCCCGTCATGTCCGCCTATTTCCGCTCTCTTCCCGCGCAGGTCGACCTGCCCGCGCTCGAACATGAGGTGCTCGACCGCTGGCGGGACGGAAAGGTCTTCGAGCGTTCGGTCGAGCAGAACGCCGACGGCCCCAGCTGGGTCTTCTACGAGGGCCCGCCCACCGCCAACGGCATGCCCGGTGTGCACCACGTCGAGGCCCGGGTGTTCAAGGACCTCTTCCCCCGCTACAAATCGATGCAGGGCTACAGCGTGCCCCGCAAGGCGGGCTGGGACTGCCACGGCCTGCCCGTCGAGGTCGCCGTCGAGAAGGAACTCGGCCTCAGCGGCAAGAAGGACATCGAGGCGTACGGCGTCGCCGAGTTCAACGCCCGCTGCCGCGAGTCGGTGCTGCGGCACGTGGACGCCTTCGAAGAGATGACCGAGCGGATGGGCTACTGGATCGACCTGTCCCAGGCCTACCGCACGATGGACCCGGCCTACGTGGAGTCCGTCTGGTGGTCGCTCAAGGTCATCTTCGACAAGGACCTGCTGTTCCGCGACTTCCGGATCACCCCCTACTGTCCCCGCTGCGGCACCGGCCTGTCCGACCACGAGCTGGGCCAGCCGGGCGGCTACGAGACCGTCTCCAGCCCGTCCGTCTACGTCCGCATGCCCGTCACCTCGGGCCCGCTGGCCGAGCTCGGCGCCTCGCTGCTGATCTGGACCACCACGCCGTGGACGCTGGTCTCCAACACCGCGGTGGCCGTGCACCCCGACGTGACCTACGTCGCGGCGCGCCCCGCCGGGTCCGACGAGGTGCTGGTGGTGGCCGAGCAGCTGCTGACCTCCGCGCTGGGCGAGGGCGCGCAGGTGCTGGCCACCTTCCAGGGCGCGGAGCTGGAGCACACCACCTACTCCCGCCCCTTCGAGCTGGTCGACATCCCCGGCGCCCACTACGTGGTGCTCGGCTACTACGTCACCACCGAGGACGGCACCGGCCTGGTCCACCAGGCCCCCGCCTTCGGCGCCGACGACATGACGACCTGCAAGCGGTACGGCCTGCCGGTCGTCAACCCGATCGGCCCCGACGGGCGCTTCCTCGACAGCGTCCCCCAGGTCGGCGGGCAGTTCTTCAAGGAGGCCGACGAGGGCCTGACCGAGGACCTCAGGGCACGCGGCCTGCTCTACCGCGGCAGCCACTTCGAGCACAGCTACCCGCACTGCTGGCGCTGCCACACCGCGCTGCTCTACTACGCGCTCCCCGCCTGGTACATCCGGACCACGGCCGTCAAGGAGCAGCTCCTCGCCGAGAACGAGAAGACCACCTGGTACCCCGAGACGATCAAGTGGGGCCGCTTCGGCGAGTGGCTGCGCAACAACGTCGACTGGTCGCTGTCCCGCTCGCGTTACTGGGGCACGCCCCTGCCGCTGTGGGTCTGCACCGCCGACGAGTCGCACATCACCTGCGTCGGCTCGATGGAGGAGCTGAGCCGGCTGTCGGGCCAGGACGTCTCCGCGCTCGACCCGCACCGTCCCTACGTCGACGACGTCACGCTGCCCTGTCCGACCTGCGGGGCCGAGGCGCGCCGGGTGCCGGACGTGATCGACGCCTGGTACGACTCGGGGTCGATGCCGTTCGCCCAGTGGGGCGCGCCGTACCAGAACGCGGACATGCTGGAGAAGGCCTACCCGGCGCAGTTCATCTGCGAGGCCACCGACCAGACGCGCGGCTGGTTCTACTCGCTGATGGCGGTCGGCACGCTGGTCTTCGGCAGGACCTCCTACGAGAACGTGCTCTGCCTCGGCCTGATCCTCGCCGAGGACGGCCGCAAGATGAGCAAGCATCTGGGCAACGTGCTGCAGCCCATCCCGCTGATGGACCAGCACGGCGCCGACGCGCTGCGCTGGTACATGGCCTGCTCCGGTTCGCCGTGGGCGGCCCGCCGGGTCGGGCACGGCGCCCTGGAGGAGATCGTCCGCAAGGTCCTGCTGACCTACTGGAACACCGCGTCGTTCTTCACGCTCTACGCCAACGCCGAGTCGTGGTCGCCCGCCAAGCTCTCCGAGGCCCCCCCGTACGCCGAGCGCCCGCTGATCGACCGCTGGGCGCTGGCCGAGCTGCACCGGACGGTGGCCGAGGTCACCTCGTCGCTGGACGACTTCGACACCGCCCGGGTCGGGCGGCGGCTGGCGGAGTTCCTCGACGACCTGTCCAACTGGTACGTGCGGCGCTCCCGCCGCCGGTTCTGGTCCGGCGAGGCCTCGGCGTTCGCCACGCTGTACGAGTGCCTGGAGACCGTCACCCGGCTGATGTCACCGGTGGTGCCCTTCATCACCGACTACGTCTGGGACGTGCTGCGCGAGGCCGGCGGCCCCACCTCGGTCCACCTGGCCGCCTGGCCCACGGTGACCGAGGAGCTGCTGGACCCCGCGCTGTCGGAGCAGATGGCGCTGGTCCGCCGCCTGGTGGAGCTGGGCCGCTCGGCCCGCGCCTCCAGCGGGGTCAAGACCCGCCAGCCGCTCGGCCGTGCCCTGGTCGGCGCCCGCGGCTGGGGCGCGCTCTCCCCCGAGCTGCGCGAGCTGATCGCCGACGAGCTCAACGTGCAGGGGTTGGAGGACCTGTCGGGCATCGAGGCCGACCTGGTCTCCTTCACCGTCAAGCCCAACTTCAGGGCGCTGGGCAAGCGGTTCGGCTCGCAGACCAAGCTGGTCGCCGCCGCCGTCGCGGCCGCCGACCCCGGCGAGCTCGCGCGGGCCCTCCGCTCGGGCTCGGCGGTCTCGGTGGAGGCCGGCGAGCTGGGCACGGTGGAGCTGAGCGGCGAGGAGGTGATCGTCACCGAGCAGCCGAAGACCGGCTGGGCGGTGGAGACCGGGGCCGTCGACACCGGCACCGGCGAGACGGTCGCCCTCGACCTGACCATCACCGACGAGCTGCGCCGCTCCGGCCTGGTCCGTGACGTCGTCCGCCTGCTCCAGGAGGCCCGCAAGTCGACCGGGCTGTCCATCTCCGACCGGATCGACGTGTGGTGGTCCACCGCCGACGCCGACCTGGCCGAGGCTCTGCGCCTCCAGGGCGGCACCGTGGCCGGCGAGGTCCTCGCCGTCACCCTCACCGAGGGCGCCGACAGCGACCTGCCCACCCACCACGACGCCGACCTCGGGCTGACCTTCCAGCTCCGCCGGACCGTCTGATCGGCCTGTCCCGGAGGCGGCCCGCCGGCCGCCTCCGGGACAGCGGGCGAGCGGCCCGGGATCTCTCTGGTTCCGGCGGCCGTCACACCGCTCGGGGCCCGCGCTCCCGGCCGGCGGACCGGGTCGCCTCCGCCCCCTGAATCCACCGTTTCCCGGAGCCCTTCCGCCGGGCGGCCCGGCCTGCGCGCGTTCCGCCGCCCGTACGGCTGGCCACCCCATGGCCGGCCCCGACGGACGTTTCCCGGGCCCCTTCCGCCAGGCGGCCGGGAGTACGTGCGTGCCGCCGCCCGTGTGGCCGGCGGCACGTACGGCTGACCGCCCTCATTGGCCGGTCCCGACGGACCGGCCGGCGGTCTAGGACTCCTCGTCCCGGCAGACCGAGCAGCTGGTCAGGCCCGCCTCCTCGGCCTCGGCCCGGGACATGATCTCGATGCCGCTGTCGTCGGTGCCCTTGATGAGGGGGCAGGCGGAGCTGTGGAAGCGGCGGGTGCCGACGATGACCTTGACGGTCCCGGGGGCACCGGGCGCCGGGCCGTCCTTGACGGCCGGGATCCCGTGAGGGGCGGTGTCTCCGTCGTCCTCGCCGGGGGGCTCCTGCGCGGCCCGCGGCCCCGCCGAGGTGGAGTCGGCCGACACCGCGCGCCCGGCGCGCCCGGGTGCGGTGTCGGCCGGCTCCACCGGCTCGGGGGTGCCGTCCGGCTCATCGGAGGCCGTACGCTCCGCGGGCGAGGGCTCCTGGGGAGCCTCCGGTCCGGCGGAGACGGGCTCGGCGGGGACGCCGGAGCCCTCGGGGCCCTCCGACTCGGGGGACCCGGTCTCCGGCCGCTCGACGTCCTCCTCGGCCCCGTCGGGCCCACGCCCTGCGGGGACGCCGGACCCGGCCCCGACGGCTCCGGCAGAACCCTCAGAGGCAGCGGAAGCGGGCTCAGTGGAGACGGGCTTGTCGGAGACGGGCTTGTCGGAAGCGGGCGACGCCACCGGGGCCTGGCCCGCGGCGGACCCGCGCTCGGCGGGGCCGTCGGCCGTGGCCGGACCCTCGTCCCCGGCGGGCTCGGGAGACCCGGTCTCCGGCCGCTCGACGTCCTCCTCGGCCCCGGCGGGCCCACGCCCGGCGGGGACGCCGGACCCGGCCCCGACGGCTCCGGCAGAACCCTCGGAGGCGGCGGAGACGGGCTCGGCGGAAGCGGGCTCGGCAGAGACGGGCTTGGCAGAAGCGGAAGCGGGCTTGGCGGAGACGGATCCGGACGACGCCACCGGAGCCTCGTCCTCGGCGGAGGCCGGCTCGGGCTCGGGTGTGTCACCGGAATCCGAGGGGTCGGCCTGGGGCGCCTGCCCGGCGGCGGACCTGGCCAGGTCGCGGCTGAACCAGCTGGTCGCGTTGGAGTCGTCGGGGGTCTCCGGCTCGGCGGCCGGAGAGGGCCGGGCCGCGGCCGCCGCGGCGCGGAGCGGCGGGTCCACCGGCTCCTGGGGCCGCGTCTGCTCCTGGGGGGCGGGGGCGTCCTGGAGGTGGGGCCGGGTCACCCCGGTCGCGCCCTCCTTCGGGCCGGCCGGAGGGACAGGCCGGTACGGCGGGCTGAAACGGGCGGTGGGCCCGTGGACATCGGTGCCGCCGGAGGGGCCGGACTCCTGGGAGGCCCGGGACGCGGGCGGCTCCTGGGATCCGGCGGGGGCGTCCTGAGGCTGGAGCCCGCCGGTGAACTCGGGCAGACACGTGGTGCAGGGCGTGAAGCCCTCCTCCCGCGCCTCCTCGTGCGTCAGCTCCTCATGATCCCTGCCGACGAGCTGCCGGCAGCCGGCGAGGTGATATCGCTTACGCCCCGGGATCACCAGGACGATCGCCTCGGCGTCCAGGAGGCCCCGCCTGGCGGCGGGGGCCGGCCCGGCCACCGGGTTCGGCCGGGGCTGGGGCGCGGCCGCCGTCTGCCGCATGCCGTGCGGAGCCGTCGGCCGGGGGGCCGAGGGGGCATGCGGGTCCGGCGCCAGGTGCGGTGCGGGCCTCGGCCCGGCCGGGACCGGTCCCTTGGGCGGGAGCGGAGCCGACCCGGCGCGCCCGCCGCCGGGGAACAGCTCGTGGCGGCGCAACAACGCCCCGATCACCAGGAAGACCGCGGACAGCACACTGACCGCGATCGACCACATGACCAGAAATGGCTTGGCCAGCACGAACCCCGCGATGAGCAGGACGATGGCCGTGACCACCAAACCAGCGCTGATAAGGATCACAGAGGAACTCCCGGGTACGGGTCAGGGGGGAATTGACCCGTCACCTTACCGGCGGTCGTTGTGCGGACCGTCAACGCCCTGGAAGGCGCCTGAATGCTGCGGCGGCTCGCCACCGAACGGGTTGGCGGCGCCCTGGATGGTCGGCTGGCCGCCCGGAGCCACGGCGTGGGACATCGCCGGGGGGCTGCCCACGATCGGGAATCCGCCGCTGCCCTCGGCAGCCACGTTCAGCTCGGCGAGCTGGTTCTCCAGGTACAGCTTCAGCCGGCTGCGGTATTCCCGCTCGAAGCTGCGCAGCTCCTCGACCTTGCGCTCAAGCTCGTCGCGGGTCTGCACCAGCGAGCCCATGGCCTGGCGGTGCCGCTCCTGGGCGTCGCGCTCCAGCGTCTCGGCGCGGGCACGGGCGTCGCCGATGACCTGCTCGGCCTGGCGGCGCGCCTTGCCGAGGATGTCGTCGGCCTCGCGGCGGGCCCGGGTCACCGTCTCGTCCGCCTCCCGGCGGGCGTCGGCGATCGCCTGGTCGGCCGTCTGCTGGGCCAGCGCGAGCACGCGGGCCGCGGTGTCCATGTTGTCCTCGGCCGGGGGCATCCCCATGCCGACGGGGACAGGCTGCTGGTGCTGCACCGGCTCGGGGGCACGCATCGGCTCCGGCTGCGGCATCATCATCTCGGGTTTGGGCTCGGCGACGGGGGCGGGCGCCATGGCCATTCCCATTCCGCCGGGCACCTTGCCCCGCAGGCACTCCGCCAGCTTGGCGCGGAGCTCCTCGTTCTCCTGAATGAGGCGGTCCAGCTCGGACTCCACCTCATCAAGGAAGGCGTCCACCTCTTCCTCGTCATAGCCCGGCCTGAGCCGGGTCGTACTGAATTGCTTGTTCCGCACATCAGCGGGCGTCAGCGGCATTTCGGTCTCCTTGGCGCGCTTGGAGTCTGTCCGGAGGGACGGTACCCGATCAACTAAGCGCGGACACGAGTTGGATCAAGACCAAGACCACAATGAACAGCACTGTGAAGCTTAGGTCAAAGGCCACCGTACCCAACCGGAGTGGTGGAATGAAACGGCGGAGGAACTTGAGAGGTGGGTCGGTCACCGTGTATACGGCCTCCGCCAGAACCAGGACGACCCCCGTGGGGCGCCACTGACGTGCGAACGCCTGCACCGTCTCAAAGATCATTCTACCGATCAGCAGAACCAGGTAGAGGGCCAGGACGACGACCAAGATCTCGCTAACGACCCTCACGGCCTGTCCCCGCCTCCACTCTGTTCCGCCGCACCCCGGTCCCGCGAGGACCTGTCCGGCCGGTCACTGTTCATGGTGGAACTCTAGCTCTGGTTGAAGAACCCGCGTTCCGCGATTCGGGCCTTGTCCTCGGCGGTCACCTCGACATTGGCAGGGGACAACAGGAACACCTTGTTGGTAACACGTTCAATGCTGCCATGTAGGCCAAAGACAAGACCTGCCGCGAAATCGACAAGCCGCTTGGCGTCACTGTCAACCATTTCGGTCAGATTCATGATGACCGGGGTGCCGTCACGGAAGTGCTCGCCAATTGTCCGCGCCTCGTTGTAGGTGCGGGGATGGAGCGTCGTGATGCGGGCCAGATCGGTCGTGCGGCGCTCTATGACAGCCGTCGCGGGCCTCGGAGCGGGCACGCCCGCCTCAGTGTCGTCCTCGCGGTCGTGGACCGTGCCAGGCCGCTCGTCGCCGACCTTCCGCGAGTCGTCGAAGTCGTCGTACTCGTCGTCGGAATAGCTGTCGTATCTCTCGTAGCGGTCGTCCTCCACAAGACCGAGGTAGACCGCCATCTTGCGCATCGCGCCGGCCATCGCTACTTCTTCCTCCGCCTTACTTCGATTTCCCTGGGGCGGTAGCCGCACCCCCTTGGAGCTCACCACCGATCGACCTCTATCTGGATACGCGGACGCCAAGGTCCACTTGAAGGGACATTACCTGACTAAGGGCTTCCTGCGACCGAGCAACGCCGTACCGACGCGCAGGTGTGTCGCGCCATTCGCAATGGCCTCGGACATATCACCGCTCATCCCCGCCGAGATGACGTCGGCCCCGGGGTGGACCCCCCGTACGGCCTGCGCGATCTCCCACAACCTCGCGAAGGCCCTGGCCGGCTCCTCTCCCAGCGGCGCCACCGCCATCACCCCGCCCAGCCGTACCCCCGGCGCGGCGGCGAGTGCGTCCGCCAGCTCCGGCACGTCCGCCGGCCGCGCCCCGCCCCGTCCGGGATCACCGTCCAGGGCGACCTGCACCAGGCAGGTGATCTCCCTGTCCGCCCTGACCGCCTCCTGGCTGAGCGCGCTCACCAGGCGTGGACGGTCCACCGAGTGGACGACGTCGGCGTAGCCGACCACGGAACGGGCCTTGTTGGTCTGCAACTGACCGACGAAGTGCCAGGTGAGCCCCAGCTCGGCGCATTCGCGCGCCTTGGCCGAAGCCTCCTGGTCGCGGTTCTCCCCCACGTCCGTCACCCCCAGCGCGGCCAGCAACCGCACGTCGGAGGCGGGGTAGGTCTTGCTCACCGCGATGAGCGTCAGCTCCTCGCGGGCACGGCCGGCGGCCCGGCAGGCCGCGGCGATCTCCGCCTCGACCTGGGCCAGACCGGCCGCGATCTCATCATGTCGTGTTGTCTGTGTCACGTCTCCGCCGTCCGAATACCGAAAAACCGGCGGAATCCATTCTCCCCGTCACGGCCGGGTGACCTGTCGGCCCCCCGGCCGTGAGCAATGTCACTTCAGGAAGTCGGGGACGTCGAGCTCCTCTTCCTGCTCCTCGAAGATCACCGGCCGTCTCCGGGCGGGGTCGGAGACCCGCGCGGAGATCGGGGTGGGCTGCGACGGCTCGGGCGTCGGGCGCGGGATCGACACCGGCGGGGCCGGCGGCTCCTCCACCCGGGGCGGCTCGACCGGCTCGGCCGGGAGGTGCACCGGCGCGGCGGGCTGGGCCTGGGGGATCTGCTGGAGCGGCTGCGGCGCCGGCGGGAGCGGCGTCTCCGCCACGGGGGCCGGCGGGGGCGGCGGGCTGACGACCGGCCGGACCGGCGGTGGCGGCGGCTGCTCGGCCCTCGGCTCGGGCCGGGGCTCGGCCTTCACCGTGGGCGGCGCCGGACGGACCGGCGCGGTCGCCGCGGGGGCGGGGGCCGGGCGCGGAGCCGGCTGCTGCCGGACGGCCGGCTGCGGCGGCGCGGCCTTGACCTCCGCGGCGGGCTCGTCGAACCCGGCCGCGATCACGGTGACGCGCACCTCGTCGCCGAGGGCGTCGTCGATGACCGTACCGAAGATGATGTTGGCGTCGGGCGCCGCGGCGTTGGAGACGAGCTGGGCCGCTTCGTTGATCTCGAACAGGCCGAGGTCGGACCCGCCGGCGATCGACAGCAGCACGCCGTGCGCACCGTCGATGCTGGCCTCCAGCAGCGGGCTGGAGACGGCCATCTCGGCCGCGGCGACCGACCGGTCGTCGCCACGCGCGTGGCCGATGCCCATGAGCGCCGAGCCGGCGCCGGACATGACCGACTTCACGTCGGCGAAGTCGAGGTTGATCAGACCCGGCGTGGTGATGAGGTCGGTGATGCCCTGGACACCGGAGAGCAGCACCTGGTCGGCCGCCTTGAAGGCGTCCAGCACGCTCACCTGCCGGTCGGAGATCGACAGCAGCCGGTCGTTCGGGATCACGATGAGGGTGTCGACCTCCTCGCGGAGGGTCTCGATGCCCGCCTCGGCCTGCATCGCCCTGCGCCGGCCCTCGAAGCTGAAGGGCCGGGTGACCACGCCGATGGTCAGCGCGCCCAGCGAGCGCGCGATGTTGGCCACCACCGGGGCGCCTCCGGTGCCCGTGCCGCCGCCCTCTCCGGCGGTGACGAACACCATGTCGGCGCCCTTGATGACCTCTTCGATCTCCTCGCGGTGGTCCTCGGCCGCCTTGCGCCCGACTTCGGGGTTGGCTCCCGCGCCGAGGCCGCGGGTGAGTTCGCGTCCGACATCGAGTTTGACGTCGGCGTCACTCATCAGCAGCGCCTGAGCGTCGGTATTGATGGCGATGAACTCGACGCCCTTGAGTCCCTCCTCGATCATCCGGTTGACGGCGTTGACTCCGCCTCCGCCGATTCCTACAACCTTGATGACCGCGAGGTAGTTCTGCGGTGCTGCCACGACGAGGGGCCTTTCCGCTCGTTGACTTGCAATTTCATGCGGCACGGGGCCCGTGCCGTCGTTTCCAAAACCCTCACCCTCAAGTTGAGATTTAGATTTATGTCAACCTGAGGAGTGATACGGACAGTAGGAGTTGCGCTCCAGGCGGGTCAACTAACCGCGCCGCAAGCGCGCCCGGCGTGTCGCGGGCCGTCCTTTTCGGGGAAGGCGCGACGGTGGATGAGATCACTTCACCGTCACGACGTCGGGCGAGCTCACGTCATAGGTGTCCGCCGGACGTTTCAGCAGCGTGAGAAGGATGTTCGCCTTGTCCGCCGGACGGTCCGGACCGCCCCACACGACCGTCCGGCCGTCCTTCAGGCGCAGCGAGACGGTCTCGGGCGAGGGCGCGAGCACTTCCGCGATCCGCCGGGTCAGATCCGCCGACAGCGCCTGGATGACGGTCAGCGCGGCGCCGGTCGCCGGATCGCCGGGCTGCGGGCGGTCCACGCGCAGCAGCGGGAGCGACGGCGGCGCGACGTCCCTGACCTCCGTCATCACACCGTGCCGGTCCATGAGCGCGAACTTGGGGCCGACCGGCACCACCGCCACCGGCTCGCGCTCCACGATCTCGACCACCAGCGTGCCCGGCCAGTTGCGGCTGACGCTCACCGACTCGACCTGCCGGATCCTCTTGATCCGCGCCTCGACCTCGTCCACGTCCACGATGGCCAGGGGCCTGCCCTCGGGCACCCCCGTCGCCAGCTGGATCTGCTGGGCGGGGATGCCGAGGTTGCCCGCGACCCGGATGTCGCGGACCCCGAGCACCGACGAGAAGAACACCAGCCAGGCGGCGGTGCCCACCACCCCCACCGTGAGCAGGGCCAGGAAGGCCGACCGCCACACCGCGTTCACCGTCTCACCCCGTCGGGCGGCCCGGGCTCCGGCGCCCCGCGACCCCTGCCGCGGGTCACCGGGCGGCCAGCTCCGCCACGATGCGGGGGCCCAGCTCGGTCACGTCCCCCGCCCCCATGGTGAGCACGATGTCTCCGGGCCGGGCCCGGTCGGCCACCAGGGCGGGGACCGCCTCCCGCTGCGGCGCGTAGGTCACCTGACCCGACGGCAGCGGCACCTTGCCCGCCACCAGGGCCCCGGAGACGCCCGGCTCGGGGTCTTCACGGGCGCCGTAGACGTCCAGCACGATGGCCTCGTCGGCCAGGCCCAGGGCGACGCCGAACTCGTCGGCGAAGAACCTGGTGCGCGAGTAGAGGTGCGGCTGGAAGACCGCGATGACCCTGCCGGAGCCGGAGAAGGAGGCCACCACGTCCCGCGCCGCGCGCAGGTCGGCGGCGAGCTCGGTCGGGTGGTGGGCGTAGCTGTCGAAGACCGCCACTCCCCCGGCCTCGCCCTTGGCCTCGAAGCGGCGCTTGGCGCCGGTGAAGGCGGCCAGACCGTCGCGTATCTCGTCGAAGGAGACCCCCAGCTCCGCCGCCACCGCGATGACCGCGGTGGCGTTGAGCGCGTTGTGGCGGCCGGGGACGGCCAGCCTGACCTCCCCGTGGCCCGCGACCGTGAAGGAGATGCCCAGGCCGTCGGGGACGATCCCGCTCACCCGCAGGTCGGCGTCCTCGGCCTCACCGTAGGTGATCACCTTCAGGCCGCGCGCGCGGGCGATCGGGGCCAGGGCCGCCGACCCCTGGTCGTCGGCGCAGATCACCATGGCCGTCCCGACCCGCTCGACGAACCGGGCGAAGCTGTCGTAGACCGCGCGCGGATCGCCGTAGTTGTCGAGGTGGTCCGGCTCCACGTTGGTCACCACGGCGATGTCGGGGGCCAGCATGAGGAAGGAGCCGTCGCTCTCGTCCGCCTCGGCGACGAACACCTCGCCCGCGCCCTCGTCGGCGCCCAGGCCGGTGGTCACGAGCTGGCCGCCGACGCAGTAGGACGGGTCGGCGCCGCACTTCTGCAGCGCCACCGTGAGCATCGAGGTCGTGGTGGTCTTGCCGTGGGTCCCGGCCAGGGCGATCCCGGTCCGGCCCGCCATGACCGAGGCCAGCGCGGCGGCCCTGGGGATCACCCGCAGGCCCTGGCGGAGCGCCTCGCCCAGCTCGGGGTTGGAGTCGCGGATCGCGGTGGAGACCACCACGGTGTCGACGTGCTTGATGTGCGAGGCGGCGTGGCCGATGTGCACCCGGCCGCCCAGCTCCCGCAGCTCGGTCACCATGTCCGAGCCGCGCGAGTCGCTGCCGGAGACCGGCACGCCGCGCTTGAGCAGGATGCGGGCGATGCCGGACATCCCGGCCCCGCCGATCCCGATGAAGTGGACGCGCCCGAGCTCCTCGGCCGCGACCGGATCCACCAACTTGACCAGGCTCATCGGCCGTTCACCACTCCTCATCCGCCACGCGGACGGTCTCGTTCCCCCACCGGTGGCAGCACTCGCCGCGCCGGATCCGCTCCGTGCCCGCCGGCCGCCCACCGCTCGCCGCCCGCCGCGCGGGCCGGCCCGTCCCCCGCCGGGCACCGTGTGCCCGGCTCATCTGCCCTTCCCCTCGGCCGCGATCTGCAACACCTTGCGGGCGAGCGCCACGTCGGCGTCCTTGCGGCCCATCCTGGAGGCGGCCTCCGACATGGTGACCACGCGCTCGGGGTCGGACAGGATGGGCAGCACGTTCTGGACGATCCACTCCGGCGTCAGGTCGGCGTCGTCGATCATGAGGCCGCCGCCCGCCTGCACGATCGGCTCGGCGTTGAGCCGCTGCTCGCCGTTGCCGTGCGGGAGCGGGATGTAGGCGGCGGGCAGGCCCACCGCGGTCAGCTCGGCGCAGGTCATGGCGCCGCTGCGGCACAGGGCGAAGTCGGCCGCGGCGTAGGCCAGGTCCATCCGGTCGACGTACTGCAGCACGACGTACTGCGGGTCGCCGGGCGGCGGCTCCTCCTCCAGCGTGTTCTTCGGGCCGATGACGTGCAGCACCTGCACCCCGGCCCGGCGCAGCGCCGGGGCGGCGGCCAGGGCCGCCCGGTTGAGCGAGCGCGCGCCCTGGGAGCCGCCGGTCACCAGCAGCGTGGGCAGGTCGGCCTCCAGGCCGAACCAGGAGCGCGCCTTGTCGCCCATGGACAGCCGGTCGAGCGCGACGATCTCGCGGCGGAGCGGGATGCCCATGTATTCGGCGCGGTTCAGCGGCGTGTTCTGGTGGCCGGTGAACACGTGGTCGGTGAGCCGGGCGCCCAGCCGGTTGGCCAGTCCCGGCCGCGGGTTGGCCTCGTGCACCACGATCGGCACGCCGCGCCGGCGCGCCGCCAGGTAGGCGGGGGTCGCCACGTAGCCGCCGAAGCCGACCAGCACGTCGGCCTGGACGCGGTCCATGATGCCCGCGGCGGCGTTGATGGCGCCCGCCAGCCGGCCGGGCACCGTCAGGAGCTGGGGTGTGATCGCCCGGGGCAGCGGCACCGCGGGCACGAGCTGCAGCTCGTAGCCCCGGGCCGGCACCAGTCGCGTCTCCAGGCCACGCTCGGTGCCCAGGCACGTGATCCCGATGTTCGGGTCCAGCCGGCGGAGCGCATCGGCCAGAGCCAGCGCCGGTTCGATATGACCGGCCGTCCCGCCGCCTGCGAGGACCACCCTCATGTCGGTCCTTTCACTCATCGTCTCCCGCGGACCGGCCGTCGCCTGCGCGCCGGACCGCCCCGTCGCTCATCGTCCTCGCGGACCGGCCGTCGTTTCCCGGCCGGACCACCCAGGCCAAGCCAGCTTAGGCCCCGCGCCACCGGTCCGGGGCCACGCGCCGCCAGAGCTTCGCGCGCTCCGGGCTCGTGTTTGGCGAAGGCCAGCAGCATCCCCAGCGCGGCCAGGGTCGGCAGCAGCGCCGATCCGCCGTAGGAGATCAGGGGCAGCGGGATGCCGGTGATGGGCAGCGCGCCGATGACGGCGCCGATGTTGACGATCGCCTGGCCGACGATCCAGGCTATCGCGGCGGCCGAGGCGAGCCGGACGAACGGGTCCCGCACCCGGGTGGCCACCCGCAGGCCGGCATAGCCCAGCAGGCCGAACAGGGCCACCACGACCAGCGTGCCCATCAGGCCGAGCTCCTCGCCGACGATGGAGAAGATGAAGTCGCTCTCGGCGTGGGGGGTCCAGTATTTCTGCCGGCTGGAGCCCAGTCCGAGCCCGAACCAGCCGCCGCTGCCCATCCCGATCTGGCCCTGCACCAGCTGGTAGCCCGCGTCCTGCGCGTTGCCCCACGGGTTGAGCCACCCCTTGATCCGCTCCGAGCGGTAGCCCTCGATGGTGATCATCGTGATGGTGGCCAGTACCATGATCGACAGGATGCCGCCGAACAGCTTCAGCGGCGCGCCCACGACCCACAGCAGGGCCAGGAAGATCATCATCAGGACCAGCGTGGTGCCGAGGTCACGTCCCAGCATCACCAGGACGGCCATGATCGCCAGGCCCGGCATGAGGGGGATCAGCAGCCTGCGCCACTCGATCCGCCCGGCGCGCGCTCCCTTGGCGAGCAGGTCGGCCCCCCACAGCACCAGCGCGAGCTTGGCCGGCTCCGACGGCTGGATGGTGAGCTCGCCGATGTAGATCCAGCGCTGCGCGCCCAGCTCCGCCTGGCCGATGAACAGCACCAGGACCAGGCCCAGCGCGGCCAGGACCATCAGCGGGTAGCCCGCCAGCCGGAAGAACCTGATCGGCAGCCGGGAGCAGATCCACATCAGCAGCAGCCCCACCGCCATCGAGATGAGCTGCCGCCCGAAGAGCGCGAAGGCCGACCCTCTGGTCTCAAGCGCCTGGATGCTCGACGCGGCCAGGACCATCATCAGCCCCAGGGCCATCAGCAGCGCGCTGACGCCCACCAGCAGGTGGTAGGAGAACAGCGGGCGGGCCAGCAGCTCACGCGCCCGCGCCAGCCGGCCCCTGAAGGGGGCCGTGCCCGGCGGCCGATCGTTCACGGCGGTCATCCGTCACCCCGCCCCGCCGGCCGGACGGGCGTCCCCGGATCTCGCAGGCGTGCTCTCATCCCTCCCCGGCACCGCCCCGCGCCCCGCCCAGGCGCTCCAGGACGGCCTGGGCGAAGGCTCTCCCGCGGGCCCCGTAGTTGGGGAAGATGTCCAGGGAGGCGCCGGCCGGGGCCAGCAGCACGGTGTCTCCGGGGGCGGCGAGCCCCGCGGCTTCGGCGACGACGCGGTCCATGACCCCAGTGTCTTGCCCGGCGACCTCCACCACCGGGACATTCGCGGCGTGTCGCGCCAGAGCCTCCCGGATCCGCCCACGGTCGACGCCCAGCAGCACCGCGGCACGCAGCCGGGGCGCGGCCCGCCGTACCAGCTCCTCCACGTCGGCGCCCTTGAGCTGTCCTCCGGCGATCCAGACGATCGAAGGGTAGGCGGCGAGCGAGGCGGCGGCGGCGTGCGGGTTGGTGGCCTTGGAGTCGTCGACGTAGTCGACCTCGCCGACCCGCGCGACCCGCGCCATCCGGTGCGGGTCGGGGACGAAGTCCAGCAGGCCCTGCCGTACGGCTGCCGCGGGCACCCCGTAGGAGCGGGCCATGGCGGCGGCGGCGAGCGCGTTGGCGACGTTGTGCGGCGCGAACGGCCGGATGTCGCCGAAGGAGGCGAGCTCCTCGGCGTTGCGCGCCGGATCGGCCACGAACGCCCGGTCCACCAGCAGGTCCTCGACCACGCCGACCTGCCCGGGCATCGGCACGTCGAGGGTGAAGCCCACGCTGCGCCCGCCCGCCCGCGCCTCGTACGGCGCGGCCAGGCGGGCCGACCACTCGTCGTCGGCGTTGTGGACGACCGTCCCCGCCCGGGTGAAGATCTCACCCTTGACCCGGGCGTACTCCTCCATGGAGCCGTGCCAGTCGAGATGGTCGGGGGCGACGTTCAGCACGGCGGCGGTGTGCGGGACGAGGCTGGGCGAGCGGTGGAGCTGGAAGCTCGACAGCTCCACCGCCAGCACGTCGGCGGGGCCGGTGACGGCCTCCACGACGGGGGTGCCGACGTTGCCGACCGCGAGCGCCTTGTGGCCGGCCGCGACGAGCATCGAGGTGAGCATCCGGACCACGGTGGTCTTTCCGTTGGTGCCGGTCAGCGCCAGCCACGGGGCCGCGCCCGCCGGGCGGAGCCGCCAGGCCAGCTCGACCTCGCCGATCACCTCCACCCCGGCCGCGGCCGCCGCGACGAGCAGCGGGTGGTGCGGCGGCCAGCCGGTGGCGACGACGAGGGCGGTGCCGGCGGGCAGCTCGGCGGGCTCGCCGAAGCGGACCTCGACACCGAGCCCGGCCAGCTCCGCGGCCGTCGCCCTGACTCCCTCCCCGTCCCGGCCCTCCAGGACGACCACCCTCTCGCCCCGGGCGGCCATGGCGCGGGCCACGGCCGTGCCGGAGACCCCGAGGCCGGCGACGCAGATCACCTGGCTCATCCCGCCACCTCCGCCGGCCGCGCGGGCGTGGGCGCCTCACTCATGACTTGGGCATCCATTCGACGTAGAACAGGCCGAGACCGGCGGCGGCGCAGAGCCCGGCGATGAGCCAGAAGCGGACCACGATCGTCGTCTCCGCCCAGCCCGACAGCTCGAAGTGGTGCTGGAGCGGGGCCATTCGGAAGACCCGTTTGCCGGTCATCTTGAAGAAACCGACCTGGATGATCACCGACGTCGTGATGACCACGCACATCCCGGCCAGGATGATCAGCAGGAGCTGGGTGCGGGTGGTGATGGCCAGGCCGGCGAGCACGCCGCCCAGGGCCAGCGATCCGGTGTCGCCCATGAAGATCTTGGCGGGCGGGGCGTTCCACCACAGGAAGCCGACCAGCGCGCCGAGCACGGCGGCGGCGACCACGGCCAGGTCCAACGGATCGCGGACCCAGTAGCAGTTGGGGCCGAGCTGGGTGGTGCAGTTGTTGCGGAGCTGCCAGTTGCCGATCAGGACGTAGGAGGCCAGCACCACGCCGGTGGCGCCGCTGGCCAGGCCGTCGAGGCCGTCGGTGAGGTTCACCGCGTTGGAGAAGCCCACGATCATGATGAGCACCCAGATCGTGAACCCGACGATGCCGATGGAGGGCCCGAAGTCGCGCAGGAACGACAGCCGGGTCTCGGCCGGGGTGATCAGGTAGGAGTTGGGGAAGCGGGTCACCAGGACCGCGAAGACCGCGCCGACGATGAGCTGGCCCAGGGCCTTGGCGCCGCTGCGCAGGCCGAGGCTGCGCTGCTTGTAGATCTTGATGAAGTCGTCGAGGAAGCCGACCGCGCCCAGGCCGGTCATCAGGAACAGCACCAGGATCGCCGAGACGGTGGGCAGGGTCTGGCTGTAGAGGTGGGCGCAGGCGAAGCCGAGCAGCGCCGCGATCACGATCACGGTGCCGCCCATGGTGGGGGTGCCGCGCTTGTCGTGGTGGCCGGAGGGCCCCTCCTCCCGGATGCTCTGGCCGTAGCCGCGCTGGGAGAACAGGCGGATCGCCAGGGGCGTGCCGAACGTCGACAGCAGCAGGCCGACCGCCGCCGCGATGAGGATCTCCATCATCGGCGCTCACCTCCCAGCAGCGCCTCGGCCACGCGCTCCAGGGCGGCCGCGCGCGGCCCCTTGACCAGCACCACGTCGCCCGGGGCCAGCAGCGCCGACAGCTCGGCGGCCGCCGCCTCGGCGTCGGCGACGTGCGTCACCGGCGCGGCGCCGTCCGCGGCCCCGGCCAGGACGGGGCCGGCGTCGGGCCCGACGACGAGGAGTCCCGCGAGGCCCGCGCCCGCCGCCAGGCGGCCCACGCCCTCGTTCAGGGCCACGCTCTCCTCACCCAGCTCGCGCAGGGCGGCCACGACCGCGAAGCGGCGGCGGCCGCCCGCGAGGGCGTCGAGGGCGTCGAAGGCGGCGCGCATGGAGTCGGGGTTGGCGTTGTAGGCGTCGTTGATCACGGTGACGCCGTCCGCCCGGTCGGTGACCTCCATCCGCCAGCGGCTGCGGGGCTCGGCCTCCGACAGCTCCTCGGCGATGGTGGCGACCGGCAGCCCGAGCTCGTAGGCGGCCGCCGCGGCGGCCAGCGCGTTCTCCACCGCGTGCTCGCCGTACAGGCGGAGCATGACCGGGGCGGCCCCGGACGGGGTGCGCAGCGTGAAGGCGGCGCGGCCGCGGTCGTCGAGGGTCACGCCCTCCGCGCGCACGTCGGCGCTCTCGGCCCGGCCGTACCAGGTGACCCGGGCGCCGGTGCGCCGGGCCATCGCGGCCACCAGCGGGTCGTCGGTGTTCAGCACGGCCACGCCGTCGGCGGGCAGCGCCTCGACCAGCTCGCCCTTGGCCTTGGCGATCGCCTCCTTGCCGCCGAAGACCCCCAGGTGGGCGGTGCCGACGTTGAGGACCACGCCGATCTTCGGCGGGGCGACCCGGGCCAGGTGGCTGATGTGGCCGACGTCCCTGGCGCTGAGCTCCAGCACCAGGTAGCGGGTGTCCTCGTCGGCCTTCAACACCGTGAGGGGGTGGCCGATCTCGTTGTTGAACGAGCCGACCGGGGCGACCGTCGGGCCGATCCTGGCGGTGAGGCGGGCCAGCAGGTCCTTGGTGGTGGTCTTGCCCGCCGATCCGGTCACGCCGACGACCGTGGCCGACGGCAGGTCGGCGCAGACCGCGGTGGCCAGGGCGGCCAGGGCGGTCACGGCGTCGCCGACGACGACCGCGGGGACGTCGACCGGCCGGGACGCCAGCACGGCGACGGCCCCGGCCTCCACGGCCTGGGCGGCGAAGTCGTGCCCGTCGACCCGGTCGCCCTTGATGGCGACGAACAACGACCCCGGCTCGACGGCGCGGGAGTCGATGACGACCGGACCGCGCACGACCGCACGGGGATCGGCCATGCCCGTGAGGGCACCCGAGGTGATCTCGGCGATCCTTGCCAGCGGCAACGGGATCATGATGCGTCTTACCTACTCTCCATATGTGCTTCGGCGCCCGGTCCGGTTCCGCCTTCTGACGATCGCGTCGGCCACCACTTGCCTGTCGTCGAACGGGAGCACCTCGTCCCCGACATACTGGCCCTGCTCATGGCCCTTGCCCGCCACGACGACGACGTCGCCGAAGCCCGCCCGGCTGATCGCCAGGTCGATGGCCGCGGCCCGGTCCGGCTCAATGATCACATGGGCGCGCTCGTCCTGAGACACGCCGAGGACTCCATTCATCATCTCGGCGAGGATCCGCAGCGGGTCCTCCGAGCGGGGATTGTCGCTGGTGAGAATGGCCACATCCGCCAGTCGGGCGGCGGCCTCCCCCATCATGGGGCGCTTGCCGCGGTCGCGGTCGCCGCCGCAGCCCAGCACCACGGTCAGCCGGCCGGTCGTGACCTGGCGCAGCGAGCGCAGCACCGACTCCACCGCTCCGGGCTTGTGCGAGTAGTCGACGATGGCCTGGAAGTCCTCGCCGCCGGGCACCCGCTCCATCCGGCCGGGCACCCCGGCCAGCGTGCCGACGCCCGCCACCGCGGCCCGCAGCGGCACCCCTGCCTCCACGAGGGAGACGATCGCGCCCAGCGCGTTGGCGACGTTGAACGGGCCGGGCAGGGCCACCGTCACGTCCTCCTCGACGCCGCCGGGGCCGGCCACGCGGAAGGAGCTGCCCTCACTGCCCAGACGCACGTCCACGGCCCGCCAGTCGGCCTCGGGGGCGCCCTCGGCGGAGAAGGTGGTGATCGGGATCTTGCTCATCGCGGCGAGCTCGCGCCCGTGGGCGTCGTCGACGTTGACGACGCCGGCGCGGCTCATCTCGGGGGTGAACAGCCGGGCCTTGGTCGCGAAGTAGTCGTCGAGGTCCTTGTGGAAGTCCAGGTGGTCCTGGGAGAGGTTGGTGAACAGCGCGACGTCGTAGAACACCGCGTCGACGCGGCCCAGCGCCAGCGCGTGGCTGGAGACCTCCATCGCGGCGGCCGTTACGCCGTGCTCGCGCATGAGGGCGAACAGGCCCTGCAGGTCGCTGGCCTCCGGCGTGGTCAGCTTGGGCACGAAGCGCAGCTCGCCGGCGCGGATCTCCACACCGCCGATCAGCCCCGCCTTGTGGCCGGCGGCCCGCAGCCCGGCCTCCAGCAGGAAGCTGGTGGTGGACTTGCCGCTGGTGCCGGTGACGCCGATCACCATCACGTCCGCCGCGGGCCTGCCGTACACCCAGGCGGAGACCTCGCCGAGCACGCCGCGCGGGTCCGGCACGACGAGGACCGGCAGGCCGGTCGCCACCGCCGACGCCCGGCCCGCCTCGTCGGTCAGGATGGCGGCGGCTCCGGCGGCGAGTGCCTGGGCGGAGAAGTCGGCGCCGTGGGACAGGGCCCCGGGCAGCGCGACGTAGAGATCTCCGCGCCGGACCTGGCGCGAGTCGATGGTGATGCCGGACACCGCGGCCAGCGGGGCGCGCGAGGTGCCGGAGGGCGCGCCGAGCAGGCTCGCCAGCCCCGAGAGCGGACGGGGTGAACTGGTTGACGGTCGCATGGACAACGGGGGACGCACGGCGAGAGCGTACCTTCCCTCATCACTCCCCGGCGCGTATCCGCACCGAGGACGGCGTCGTTCCGGTAGGTGGGATCTTCTTGCTCTTCAACGCGAACGTCATCACTTTCTTGAAGACCGGGGCGGCTATCTCCCCACCGTAGTAGCCCTTGTGAGGGTCCTGGACGACCGCCAGGACGACCAGGCGGGGCTTGTCCGCCGGCGCGAAGCCGACGAACGTCGAGGTGTAGCCGCAGTATCCCTGGCACTTGGGGTCGTAGCGCATCGCGGTGCCGGTCTTGCCGGCCACCCGGTAGCCCTCGATGGCGGCGAGACTGCCGGTGCCCTCCTCGCTGACGGCGGCCTCCAGCATCCCGGTGACCTCCCGGGCCGTGCGCTCGCTGACCACCCGGGTCCGCTTGCCCGGCGCGGACGGCACGAACACCCCCTTCTCGGTGGTGGTGCCGGCCACGGCCTGCGGGGTGACGCGCGTGCCACCGTTGGCGATGGTCTGGTAGACGCTGGCCGTCTGGAGCGCGGTCACCGAGACGCCCTGGCCGTAGGCGATCGTGCAGCGCTGGCTGCCCGACCATTTCTTCCAGTCCGGCAGGAGCCCGGCCTCCTCGCCGAGGAGGCCGCTGCCCGGCTTGGCGCCGAACCCGAAGCGCTGCAGCATCTCGTGGAGCCGCTGGTCGCCGACCCGCTGCGAGGCGAGGATCGTGCCGACGTTGCTGGAGGTGGCGACCACGCCGGAGAAGGTCAGCCGCTCCACGGGGTGCGGGTGGGAGTCCCGCAGCACCCGGTCGGCGCACCTGATGTTGTCGGGGACCTTGAACACCGTCTCCGGCCGCACGGCCCCCGACTCCAGGGCGGCCGCCGCGGTGATGACCTTGTTGGTGCTGCCCGGCTCGAACACGTCCGTCACCGACCGGTTGACCCAGTCTTCCGGGGCGGTCTTCTCCCAGGCCCTCAGGTCGAGCTCGGGCGCGTTGGCCATGGCGACCACCTGGCCGGTCGGCACGTCGACGACGATGACGCTGCCGGTGCGGGCACCGGTGGCCCCGACCTGGTCGGTGATCGCCTTCTGCGCGGCCCACTGGACGTCGCGGTCGATGGTGAGCCGCACGTCCCTGCCTTCCACGGGCGCCTGGAGCGTGCTGCGGGTCATCGGGATGTGCTGCCCCTCACGGCCCGTCTCGATGACCTGCTCCCCGTCGCGGCCGGCGAGCAGCTTGTTGTAGGTGTTCTCCAGCCCGCTCAGGCCCGTGCCGTCGTCGCCGACGAAGCCCAGCAGGGTGCCCGCCAGGTCGCCGCCCGGGTAGTCGCGCCGGTAGCGGGGCTTGCTGCCGACACCGCTGAGCTTCTGCTCGGCGATCCGCTCCATGATCCGCTGGGCGACGGACGGGTCGACGGCGGCGGCCACCTGCTGGTAGCGGCTGCCGGAGTTGCCGAGCTTGGCGGCGATCTGCTCCTTCGGCTGGTTCAGCTCGGCTGCCAGGACCGTGGCCACCTGGTCGCGCTTGCGCGGGTCGACCTCCGCCGGGTCGACGAAGATCTCCCGTGCCTCCACGGTCAGCGCGAGCTCGTGCCCGTTGACGTCGGTGATCGAGCCCCGCCGGGCGGTCAGCTTCTCGTCCCGCACCCGCTGCTCGGCCGCCTCCGCCGTGTAGACCTTGGAGTCCAGGCCCTGGAGCTGGATCAGCCGGCCGGCGAAGATGGACAGCACGAAGGTCATCGCGATCAGGCCGATGTTGATCCGCCTGCCGGGGTTGCCCAGGTGCAGCACCGCCGGCGGGCGCACCGGCGGCCGGGGCGGCCTGCCGCCCGTCCCGCCCCGGCCCGCCGTACGGCCCGGATCGGCGTCCTGTCCGGCGCCGGGACGGATCCGCCCCGGCGCGGGCTGCGGCGTCTCCGGGCGCGGGGAGCTGCGCGGCCTGCGCGGCGCCTCGGGCCCCGACGGCCTGCCCGGCCTCTCCGGGCGCGCGGACCTGCCCGAGGGGCCGGATCTGCCCGTCCCCGCCGGGCCGGACGGCCTGCCGGAGCCGTCGGAACGCGCCTTGCCCGTCCCCGCCGGTCCCCCGGATCTGCCGGAACCCTGGGCGCCGGACCTGCCGGAGCCGTCGGAACGCGCTCTGCCGGGACCGTCCGTACGCGCCCGGCCCGGGCCCGCGGGCCTGGCCTGGCCGTCGGAGCCGTCGGGACGCGCCTTGCCCGAACCCTGGGCGCCGGACCTGCCGGGGCCGTCGGGACGCGCCTTACCGGAACCCTGGGCGCCGGACCTGCCGGAGCCGTCGGGACGCGCCTTACCGGAACCCTGGGCGCCGGACCTGCCGGAGCCGTCGGCGCCGGACGGCCTGCCGGGAGCGGCCGGCCGGCCCGGTCCGTCGGCGCCGTCGGGCCTGCCCGGGCCCTCCGGGCGTGCGGGCCTGCCGGAGCCGCCCGGCCGTCCCGTTGGGTCTGGGCCACCCGGGCGGCCGGCACGGCCGGGCCCGCCCGGGGCCCGGCGGCCGGAGCCTCCGGCGGAACCGCCGCGGCCGGGGCCGGGGCCCCGCCCGCCGGTCTCCCTCACCGGCCCGTGCCCGGCGCCCGCTCCTGCCCGGCGGGCGTCTGGGCGTCGCTTGCGGTCCGGCTGCGGGCGGGGCGGTCGGGGGTGATGACCTCGGCCTTGTCCCAGTCGGGTTCCAGGCCCTGGTTGGCGGAGTTCTTGGAGAGCTCGCCGGGCATCTCCATCCGCGCGTTGGCGTTCTTCAGCTCCTCCTTCTTCAGGCGGAGCTGGCTGTTGGCGTCGCGGAGCTCGTTGGCCTTGTAGTAGTCCTCGGCGAGGACGGTGTTGAGCAGCAGCAGGCTGACCAGGCCACCGCAGAGCAGGCCGACGACGAGCAGCACGAAGGGAGCGCGCGGCGCGCGTCCCTGCCGGGACTCGGGAGCCTGGGCCGCCGGACGGCCGGCGTGCGCGGTCCTGGCCGGCCTGCTCCTGCGCGCCTGCGGCGTCGCGCGGGGCACCCGCGCGGGTCGCCCGCCCCGGCTCGGCGCGGTGCGGACGTCCGACTCACTCCTCGTCAACTGCCTCACGGATCCTCTCTGCCGCCCGACACCGGGCAGAGGCCGCCCGCGGGTTGCGGGCCACCTCCTCTTCGCTCGGAAGCTCGGCTCCCCTTGTCAGGAGGGCGAACCGCGGCTGGTGAGCCGGCAGCGGGACGGGCAGCCCGGGGGGGCTGGTCTCCCTGGTTCGCGCCGCGAGGACCTGCTTGGTGAGCCGGTCCTCAAGGGAGTGGTAGGCGAGCACGACCACGCGCCCGCCAAGCGTCAGCGCGTCGAGCGCGGCGGGGAGCGCGCGTTCCAGTGCTGTCAACTCCGCGTTCACCTCGATCCGCAACGCCTGAAAAGTCCTTTTTGCGGGGTTTCCCCCAGTCCGTCGGGTAGCGGCGGGTATTGCCGTACGGACAATCTCCGCAAGCCGCTTGGTAGACGTTATGGCCTCGTTGCCCCGTTCCTTGATGATTAGGCGCGCGACACGCGGGGCGAATCGCTCTTCGCCGTAATCCCGGAGGATCCGGATGAGTTCGGCGGCCGAATAGGTGTTGACGACGACCTCGGCCGTGAGCTCCTGGTCGCGGTCCATCCGCATGTCCAGAGGCGCGTCGTAGGAGTAGGCGAAACCGCGCTCGGCCTCGTCGAGCTGGGGTGAGGAGACGCCCAGGTCGAACAGGACGGCGTTGACGCGGGGACGGCCGGCCTCGGCCAGCACCCCGGTCAGCTCGTCGGAGACCGCGCGGACCAGGGTGGTCCGGTCGGCGTACGGCGCCAGCCGGGCCGTCGAGCGCTCGATGGCGGTGGGATCGCGGTCGATCCCGATCAGGTGCAGCGCGGGGTGGGCGGCCAGCAGGGCCTCGGCGTGGCCGCCGAGGCCGAGGTTGGCGTCGACGACGACGGGGTCCGGGCCGGTGAGGGCGGGAGCCAGGAGTTCGAGCACCCGCTCGAGCATCACGGGCACGTGGCCGCCCGGAGCCTGCAGGTCAGACATGTCGTTTTCGGCGCGCATGAAGCGCAACCCCCCTCTCGCCGCCTCGCTCGGATGCGCGGCGGGCGTTCATCGGTGTCTTTGCTGGCCCCCACCCCCGGGCCGTCCGGCCAGGTCCCCATCCGCACCCGGGTGTCCGCCCGTCACCTGACACCGGGGAAGGTGCATCAGCTGACGTGCATCGTGGTTGCGGGTGGAGACCTCGCCGAACGACGTTTTCACCGATGAGTCGACCGTGGAGTCACAGAATCCCTGGCAGCACCTCCTCCGACAGATCGGCAAAAGCCTGCTCTTGGTCGGCCAGATAGGTGTCCCAGGCCTGAGCGTCCCAGACCTCCAGCCGTGTGTTGGCCCCGATGACCGTGCAGTCACGGCGCAGGCCGGCGTATACGCGCAGAGCCTGCGGGATGGTGACCCGGCCTTGTTTGTCGGCGACCTCGTCGGATGCGCTGGCGAAGAAGACACGGCTGTAGTCGCGGACCGCCTTGGCGGTCACCGGCGCGGTGCGCAGAGCCTCGGTAATGCGCTGGAACTCCTCTACGGGGAAGACGTAGAGGCAGCGCTCCTGGCCTTTGGTGATCACCAGACCCTCCGCCAGCTCCTCGCGGTACTTCGCCGGCAGGAACAGCCGTCCCTTGTCATCGAGACGCGGATGATGAGTGCCGAGGAACATCGGCCCCACCTCCCGTGCCTAGCGGAGCGCGTGGCGCTGTAGCCCCTGCTCTCCACTGCGCACCACCATACTCCACTTCTCTCCACCGTCAACTGATTCCGCGCCTCTTCACGGCCGGTTCCGGCGCCGTTTTCCCAGGTCAACGAGGGTGGAGTGGGGTGGAGGGGGTAGGGGGCCCCTCACATGTCACGGGCGTGTCGACAACGGGGCCGATGGCGTGACGATTACGGAATCGGCCGGACGGCGGTGAAGGGGGGTGGAAAGTGGAGCACGCTGTGTACTTGTCACGAGATCGGCACATCCGCCTGACAAGAACGCCACGATCAGCGCGCACACTATGGCTGTTCACCCGGAAACAGCCTTAATGCCCACATAGAGTCGCCCGCGAACCCACGGCGTCGTAGTGTCGGTACTCACAATGGAAAAGGGACCTCAAAGGTCCCGAAATACGGACCCCCCGGCGCAAAACCGCCGCACCCTCATGGAGGCCTGGTGGCAGTAACCCATGACGTCACACCTCGGCTCGACGATCTGGTCGTCACGGCGCACCGGATCCGCCAGGCGATCGAGTCGGTGATCGAAGGCAAGGGCGACGTCATCCGCCTGACCTTGACGGTCCTCCTGGCCGAGGGCCACCTCCTCATCGAGGATGTGCCCGGAGTCGGCAAGACCATGCTCGCCAAGGCCCTGGCACGATCCATCGACTGCCCGGTGCGCCGGGTCCAGTTCACCCCCGACCTGCTGCCCAGCGACATCACCGGGGTGAGCGCCTACAACCAGCAGAGCAGGGAGTTCGAGTTCAAGCCCGGCCCGGTGTTCGCCAACATCGTGGTGGGCGACGAGATCAACCGCGCCTCTCCGAAGACCCAGTCGGCGCTGCTGGAGTGCATGGAGGAGCACCAGGTGACCGTCGACGGCACCACCTACCGGCTGGACTCGCCCTTCATGGTGATCGCCACCCAGAACCCCATCGAGATGGAGGGCACCTATCCCCTCCCCGAGGCGCAGCGCGACCGCTTCACCGCCCGGATCGCGATGGGCTACCCCGAGCCCACGGCCGAGCTGGAGATGCTCGACGTGCACGGCGCCACCTCCCCGCTGGACAAGCTCGAACCGGTGGCCACCACCGCCGAGGTCCGGGCGCTCATCGAGGCGGTGCGCGGCGTCTACGTCTCGCAGCCGGTCAAGAAGTACGCCATCGACCTGGTGACCGCCACCCGTCACAGCCCCGACCTGCGGCTCGGCGCCTCCCCGCGCTCGACCCTGCAACTGGTCAGGGCGGCCCGGGCGCACGCCGCGCTCGCCGGGCGTGACTACGTCATCCCCGACGACCTGCAGGACCTGTGCCTGCCCGTCCTCGCCCACCGGCTGCTGCCCAGCGTCGAGGCCCAGGGCCAGCGCCGCATGCCCGCACAGGTGATGGCCGAGCTGATCCGCCGGGTGCCCGTCCCCGAGGCACAGGCGAAGTGACCTCGGGTCTCAAGGCGCTCACCGCCCGCGGACGGTCGTTCCTCGCATCCGGCGCCGCGGCGCTGCTGTGCGCCTTCTTCCTCGGGGAACACGACCTGCTCAGGATCGGGGTGCTGATCGTCTCCCTGCCGCTGCTGGCGGCGATGGTGGTGGCCCGCACCCGTTACCGGCTGAGCTGCGCGCGGCGCCTGGACCCGCCCAGGGCCGAGGTGGGCAGCGAGGCCACCGTGACACTGCGGCTGGAGAACGTCACCCGGCTGCCGACCGGCCTGCTGATGATCGAGGACACCGTGCCCTACGCGCTGGGGGCACGGCCCAGGTTCGTCCTGGACCGGGTGGAGCCGCACGGCATCCGGGAGATCGACTACCGGGTCCGGTCCGACCTGCGAGGCCGTTTCGGCATCGGCCCGCTCACCATCCGGATCAGCGACCCGTTCGGCCTGGTCGAGCTGACCAGGTCCTTCAGCATCAGCGACACGCTCGTGGTGACGCCGCAGGTCGTGCCCCTGCCGCACATCCGCCTCTCCGGAGAGTGGACGGGCGGGGGCGACAGCCGTACCAGGAGCGTGGCCGCCGCCGGCGACGACGACATCGCGCCGCGCGAATACCGGCAGGGCGACGACCTGCGGCGGGTGCACTGGCGCTCGACCGCCAGGTACGGCGAGCTGATGGTGCGGCGCGAGGAGCAGCAGTGGCAGAGCCGGGGCGCGCTGCTGCTGGACACCCGCCGCTACGCGCACCGGGGCGAGGGGCCCCGCTCGTCGTTCGAGGTGGCGGTCTCGGCCGCGGCCTCCATCGGCGTGCACCTGGCCCGCGAGGGTCTCGGCCTGCGCCTGGTCACCGACCAGGGCGCCGAGCGCCTCACCGACACCGGGCTGAGCTGGTCGCTGCTGGACACCCTCGCCGTGGTGCGGCCGAGCTCGGCGCGGTCGCTGGAGTACGGCATCGGCGCGCTGCGGCAGGGCGGCGGCGACGGCCTGATCGTGGCGGTGCTCGGCGGGGTCGACGTGGAGCAGGCCCAGGCGCTGGCCCGGCTGCGGCACGGCAACGTCACCGCCGTGGCCGTGATGCTGGACGTGGCGGGCTGGGAGCGGCCGGAGCTCGGCCGGAACGAGGAGTACCAGGCGGCGCAGGCGATCCTCGCCGGGACGGGCTGGCGCATCGTGCGGCTGCCCCCGGGCGCCTCGATCGCGAGCGTGTGGCAGGGGGCCGCGCAGCGCGGACGATACGCACTCAGTAGGGACGGCTCATGAGACTTCCCATGGCGTCGGGCGCGGCCACGGGAGCGGTCGCGATCGCGCTCTACCCTCTCTTCCAGGGCGGCAGCTGGTTCTGGACGTGTCTGGGGATCATCCTGCTGGTCACCGGGATCGGCATGCTGGGCAGCCGCTACACCCTGCCCACCGCGGTGGTGACGCTGCTCCAGCTGATAGCGCTGTGGTTCTACCTGATGGCGGTGTTCACCGACGAAAAGGTGTGGAGGTGGGTGGTCCCCACCAAGGAGTCGCTCATCGGGCTGGCGAAGCCGCTGCTCACCGGCTTCGCCGACATCCAGCGGTACGCCGCCCCGGTGCCGGCCAACACCGGGATCACCCTGCTGACCTGTACCGGTGTCGGCCTGATCGCGATCCTGGTCGACCTGCTCGCCTCCCGGCTGCGCCACGCCGCGCTCACCGGGCTGCCGCTGCTGGCGCTGTTCACCGTCCCGGCCGCGGTGATCTCCGAGCCGATCAACTGGCTGGCGTTCATCGTCGCGGCCCTGGGCTACCTGGGGCTGCTGGCCGCCGACGGGCGGGAGCGGGTCACCCACTGGGGCAGGACGGTGCTGGTGCGCCGGGCCCCGTCGTTCGTCGCCCCGAAGCCCACCTCCGACGCCGGGACCCTGCAACTGTCGGGCAAGCGCATCGGATTCGCCGCGATCGCGCTGGCCATCCTGCTGCCCTCGCTGCTGCCCACCCTGGAGCCGGACCCGCTGTTCGGCTTCGGCGTGGGCAACGGCAAGGGGAAGGGCAGCAACTCGATCACCATCCCGAACCCGATCGTCAACCTGCGGGGCCAGCTCTCACTGCCGGGCAACTCGACCGTCCTGACCTACACCGTTGACGACGACGTCCCACGCTACCTGCGGCTGTACGCGCTGGACATCTTCGACGGCGAGCAGTGGACGATGACGGCGCAGGGCCATTCCGAGGACCGGGTCTCCGAGGGGCCGATGCCGGCCGCCCCGGGCCAGAACATGAGCCTGCCCGTCACCGAGGCGACCACCAAGATCCAGGTGAGCGACCAGATCAGGGGGCCGCTGGAGTTCCTGCCGCTGCCCTACCCCGCCAGCCGGATCCGCATCGAGGGAGACTGGCGGCCCGACCGGGACACCCTCATGGTGTTCTCCACCGAGGACACCGCCGAGGGGCTGGCCTACGAGGTCACCACGAGGGAGCCCAAGCCCACGGCGGAGTCGCTCAAGGCGGCGCCGCCGGCCGGCCCGGAGATCAACAAGCGCTACCTGCAGCTGCCGGACGACCTGCCCCGGCAGATCAGGGAGCTGGCCAGGCAGGTGACGGAGCGGGACGCCAGCCGCTACGAGCAGGCGGTCCAGCTCCAGAACTTCTTCACCAAGGACGGCGGCTTCACCTACAGCCTGGCCACCCAGGGGCACGGCGGAGCGGCGCTGACGGACTTCCTGCTCATCAGCCGGACCGGCTACTGCGAGCAGTTCGCCGCCTCGATGGCGGTGCTGGCCCGGACCCTGGGCATCCCCGCCCGGGTCGCCATCGGCTACACCGGGGGCAGCAACTTCTCCGGCCAGTGGCAGGTGCGCACCCACGACTCGCACGCCTGGCCCGAGCTCTACTTCGAGGGCACGGGATGGCTGCGGTTCGAGCCCACGCCGACCGGCGGCGCGGGGCAGGGCAGTGCGACGCTGCCGCTCTACACGCGGCCGCAGTCCCCGACGTCCGGCGACGGCGAGCCGTCGACGGACCCCACCACCGGCTCCGCGGGCTCGGACACCCCCCGCCGGCCGACCGGCAACCGCCGTGACCAGCTCCTCGACCGTGAAATCGGCCCGGCGGTGATCCCGGTGGAGGAGGGCACGCCCCTGGCGGCGCAGATCGGCCTCGGGGCCGTGGCCGTGCTGCTGATCGCGCTGGTCCCCGGCCTGCTCCGCTGGGAGCTGCGCGCCCGCCGGCGGCGCTCCTACTCCCGCCGGGCGGAGGCGCCGGGCGACGACGGGACCGCCCCGGACCCCACCGGCGCGGTGGCGGTCAGAGCCGACCGGCAGGAGACCGCGGTGGCCGCGGTGGGCGCGGCCTGGGCCGAGCTCGACGACGCGCTGTGCGACTACGGCATGTCCCGGCAGCCGAGCGAGAGCCCCCGGGCGCTGGCCCGGCGCCTCAGCGAGCAGTACGGGTTCGACGAGGAGTCCTCGGCGGCGGTGGCCAGGGTCGCGGCGGCGGTGGAGCGGATGCTCTTCGCCCCGACCCCCGGCGACATCGACGCACTGCCCGATGATCTCCGCCGGGTACGGCGGGCGCTGGCGGCCGCCGTGACGCGGGGCAGGCGGATCCGCGCGGTGCTGCTGCCGCCTTCGACCCTCCTGCGGGCGCGACGCCTGGGGGCGAGGCTGTTGGACGGCTTCGACCGGCTGGAGAACCTCCGGATCCGCCGGCCGGCCCGGCGGGACGCCTGACCGCCGCCCGGCCCGGCGGGAGGAGAACCCGACCAACCGCCGGGCCGGGCGACCGTCACGGGGCACGGCGGGAGGGGGATCCGGTCCACAGGACCGGCCGGCCACCGGAGAACCCGGCGGGAGCACAACCTGACCACCGCCGGACCCGACCGACCGTCACGGGACACGGCGGGAGGAGAACCTGACCACCGGGGCCGGCGGCGGACTCTGGCCATGCGGAGGTCCGGGGAGAGCCTGACGGCCCGCGCCGCCCCCGACGGGGGCGGCGCGCGGTCGCCGGTGAGATGCGGCCACCGCCGTCACGACGGCGGTGGCCGCATCTCACCGGCGGGCCCTGTCCGTGCGGACAGGGCCTAGCGCTCGTCGCTACGGCGGCGCCAGCGCTCTTCCATCCGCTCCATGAAGCTCTGCCGGGGACCGCCCCGGCGGCCGGTCTTGCCCGGCTGCCCGGGCCGCGCGGCCGCGGCGGCCTCGCTGAACCCGTTCATCCGCTTCCAGCTTGACAGACCCCACAGACACGCGGCGAGCATGACCACGAAACCGCCGACGCCGAGCGGGATGTTGATGATCACGACGCCCACCATCAACAGGACGATGCCCAGGATGAAGCCGATGGAGGCCTTCACCAGGCGACGCTTGTAGTGGCTGCGCGGATCACTGATCCTTACGGTATTGGCCCACTTCGGGTCCTCAGCGTAGAGGGCCTGCTCGATCTGGTCGAGCAAGCGCTGCTCGTGATCAGAGAGCGGCACGGCGCCTCCCAAGGACAGCCCCAGGACGGGGAAGACGGTGACGGACGACACGGGGTGTCCGAACCTCGCGGTCGGTTATCCCCAGAATACGAGGCTGTAGACGTAGACGAAAGAAAACGTCCAACGTAGTCCAAACCGGAGGCGACGTCATGGATCCATTCCATCAAACGGCGGGCGTACAAGCGACGCCGGGAGCACCGCATCCCGGCCGAATCTCCGGGCCGCCCGGTCCATCGCCTGCTCGGCCTCCCGCCAGCCCGTCTCCCGCTCTCCCAGGCCGAGCTGCCGGGTGATCTCGCCGGCCGGACGGAGGTTCTCCACCCGCACCCCGACCAGGCGGAGCCGGACTTTCTCCAGGCCGGCGGCGGTGTAGAGGTCGCAGGCGGTCGCGTAGAGGACCTGGGCGACGTCCGTCGGCTCCCGGAGGGTCCGGGAGCGGGAGATGGTGCTGAAGTCGGCGCGGCGGAGCTTGACACTGACCGTGCGGCCCACGTGGCCGCCCTCCCTGAGCCTGGCGGCGACCCGTTCGGAGAGGCGGAGCAGCTCCCTGCGGATTTTTACTGGGTCGTCCACATCTGTGGCGAATGTCTCTTCGGCCCCGATGCTCTTGTCGGGCACGTGCGGGGTCACCGGACGCTCGTCGCGCCCCCAGGCGAGCGCGGCCAGATGCGCGCCGGCCGCCTGGCCGAGGTGGCGCTGCAGAGTGGCGAGCGGCACCCCGGCGAGCTCTCCGACGGTCCTGATGCCCAGCCGGACCAGGGACTGCTCTGTACGCTCCCCTACGCCCCACAGAGCGCCCACCGGGAGCGGGTGGAGGAAATCCACCACCTTGTCCACCGGAACGACCAGAAGGCCGTCTGGCTTGCAGTGCTGAGAGGCGAGCTTGGCGACGAACTTGCTGTTGGCCACGCCGACGGAGCAGGTGATCCCGTGCTCGCGCGCGACCTGCTCGCGGATCATCGCCGCGATCGCGGCCGGCGGGCCGAGGCGCTTGCGCGCCCCGCCGACGTCGAGGAAGGCCTCGTCGGAGGCGATCGGCTCCACCTCGGGGGTGAACGTGCGGAAGATCTCCATGACGCCCCGGGAGACCTCGGCGTATTTGTCCCGGCTCGGCGGGATGATCACCGCCTGGGGGCAGAGCCGGCGGGCCCGGGTCATGGGCATGGCCGAGTGCACCCCGAACCTCCGGGCCTCGTAGGTGGCGCTGAGCACCACGCCACGCGCGCCGGGCGCGCCGATGATGACGGGCGCGCCCTTGAGCTCCGGGTGCTCGCGCAGCTCGACGCTCGCGTAGAAGGCGTCCATGTCGACGTGGAGGATCGGGCAGCCGGTGTCGTCGGCGCCCAGGTCCGTCCCCGGACGCGGCATCTGCTGTTTCCTCGACACGGCGCCATCCTATGGGAACACGCGTTCGACGCAAGCCTCATCGACGGCCGAGGACGTGCAGCTGGGTCGCGATGTCGCGGAGCACCGGGTGGGCCGCCGCCGCCTGCTCCAGGGCGACCAGGGCGCGCGCGGCGCCCGGCTCCCCGTCGAGCAGCCGGCTGGGCACCAGGTCGGCGAAGACGCGCACCCCGTGGACCTCTCCGGGGGTGAAGCCGGTCGAGGCCAGGAGCCGCGACAGCGCCTCCCGGGTGAAGCGCCGCGGCGTGGGATCGCGCTCGCCCCAGCGGCCCTCGGGATCCTCCAGGACCTGGCGGGCCTCGTCGAACCGGCCGGTGATCGAGCGGTGCAGCGCGGCGGCGAGCGGGTTGGCGGCCAGCACGCTGATCGCGCCGCCCTCGCGCAGCAGACCGGCCATGGCCGTCAGCGCACTGACCGGATCCTCCACGTATTCCAGCACGCTGTGGCACAGGACCAGGTCGGCGCCGTCGGCGGGGAGCAGCTCGCCCAGGTCGGCCGCGTCGCCCTGCAGGGCGCGCACGGCCACCCCCGCCTCCGCGGCACGGCGCTCCAGCGCGGCCAGCGAGTCAGGGCTGGGGTCGACGACCGTGACGGCATGCCCGAGCTCGGCCAGCGGCACGGCGAAGCCGCCTGTGCCGCCCCCGGCGTCGACGATGTCGAGCCGGTCGCGCCCGGTCGCGGACACCCTGTCGGCCAGCACTGCCCGCAGGACGTCCCAGACGACGGCGGTGCGGACCGCCGGGATGCCGGACTGCCGGGAGATGCCTACGGCATGCAACTTCGGATCGCCTCCTCTTTCGGTGACGGACCCAGCCTACGCCGGGCGGTCGCCGGGCCCGGCCAAGGGCGATCCGTACGCGCGCTTGATCGAGACTTTTCCGGGCGCGGGGCGTAGCAGGAGGGATGAAGGGCAGGGCGGCCGCGGGAGACCGGTGACCGGTCTCCCGCGGGACGCGCTACAGCGCCAGGGACGGCTTGAGCTGCTTGAAGCGGGCCATCAGGCCGTTGACGAACTGCGGCGACTCGTCGGTCGACAGCTCGGAGGCCAGGCTGACCCATTCGCTGATGACGACGCCCTCGGGGACGTCAGGCATCCACAGCAGCTCGTAGGTGCCGCCGCGCAGCAGGTTGCGGTCGACCGCGGGCATGCGGTCGAGCGTCCAGCCCTCGGCGTAGGTGGTGATCAGCTCGTCGATGCGCGCCCGGTGCCGGCACACGCCCTCGACGATCGTCGCGGTGTATTCGTTGACGGGCGGCTCGGCCCGCTCCAGGCGCTCGGCGAGGACGCTCAGCGGGTCCTGGCTGCGCGCCTCCGCCTCGAACAGGATGTCCAGCGCGCGCCTGCGCGCCTTACCCCGTGCCGACATCAGGCCCGGCCGAGGTAATCGCCGGTGCGGGTGTCGACCTTGACCTTCTCGCCGGTCGTGATGAACAGCGGCACCTTGATCTCGGCGCCGGTCTCCAGCTTGGCGGGCTTGGTGCCACCGGTGGAGCGGTCGCCCTGGAGGCCGGGCTCGGTCTCGGCGATGATCAGCTCGACGGCCGCGGGCAGGTCGACGTAGAGCACGTTGCCCTCGTTGATCGCCACCGTGGCCAGCATGTTCTCCAGCAGGTAGTTGGCGGCGTCGCCGACCGCGACCCGAGAGACGTGGAGCATGTCGTAGGTCTCGGTGTCCATGAAGACGAAGTCGTCGCCGTCCATGTAGGAGAACTGCATCTCGCGCTTGTCGACGTTGGCCACCTCGACCTTGACGCCGGCGTTGAAGGTCTTGTCGACGACCTTGCCCGAAAGGACGTTCTTCAGCTTGGTGCGGACGAACGCACCACCCTTACCGGGCTTGACGTGCTGGAACTCCACAACCGTCCAGAGCTCACCGCCGTCGAGCTTGAGCACCAGGCCGTTCTTGAGGTCGTTCGTCGTCGCCACTAGTTTCTCCTGCGTACGGCCGCTCTAAAGGACAAGCAGCTCTTTGGTCGTCCGTGTGAGAAGTTCCGGTCCGTCATCACGCGTCACGAGCGTGTCCTCGATGCGGACGCCGCCCCTGCCCGGGAGGTAAACTCCAGGCTCAACGGTGACCGGAACTCGATCCTCTAGTCTAGCGTGCTCGCTGTCGGGCTCTGGCTTCACCGGAGACAGGAACGGCAGCTCGTGGATCTCCAGCCCGACGCCGTGTCCGAGGCCGTGCCCGAAGTGCGCTCCGTGACCCGCCTCCGCGATGAGGTCGCGGGCCGCGGCGTCCACCTCGTCGGTGGCGGCGCCGGGCCGTACGGCCCGGCGGCCGGCGCGCTGGGC
Source organism: Streptosporangium sp. NPDC048886 (assembly GCF_055586905.1). Lineage (NCBI taxonomy): Bacteria > Bacillati > Actinomycetota > Actinomycetes > Streptosporangiales > Streptosporangiaceae > Streptosporangium > Streptosporangium sp. NPDC048886. The sequence continues at coordinate 296,684 of NZ_JBVJHH010000004.1, forward strand.
GGCGCGGACCAGGTCGTACAGCTCGCGCTGCCACTGGGCGGGCTCGCCGATGGCCACCGTCCGGGTCATGTCGGCATGGTAGCCCTCGTGCAGCGCCCCGAAGTCCATGGTGACCAGGTCGCCTCGCTCCAGCGGCCGGTCCGAGGGCGAGTGGTGCGGGATCGAGCCGTTGGGGCCGGCCGCCACGATCGAGTCGAAGGCGGGCTTCTCGGCGCCGAGCTCGATCATCCGGGACTCCAGCGCCCTGGCGATCTCCCGCTCGGTCGCCCCGGGCCGCAGCAGGGGCAGCACGTCGGAGAACGCCTGGTCGGTGAGCTCGCAGGCGACGCGGATGAGGTCGATCTCGGCCTCGTCCTTGACCCGGCGCACCGACTCCACCACACCGGACAGGCGCGTCAGGCCCTCGCCCAGCCGGAAGTAGTCGGCGACGGGCATGTGGTGGGCCTCGACGGCGACCGGGCCGGCCAGCCCGACCAGGGATCCGGCGACGTCGCGCTCCTCGATCACCTCGATGTCGGAGCAGATCCGCCGCGCGGCCTCGGCGTAGCGGGAGTCGGTGGCCAGCGTGGCGCGGGCGTCGGCCCGGACGAGCACCGCCGCGTTGGAGCTGGCCAGGCCGGTCAGGTAGCGCACGTTGACGCCACGGGTGACCAGGATCGCGTCCGCTCCGTGAGCGGGGAGCAGTGCCGCGAGACGTTCGCGGCGCCGGGCGTGGGTGACGGTCATGTCCCGCATGCTATTGACCGCCGCCGGCCGTTCCCAAAGGGGGCCGCCACCTCCCCCGGAGCCGGCCGCCCCCGTGGAGGCGGCCGGCGGGGTGTCCACGTTGCGCCCGGCCGCGTGCCGGGCCGGCCGTCCTCGTGAGGGCGGCGGGCGGGAACGGTCCGCGGCCGGGCGCCGTCCGGCGCCCGGCGGCGGACGGCTCAGGCCGGGACCGGTCCGCGGCCGGGCGCCGTCCGGCGCCCGGCGGCGGACGGCTCAGGCCGGGACCGGCTCGGGGCCCCGCAGCCCCGCCGCGGCCGGCGCCTCGTCCAGCGGCTGCGGCGGGGCGTTGAAGACGCTCTCGTCCAGCCTCCCCTCCGAGCGGGCCACGAGGACCGGCACCACGAGCTGCCCGGCCACGTTGGTGGCGGTGCGGATCATGTCGAGGATCGGGTCGATGGCCAGCAGCAGGCCGACGCCCTCCAGGGGCAGGCCGAGCGTGCTCAGGGTCAGGGTGAGCATCACGATCGCGCCGGTGAGACCGGCGGTGGCGGCGGAGCCGACCACGGAGACGAACGCGATCAGCAGGTACTGGCCGACCCCGAGCTGGATGTCGAACACCTGGGCCACGAAGATCGCGGCGAGCGCCGGGTAGATCGCGGCGCAGCCGTCCATCTTGGTGGTGGCGCCGAACGGCACCGCGAAGGAGGCGTAGTCGCGGTCCACGCCCAGGCGGTCGGTGGTGACGCGCTGGGTGAGCGGCATCGTCCCGACCGAGGAGCGGGAGACGAAGGCCAGCTCGATGGCGGGCCAGGCGTTGCGGTAGAAGGTGATCGGGTTGACCTTGCCGACGAAGGCCAGCAGCAGCGGGTAGCTCACCAGGAGCACCAGCAGGCAGCCGATGTAGACGCCCGCGCTGAGCTTGGCGAGCGGGGCGAGCAGGTCCCAGCCGTAGCTGGCCACGGACTTGCCGATGAGACCGGCCGTGCCGATCGGGGCCAGCCGGATGACCCACCACAGGGCCTTCTGGACCAGCTCGAGGACCGAGCGGCTGAAGTCGAGGAACGGCTCCGCCTTCTCCCCGACAGCCATGGCGGCGGCGCCGAGGACGACTCCCAGGAAGACGATCTGGAGGACGTTGAGCTCGGTGAAGGCGGTGACGATGTTGGTCGGGACGATGCCGGTCAGGAAGTCGACCCAGGTGCCGGCGCCTTCCAGGTCCACGGCCTTGGCGCCCTCGGTGGCGATGTTGACGCCCTGCCCGGGGTTGAGGACCAGCCCGAGCCCGATGCCGAAGACCACGGCGATCAGCGAGGTGACCAGGAACCACAGCAGCGTCTTGCCCGCGAGCCTGGCGGCTCCGTTGACGTTGCGCAGGTTGGCCACGCTGACGACGACCGCGGTGAAGACCAGCGGCGGGACCGCGAGTTTGAGGAGCTGGACGAAGATCTTGCCGACCTCGGTCAGCGTGGCGGTGAGCCAGGTGACGTCACCGGCGCGGGCGACGAACCCGAGGGCTATGCCGACCACCAGTCCCAGCAGCAACTGCAGGGAGAAAGAGAACCTCTTCATGAACGGAGACTCCGTAGAAGGGCATGCCGGAGCGGACACGGGCATGCGGAGTGAGGAAAGGGGAGACGGGAGCGGTGTTCAGCGACAGAGCTGGCTGCTGAGACGGCACAGGTCGACGTGGAGCCGCTCGACAAGCCACACGATCACCGGGAAGAACCTCACGGCGGAGTACAACATCATCGTCTGATGCGTACATTCCGATTTGAAGTGTGATGCACATCACACTTCAAATGGAAGGGAGTCCCGTTCGAGACCGGCCGGTCCGGCGGGAGGCCACGGCCGGAAAGACGGCGGGGGCCCCGGCCGAGCCGGGACCCCCGCGCGGGGAGGCGTCAGGACGCCAGATCCCTCACCTTCTCGATGAGCCGGACCCGCTCCTCGTGCGTGCGGCCGAGCGGGGCGACGTTGACGGTGGTGACACCCGACTCCCTCATCGCCTGGAGGCGCTCGCGGACGTGGCCCTCGGAGCCGATCAGGGACATCTTCTCCAGCAGCTCCTGCGGGACGAGCGCGGCGGCCTCGTCCTTCTTGCCGTCGAGATAGAGGTTCTGGATCTGCTCGGCCTCCTTCTCGTAGCCGTAGCGGCGGGCGAGGTCGTTGTAGAAGTTCTTGCCCTTGGCGCCCATGCCGCCGATGTAGAGGGCGGCCATCGGGCGGCCCAGCTCCAGCCAGTCCGACACGTCGTCGCCGATGGCCAGCGGCGCCTGGGCGATGACGTCCAGCTCCCCCAGGGCCGGGTCGCGCCTGGCCTTGCCCGCGGCCAGCGAGGCGCCCCAGACGGCGGCGGCCTTCTCCGGCATGTAGAAGATCGGCTCCCAACCCTCGGCCAGCTCCGCGGAGAGCTCCACGTTCTTGGGACCGATGGCGGCGATCACGATGGGGATGCGGTCGCGGACGGGGTGATTGATGATCTTCAGGGGCTTGCCCAGGCCGGTGCCCCGGTCCGCGGGGAGCGGGACGGTGTAGTGCTTGCCCTCGTAGGTCAGGCGCTCACGCCTCCAGACCTGGCGGCAGATCTCGACGACCTCGCGGGTGCGGCCCAGCGGGGCGGTGTACGGCACGCCATGGAAGCCCTCGACGACCTGGGGGCCCGAGGCGCCCAGGCCGAGGGTGAAGCGGCCGTCGGAGACGTAGTCCATGCCGGCGGCGGTCATGGCAAGCAGGGTGGGCGTGCGGGAGTAGATCGGCAGGATGCCGGAGGCGATCTGCAGGCGCTCCGTCTTGGCCGCGATGTAGCCCATCTGGCTGACCGCGTCGAAGCTGTAGGCCTCGGCGACGAAGACGATGTCGAGACCCGCCTTCTCGTAGTCGGCCAGCGCGGCCACCGTCTCCTTGAAGCCCCCCGAATAGTTCAGGGCCATACCGATACGCATCCCGAGACCGTCCTTCCGCGCCGACGAAACCGAATGATGTTCCGTTTCTCTCCGGGGAGAAGGCTATCGACTCACCGCCGAAGCACCAAGCCCCGCACCCCCGGCGCGGGGCCGGTAGCGTACGCATCTCGGGGCAGGGGAAGCTCCCGGTGCCGGACGAGGGGGCGTGGTGTGCTGAGACGATCGATCATCGTGGTGGCGGGGGCGCTGGCCCTGCTCCTCGGCGGCCACCGGCTCCTGCCGGAGCTGGGCGGGTTCACGCCCGTGCTGGAGAGCCTGCTCCCCTGGCTCGGCGCCGCCGTACCGGTCCTGCTGGTCGGGGCGCTGTTCACCCGCTCGTGGCAGGTGATCGTCGCGGCGCTGCTCCCGGCCGCCGTGTGGGGGGTCATGTTCGGCCCCACGGTGCTGCGCACCCCACCGGGCGGGCCGAGCGACCTGTCGGTGGCCACGCTCAACGTGGGGGTGACCAACGCCTCCTCGGGACAGGCCGTACGGGCCCTCGCCAAGGGCCGGGACCTGGTCGCCGCGCAGGAGCTGACCGGCGGCGGCCCGGCCGCCAAGGCGCTCAGCGCCCGCTTCCCGCACCACTACCAGATCAGCACGGTCGGCCTGTGGAGCCGCTTCCCGATCGTCGAGGCCCGCAAGGCGGACATCGGCCTCGACTGGGTGCGGGCGCTGCGGGCCGTGGTCAAGACCCCCAAGGGGGAGCTGACCGTCTACGTCATGCACCTGGCCTCGGCCCGCCCCGGCATGACGGCCCAGCGCGACGAGACCCTCACCCGGGCCCGCAGGATCGTCGAAAGGGACGACAGCGAGCACCTGCTCCTGCTCGGCGACCTCAACACCGCCACCACCGACCGCAAGCGGGCCGGGCTGGTGCCCCCGCTGTCGGACGCCCAGCAGGAGGCCGGCTCCGGCTTCGGCTTCACCTGGCCGGCGTCCTTCCCGGTCACCCGCCCCGACCACATCCTCTACCGGGGCCTCACCGCCACCAGCGCCGGTGTCGAGCGGGCCGCCGGCAGCGACCACCGCGCCGCCGTCGCCTCACTGCGCCTGGGCGAGCATCCGCCACGCGGCGCGGCCCTGCCGCGCCCCTGAGAGCTCAGGGCGCCCGCGACGGGCGCCGCGCCGCGCGCAGCGCGGACAGGTCCGCCGGGGTGTCGATGTCGGCCGGGTCGCCGGCGTCGTCGCAGGGCACGCCGACGACCAGCTCGGGGTGCGCCCGCAGGAACGGCCGGGCGCCGACGTCGCCGGTGGCGAGCGCGGCGACCTCCGCGAAGTGCTCCCTGGCGATCAGCACCGGGTTTCTCGGCGCCCCGCCGTAGGTGGCGACGGCGACCGAGGCGCCGTCCCGGGCGGCCCGGATCAGCCGCCGCACCGCCCCCGGGCCGACGAACGGCTGGTCCACCAGGGCGATCACCACGTGCCGCACGTCACCGGGGAGCGCGCCCAGGCCCACGCGCAGCGAGGAGCCCATCCCCGAGCGCCACTCCGGATTCCGTACGGCCACCGCCCCGCGCACCTGCGTGGTGGCGGCCCCGAGCACGACGACCACGGGATGGCAGCCGCCGTCGTGGAGCAGCCGGATCCCGCGGTCCACCAGCCGCTCCCCGCCGAACTCCACCAGCGCCTTCGGCGTGCCGAGCCGCGAGCCCGAGCCGGCCGCCAGCAGCAGCCCCGCGACCGGCGCCCGCGCGGCGGCCTCCCCCCGCGTGATCACGCCTGCGGCCCGTCACCGTGGATCCGGCCGGAGCCGTCGGTGAGGGGCTGTCCCGAACCGCCCCAGCGGAGCTGGATCAGCTCGGCGGCGATGGAGACCGCGGTCTCCTCCGGCGTCCGCGCGCCCAGGTCCAGCCCGATCGGCGAGCGGAGCCGTTTCAGCTCGGCCTCCTCCAGGCCCGCCTCGCGCAGCCGGGCCAGCCGGTCCTCGTGGGTGCGGCGCGAGCCCATCGCGCCGACGTAGCCCGCCGGGGTGCGCAGGGCCACCTCCAGCAGCGGGACGTCGAAGCGGGGGTCGTGGGTGAGCACGCAGATCGCGGTCCGCTCGTCCACGGTGGTCGAGGTCAAATAGTCGTGCGGCCACTTGACGATCACCTCGTCGGCCTCCGGGAAGCGCTTGGCCGTGGCGAAGACCGGGCGGGCGTCGCACACGACCACGTGGTAGCCGAGGAACTTGCCGATCCGGGCCACCGCGGCGGCGAAGTCGATCGCGCCGAAGACCAGCATCCGGGGCGGCGGGGCGAAGGAGTGCACGAAGACCGAGAGCTCGTCGAGCCGCCGCTCGCCGTGCGAGCCGTACCGGCGGACCCCGGTGAGCCCCTGCGCGAGCATGCCCCGCGCGTCGTCGTCCACCGCCTCGTCCAGCCGGGCCACGCCCAGTGAGCCGGCGGAGCGGTCCGGCCAGACCACCCTGCGGGCGCCGACCGCGCCCGGCCCGGCCAGCACGGTCGCCACCGCCACCGGCTCGCGCTCCCGCATCGACGTGGCGACCGCCCCCAGCTCGGGGAAGGTCTCGCGCGAGACCGGTTCGACGAACACGTCGAGGATGCCGCCGCAGGTCAGACCGGCCGAGAAGGCGTCGTCGTCGCTCACGCCGTACCGCTGCAGCACCGGCGTGCCGGTGGCGACCACCTCCCGGGCCAGCTCGTAGACGGCCCCCTCGACGCAGCCGCCCGAGACGCTGCCCTCCGCCTCCTCCCCCAGCACGGCCATGGACGCGCCCGGCGGCCGTGGCGCGCTGCGGAAGGTGTCCACCACGGTGGCCAGTCCGAAGGTCCGCCCGGACTCCCACCACCGTACGATCTGCGACAGCACGTCACGCATGCGTCCCTCCCAGCAGGGCGGCCAGTTCCTCGAAGGCGGCCAGGCTGTGCCCGGCCACGAAGTCGTCGATGTGCGGCAGGGCCGCGCGCATCCCCGCGGTGAGCGGGCGGTAGCCCTCCTGCCCCTTGTGGGGGTTGACCCAGATCACCCGGTGCGCCATCCGCGCCAGCCGGGCCATCTCCGCGCCGAGGAGCGAGACGTCGCCGCGCTCCCATCCGTCGGAGGCGATCACCACCACCGCTCCCCTGGCGTCGTTCAGCGTCAGGAACTTCCTGAGCTCCTCACCCAGCCGAGTGCCGCCGCTCCAGTCGGGGATGGCGCGCGAGACGGCGTCCATCGCGGTGGCCGGGTCGCGGTGGCGCAGCTCGGCGGTGAGCCGGGTGAGCCGGGTGCCGGCGCTGAACACCTCGGTGGCCCGCGGCTCGCACCTGACCAGCGCGTGGGCCAGGCGGAGCAGCGTGTCGGCGTAGGGGGTCATGGAGCCGCTGACGTCCACCAGCAGCACGGCCCTGCGGGGCCTGGTCCGGTGCGAGCGGTAGCGGAGCCTGGCGGTCTCCCCGCCGCGCCGCAGGGTCTCGCGGATCGTCGCCCTGCTGTCCAGCCGCCCCCGGTGCGACGGCCGCAGCCGCCGCGACCTGCGCTGCTCACGCCCCACCCGGAACAGGGCGAGCAGCCGGTGCACCTCCGCCAGCTCCGCCCCGGTCAGCTTGGCCACGTCCCGGTTGCGCAGCACCTCCGCCGCGCTCGCGCTGGCCACCGGGGCGGGACTGTCGTCGCCGCCGCCCGCTCCGCCGGACATGGTGGCGGTGTGCCGGGTGACGGTGACCGCGGCCGGTCTCGGGCGGCCCGCGCGCAGCCCGCCGAAGTAGGCGTGGAAGACCCGGTCGTAGCGGGGCAGGTCGTCGGCCGAGGCGCACAGGGTGAACCGGCCCGCCCAGTAGACGTCGCGCGGCTCGGCGGCGTCCAGGTGCGACAGCGCGCGCAGCAGGCCCTGGGTCCTCTCGTGGTCGGCGGGGACCCCCGCGGCGCGCAGCGTCCTGGCGAACCCGGTCATGACGGCGACCAGGTCCCGGGCCGTCCCCGCGCCGCCGGAGGCCGCCGGGTCCCCGGAGGCCGTCTCGGCGCAGGGGCCCGCCGGGTCCCGGGCCGCCGCGGCGACGGCCGGGGCGTCCTGCGGCCGGCCGGGGCCGTCAGCGGCGGAGGTCACCGAAGACCCCGTTCCCGAGCACGGTCTCGTGGTCCTCCCGGTGCTTGAGCAGGGCGCCCAGAGTGGCCGCGGCCAGGTCGGGGTCCAGCTCCCGGGCGCCCAGGGTCAGCAGGGCCTCGGTCCAGTCGATGGTCTCGGCTATCCCGGGCGGCTTGACCAGCCCGGCCCCGCGCAGCCGTACGGCCGCCTTGGCGACCTGCTCGGCGAGGGTCTCGGAGCAGGCGGGCAGGCGCCGCAGCAGAATCGCCACCTCCCGGTCGAAGGAAGGGTGCTCCAGCCAGTGGTAGAGACAGCGCCGCTTCAGCGCGTCGTGCACCTCGCGGGTGCGGTTGGAGGTCAGCACCACCACCGGCGGCCGCTCGGCGCGGACCGTGCCGAGCTCCGGGATGGAGATCGCGAAGTCCGAGAGCACCTCCAGCAGGATCGCCTCGAACTCGACGTCGGCCCGGTCTATCTCGTCGATGAGCAGCACGCTGGGCTGGGTCTCGACCGCCTTGAGCAGCGGCCGGGCGATCAGGAACCGCCGGTCGTAGACCTCCACCTCCAGCCGGGCGGCGTCGGTCACCCCGCCGGCCTCGGCGGCCTTCAGGTGCAGGAGCTGGCGGGCGAAGTCCCAGTCGTAGAGCACCTGGGGACCGTCGAGCCCCTCGTAGCACTGCAGCCGGATCAGCGGCGCCCCCAGCACCGCGGCCAGCGTCCTGGCCAGCTCGGTCTTGCCGACGCCGGCCTCCCCTTCGAGCAGCAGCGGCCGGCCCATCCGCAGCGCGAGGAACGCCGCCGTGGCCAGCCCTTCGTCGGCGAGGTAAGCCTCCCGGTCGAGCAGCTCCGTCAACTGCCCGGGCGACTGCACCTCCGACGCCTCGATCGTCCGCCTCAGCACTACCTCAGGCTACGCCCGCAGGTGCGACATGAGCGTATTCTCACCCTCTGTGAAGAACCTGGTCCGGCAGATCAACACGCCCTCGCGGGTCGTCGTGGCTGCCTTCCTCGCGGTGGTCCTCAGCGGCGCGGCGCTGCTGTCGCTGCCCATCGCCGTCGAGCAGGAGCGGGCGGGGACGTGGACCTCCGCCCTGTTCACCGCGACCTCGGCGGTCTGCGTCACCGGACTCGCCGTGCAGGACACGGCGGCGCACTGGACGCTCTTCGGCGAGCTGGTGATCCTGGTGCTGATGCAGATCGGCGGCTTCGGGATCATGTCGCTCGCCTCGATCCTCGCGCTGGTCGTCTCCGGCAGGATCGGCCTGCGCGCCCGGCTCAACACCCAGGCCGAGACCAAGACGCTGGGGCCGGGCGACGTGCGCCGGGTGATCGCGGGCGTCGCCAAGGTCACGCTGGTGGTCGAGACGCTGACCGCCGTGATCCTGTCCGCCCGTTTCGTCACCGGGTACGGCGAGCCGTTCGGCCGCGCCGTGTACTACGGGATCTTCCACGCGGTCTCGGCGTTCACCAACGCCGGGTTCGCGCTCTGGCCCGACAGCATGATGCGGTTCGTCACCGACCCGTGGATCTGCCTCCCGCTGGCGCTGACGGTGGTCGCCGGGGGCCTCGGCTTCCCGGTCTACGCCGTGCTCCGGCAGAACTGGCGCCGCCCGTCGCGCTGGTCGCTGCACGCGAAGATCACTCTGGGGATGACCGCCGTCCTGCTGGCCGGCGGGACCCTGGCCGTCACCGCGACCGAGTGGAGCAACCCCGGCACGCTGGGCGCGCTCTCCCCCGGCCTGCGTGTCATGGCCGGGTTCTTCCACAGCGCCATGACCCGCAGCGGCGGCCTGAACTCCGTCGACGTCTCCCAGATGCACGAGAACACCTGGCTGATCAGCGACGTGCTGATGTTCATCGGCGCGGGCAGCGCGAGCACCGGCGGCGGCATCAAGGTGACGACGTTCGCGCTGCTCGCCTACGTCATCCTGGCCGAGCTCCGCGGCGAGCCCGATGTCACGGCCGGGCGCCGCCGCGTCCCCGAGCAGCTCCAGCGGCAGGCGCTGACCATAGCCCTGCTCAGCGTGGCCTCGGTCGCCGCCGGCACGTTCGTCATGATGATGCTCACCCCCTTCAAGCTCGACCGCGTACTGTTCGAGGTGGTCTCCGCGTTCGGCACGGTCGGCCTGTCCACGGGGATCACCCCTGATGTCGGCACCAGCGGGCATCTGGTCCTGACGACCCTGATGTTCATCGGCCGGCTCGGCCCGGTGACCCTCGGCGCCGCGCTGGCGCTGCACGTCCAGACCCGTCGGTTCCGCTATCCGGAGGAGCGTCCCCTCGTTGGTTGACAAGAAGAACCGCGGCGACGCGGTCGTGGTGATCGGCCTGGGCCGGTTCGGCGGTGCGCTGGCGGTGGAGCTGGCGGGCCGCGACGTCGAGGTGCTGGGGGTCGACAGCGACCCCAAGAACGTCCAGGAGTTCTCCGGGCAGCTCACCCACGTGGTCTGCGCCGACTCCACCGACCCCGACGCGCTCACCCAGCTGGGGATCGCCGAGTTCGGCCGGGCGGTGGTCGGCATCGGCAACGACATCGAGGCGAGCATCCTGACCACCTCCATCCTGGCCGACCTCGGCGTGCCCGACATCTGGGCGAAGTCGATCAACCTGCAGCACAGCCGGATCCTGGGGCGGGTCGGCGCCCACCACGTGGTGCAGCCCGAGCACGACATGGGCGAGCGGGTGGCGCACCTGGTCACCGGCCGGATGCTCGACTACGTGGAGGTCGACGAGGACTACGCCCTGGTCAAGACCAAGGCTCCCCAGTGGGCGGACGGCAAGTCCCTGGGCGAGCTGGGCATCCGCAAGAAGTACGGGGTGACCGTGGTCGGGATCAAGAAGCCCGGCGGCAGGTTCACCTACGCCACCTCGGGCACGGTCGTCAACGGCGGCGACATCCTGCTCGTGGCGGGCGAGACCGACCGGACCGAACGGTTCGCCGAGGAGACCTGAGCTCCGCCGCGCGCCCGGAGCCCGGTCCGCGGGCGGCCCGGGAGACCTCAGTCGGCGGTGGTGGACCAGGTCGTCGCCGCCGGCGCGCCGGCCGGGCAGGTGACGCGGATCGTCGTGCTCTCGCCGCCGGAGGTGAACTCGACCGAGACGGCGGACGCGGGGCCCCGCTCGACCCTGTCGACGCCGTAGCCCTGGGCGGGGCTCCACGACAGCAGGACGGCCCGGCCCGCGTCGCAGGCGGTGACGACGGCCCCCTGGCCGTAGGAGAACTCCCTGGTCGCCATGGCCCGGCCGGGCGGGGCGGGAGCGGCGGGCGAGGCCAGGACGGGGCTGCCGGCCGCGCTGACCAGGGTCCGCTCGACCTCGCTGAACGTCATGGGCTGGACGACCTGGCCGGTGATGTGGACGCCGATCAGCGACACCGCCCAGGTGCTGGCCACCGTGGTGAGGGCGGCTGCGGCGAGCCAGCCCCCCAGGCCGAGCAGGGCCTGCCTGTTCACCGAACAAACGTCTCACCAGCGCCGTCAACGGCCCGCCAAGCGAGCCTCACGACGTGGTCAACGCAGCCGGCCGATTGGGGAAAAGGTTAGCGTGTTGGTGTGGCACAGGTGCTCCTCGTCGAGGACGACGCCCAGGTGCGGTCCGCGCTGACCCGGGCGCTCACCGAACGCGGGCACGCCGTCACGTCGGCCGCCGCGGGCATGCCGGG